>JBBSEY010000079.1:0-12297 GCA_038239265.1 Gemmatimonadales bacterium | reverse complement strand
GCGGAGGCGACACCCATGCCCACGAGCACGATCCCCGGCACCCAGAGTCCGACGGCGCCCGCGTTGTGCAGCCACTTCCCCACGCTAAGCCCGACGACGTTCAGCCCAACCGCAATTGCGAGCGCGATCAGCGAGAAGATGATGAAGTACGATTGGCTGCCCTGCAGCGCGTCGTAGCGGTGGCCGAAAATGAAGAGTGCGTTCGCGGCGGTGAAGTAAAAGAGGCTGGGGAAGTACGGAAGATTCGACGTCCAGTACGAATAGCCCGAGAGATAGCCCGGGAACTCGCCGAAGGCGCGCCGCGTCCATGCATACAGCCCCCCTTCTTCCGGATAGCGCGAGGAGAGCTCGAGCACGGTGAACATCATCGGCATGTAGAAGGCGAGTGCCGCCATGATCCAGATGACCACCGAGCTCGGCCCCGCAGCGGCGGCCGGTGCAATCCAGCGAAGGCTGAACCCCGTGACGAGATAGAAGAGGACGAGATCGCGAAAGCCCATCGCGCGCGCGAGATGCGCCACCGGCGCTTCGTTCGCCCTCACATTTTCGACCGCGGTCACTGCATGTAGTTCTTCGGGGGATTCTTCATCGTGAGAATTGGACGATCGAGCGCGAACGGCTCGAGATCGATCGTCGACGTGCCGTCGAGCGCGAGCTCCGACAACAATCGCCCGATCTGGGACGCGAACTTGAATGCGTGTCCCGCGCCGATCGCGACCGCGACGTTCTCGTGCCCCGGCACGGTATCGATCACGAAGTCCCGATCCGGCGTCAGCGTGTAGAGGCACGTCTTCGTGTAGAGGATCGGCCCCAGCGCGCCAGGGATGTAGCGCGAGAGAAAGTCCTCCACGCCGCGCAGATTCTCCGCGTCCACTTCGAAGTCGCGCGTATCCGCCGTCGTCGGCTTCCCGCCCGCGTCCTGCGCCGCCTTCGGTCCCGCTTCCCCGAACGTCGGGAAGCCATAGAAACACGGATCGTCCATCCAGATCCACACCGGGAATCGGTCCGGCGCAAATTCCTCGGGGCGCTTTGCCGCGAAGTACGTCACCTGCTCGCGCGTGACCTCGAGCGGGAGCTCGACGCCGAGAAACCCAAGCGCGCGGTTGGACCACGGACCGGCCGCAATCACGAGCTTTCGGCACGTGAACGTTCCGCTCGGCGTGCCGACCCTCACCTCGTTCCCGCTTGCCGTGATGTTCGTAACCGGCGTGTTCTCGATAAGCGTGGCGCCGTTGGCGCGAGCCATCTTCTGGTGCGCCGCGTTCGCGCGCGCGGCCATCGCGATCCCGCCGTCCTCCTGGAACAAGCCCTCGATGTCATCGGAGAGCGTGAACTGCGGCCACCGTTTCATGATTTCGTCCGCATCGAGATCCTCGTACTCCACGTTGCATGCGCTCATCGCGCTGCGATACGTGTCGAGCGGGATCTTCGTGTCCTGCTTCGCGAGATCAAGCCCACCGGTCTTGAGCACCACCTGATCACCGCTTTCGCGCTCGAGCGTTTTCCACGCATCGTAGGCGAGCTTCGCCAGCTTGACGTACGCCACGTTGTGATAGGAGAGCCGGATGATGCGCGAATGGTCCTGACTCTCGCCGCGCACGTGGCCGATCTCGAACTGCTCGATCCCGAGCACCTCCGCCCCCGCCTTCCGCGAGAGCCAGTACGCCGCGCCGCTTCCCAGCCCGCCAAGTCCGAGAACGATGTATTCGTAATCGCGCTTCATTTGCCCGGGTTTCCGAGGCGCTCGCCAACGTAGCGGCGGATGTCGAGGCTGAAGCTTTCCATCGGCGCGTAGAAGCCCGACGCGAACACGCGGCTCCGCATCCCGCGCTGCACGCCCTCGCAGATCGCCCAGTCCTGACGATTCACGAGATCCCAGAAATCGACGGCGTCGGACGGATCGAAGCCCGGCTTCGCGATCTCCCCCGGATGAAAGAGAAAGTCGCAGTCGATCGTCGTGTGCTCGGCGCTGCGCGGCCACACCGTGAACGCAGCAACATGATCGGCCGAGAGGCTGATCATGAAGTTCGGATAGATGAGCTCACCCTTGTGTCGCACGCGCTCGTCCTCGCTCAGTCCCGGAAACGGCTCGCGCACGCTCGTGCCGCTGTGCGTGAACGTCCACGCCCCTTCGGCGTGCTCGATCCCGCGCTCCCAGTCGAGCGCAGAGCCGCCGCGCACCTTGAAACCGGGCACCACCTTGCAGAGCTCGGGATGCACGCCGGCGCAGTGGTAGCACTCGTTGTAATTCTCGAGCATCACCTTCCAGTTGGCGGCGACCTCGTAGGTGATGCGTCTCACGCGACGAAGATCGTCGAGCGGGTAGTTCGCGAGCCGCGTCGCCGCCTCGCCGATCTGCGCCCGGAGGGTGTGGCCGTGAGCAGCCGCTTCCCCCGGCACGAGATTGAGAAAGAAGAATCCCCCCCACGTATCGATCCCAACAGAGTAGAGGGAGAGCTCGTCCTTGCGCACACCGGCGCCTTCGTCGAGATACGGCGCCGTGCGGAGCACGCCATCGAGCGTGTACGTCCACGCGTGGTACGGGCACTTGATCCCGCTGCCGAACGATCCAGCGAGCTCGGGTGCGCAGCCAGTGCTATCGGTTCCCGTGAGCACGAGCTGGCATCCGCGATGCCTGCATACGTTATAGTAGGCGCGGAGCGCTCCCTCGCGCGTGCGCACGACGAGCACGCTCTCCCCCACGACGTCCACGACGAGATAGCTCCCTGGCGTCGGCACGTCTTCTTCGCGCCCGGCCTGGAACCAGTCGCGCGTGAAGATCCGCTCCTTCTCGCGCGCGAACAGCTCAGGGGAGAGATAGTGCTCGCGCGTGAGCGTGCGCTCCATCCCCTCCCCCTCGAGCTGACCCTGGGCGACGTTGGGCTCAGCCATCGTGCCTTCTCCGATTCCCGACTTATGCGTGTGTACGCGCGCCCCAGTGCTCGCGAGGCCCAAGATGCGACCGCCGCGAGCGTATAGCAATCAAATCCCTTGACGTCTGCGCCGGGGGATGCTAACCTGAAATCACAATCGAAGAGCCCGTGGTAATTTGCCGCCTATTGCAGCCACGTTAAACAAATGCTAAAACGCGAACCTCCCGGTGGCAGTGCCCCCGGGATTTTTTGCATCCGTACCTCACGAGCCGATGACCACAGTCAGCCCAACCGCAGTGCAGCTCCCGATCGCGTCACGAATCGACGGCCTTCGTTCGGAAGGAGCCTTCGAGGTTCTCGCGAGTGCGCGCGCACTCGAGCGGAAGGGGCGGCACATTCTCCACCTCGAAATCGGGGAGCCCGACTTTCCAACGGCACCGCACATCGTCGAGGCCGGCGTGCGCGCGCTGCAGAACGGCGAGACCAAGTACGGCCCCGCGGGTGGAATCCTCGAGCTCCGCGTCGCCATCGCGAACCACCTCGCGACGCACGGGATCAACGCGTCTCCCGACGACATCGTCGTCACTCCCGGATCGAAACCGATCCTGCTCTACGCTGCGCTCGCACTGCTCGAGAATGGCGACGAGGCGCTCCTCCCCGACCCCTCGTACCCGATCTACGACTCAGCCATCCGCTTCGCGGGGGGGCGCCCCGTCACCTATCGCCTCGACTCGTCGAGCGCCTTCGCGCCCGATGTCGATGCGATCGAAGCGTCGATCACCTCGCGCACGCGCGTGCTCTTTCTCAACACGCCGCAAAATCCCACGGGCGGTGTGATCGACGCCGAGCGACTTGCGGCGCTCGCGCAGCTGGCCGAGGCGAACGATCTGATCGTGATCGTCGACGAGATCTATCGCCCGTTCGACTACGGCGCGACGCCGGTTCCGTCGATCCTCACGCTTCCCGGGATGCGCGAGCGCTGCATTCTCGTCGACGGCTTCTCGAAGGCGTACGCCATGACCGGGTGGCGGCTCGGATACGGGCTGCTCCCCACCCCGCTCGCGTCACGCTTCGCGCTGCTCGCGCTCAACGATCACGCGTGCGTCCCCGCATTCGTACAGCGCGCCGGCATCGCCGCGCTCACCGGCACGCAGGAGCCATTGCACTCGATGATCAACGAGTTCGCGGCACGTCGCGCGCTCGTGTCGGATCGCCTCGCCGCGATCCCCGGCGTGCGCATCGATGCGCCAGCCGGCGCGTTCTACGCTTTCCCCAACGTGTCGGAGGCGATCAACGCCGCCGGGATCACGTCAGCGCAGCTCGCGTCGAAGCTCCTCCACGAATACGGAGTAGCGCTTCTTCCCGGCACCGCGTTCGGCGCCGCGGGTGAAGGGTATCTGCGACTCTCGTTCGCGACGGGCCGTGCGGATCTCGACAAGGCGCTCACGCTCGTCCGCGACTGTTTTTGCTCGCTCGCCAGTTAGCTGCTCCGAAGCACCTTTGCACCGCACCTTCTGATTTTCGTTTCGTTCACGTCTCGCTCCGAGGTTCGTATGGCCGTCACTCTCTTTCTTCCCACGGTACTCGCCCGCCTCGCCGACAGCGGCACCCTTCGCTCGGAGGGCAACACGGTCGGTCAGGTCGTCGCGAACATTGCCGGGCGCTATCCGGAGCTCGCGCCGCGCCTCCGCGATGAGAAGGGCGACCCGTACGCCTTCGTCACGTTTTATTTGAACGATGAGGACATTCGCTTCACGGGAAGCTTCGAGTCGCCGGTGAAGGATGGCGACGAGCTGACCATCGTTCCGGCGATCGCCGGAGGTTGATCCCATGACGACCACCACGACATCGCCATCGGAGCTCTCGAACGAAGAGATCTTCCGCTACAGCCGCCACCTCATCCTTCCCGAGGTGGGGCTCGAGGGGCAGAAGAAGCTGAAGCAGGCGCGCGTGCTGTTGGTCGGTGTCGGCGGTCTCGGCTCCCCCGCCGCGCTCTATCTGTCCGCGGCCGGCGTCGGCACGCTCGGCCTCGTCGACTTCGATGTCGTCGACGCGACGAATCTCCAGCGCCAGATCATCCACGGCACGCGCACGATCGGCAAGCGAAAGCTCGACTCCGCGCGCGACCGCATCGAGGATCTCAATCCAAACGTGAAGGTCGAGGCGCACGAGACGCCGCTGACATCTCGCAACGCGCTCGAGATCATCGGCACCTACGACATCGTCGTCGACGGCACCGACAACTTCCAGACGCGCTATCTCGTCAACGATGCATGCGTCATCCTCGGTAAGCCGAACGTGTACGGGAGCATCTATCGCTTCGAGGGGCAGGCGTCGGTGTTCGCGACGGGGGATGCGCCGTGCTACCGCTGCCTCTTCCGCGAGCCGCCACCTCCGGGGCTCGTGCCGAGCTGCGCCGAAGGGGGCGTGCTTGGCGTGCTGCCTGGCATCGTCGGCACGATTCAGACGACGGAGGCGCTCAAGCTCATCCTCGGCATCGGCGAATCGCTCGCGGGACGACTGTTGCTGATCGATGCGCTCAAGATGAGCTTCCGGACGCTCAAGCTGCGCAAGGATCCAACGTGCCCCGCGTGCGGCACGCACGAGATCACGGAGCTCATCGACTACGAGGAGTTCTGTGGCGTGCGCCAGGCAGCGGCCGACGACGCGGCGGCGCAGAGTGCGGTGCCCGAGATCACGCCGGTGCAGCTGGCGGAGCGTATCGCGCGCGGCGACGACTTCGACCTCATCGATGTGCGCGAGCCGCACGAGTGGGAGATCGCGCGCATCCCCGGCGCGCGGCTCATTCCACTGGCGACACTGGTGAACGAGCTGCCGACGCTCGACAGTGCGCGCGACATCGTCGTGCACTGCAAGATGGGCGGGCGCAGCGCAAAGGCCGTGCAGCAGCTCCAGGCGTCCGGGTTCAGAAAGGTGTGGAACCTCGCCGGCGGCATCACGCGCTGGAGCGACGACGTGGATCCGTCCACGCCCAAGTATTAGCAGCGGCCATGCATACGGCAGAGCTCCCGGCGCGCGGCGCCTACTCTTCGCTTCCCTCCGTACGAACGCTGCCCCAGCACTGCAAAGTGTGCGGCGCCGAGTTCGAGGCAGCGCCCGAAGCGATTTGCGGAAAGTGTCTGGGCCCGCTCGAGCCAATGTACCCGGAGTCGCGTCGCTTCCCGACACGCGCGGAGATTGCTTCGCGCGCGCCGTCGATGTGGCGGTACCGCGAGTGGCTACCGTTCGAGGGCACACCCACGCTCTCGCAGGACACGGGCTTCACGCCGCTGGTCGATGCGCCGCGCCTCGCGGACAAGCTCGGCGTCGCGAGGCTCTGGATCAAGAACGATGCGGTGTCGCATCCGTCGCTGTCGTTCAAGGATCGCGTGGTCGCATCGGCGATCAATGCCGCGGTTGCGCTCGGACTCACCACCGTGGGCTGCGCGTCGACGGGAAATCTCGCCAATGCCGTGGCGGCGCAGGCTGCACGGGCGGGGCTACCCGCGTGGATTTTCATCCCCGACAATCTCGAGCACGCAAAAGTACTCGGCACTGCGGTGTACTCGCCGAATCTCGTGCGCGTGCGCGGGCACTATGACGATGTGAATCGCCTGTGTGCGCAGCTCGCGGATCGATTCGGCTGGGGAATGGTGAACGTGAATCTGCGCGGCTACTATGGTGAAGGATCGAAGACGATGGGCTTCGAGATCGCCGAGCAGCTCGGGTGGCGATTGCCGAGCGCGGTGGTGGTGCCGATGGCGGGTGGCTCGCTACTGACGAAGCTCAACAAGGCGTTCGGCGAGCTTCGCGAAGCGGGGCTGGTGAGCGATGAGGCGCCGAGGCTGTATGGGGCGCAAGCGTCGGGATGCTCGCCGATCACGACGCTCGTCGAGAGCGGCGGGGAGACGATCGTGCCGCAGGTACCGAACACCATCGCGAAGTCGATCGCGATCGGGAATCCGGCGGATGGCGTGTTCGCAGCGCGCGCGATGCGCGGCACGGGCGGATGGTCGGCGGCGGTGAGCGATGTGTGTATCGTCGCGGCGATTCGGCTGCTGGCGGAGACGACGGGGATCTTCACGGAGACGGCGGGCGGTGCGACGCTCGCGGGCGCAATGGCGCTGGCCGAGCAGGGACGATTCGGGAAGGATGCCGAGGTGGTGCTGTGCATCACGGGGAATGGGCTCAAGACGGTCGACGCGATCAGTGGGTCGATCGCGGATTCGCCGGTGGTGTCGCCAAAGGTGCGAGAGGTGGTGGCGCTGGTCGAGGCAGCCGGGGCGTAGCCCGAACACTCCGGCACGACGCATCTTTCCGCGATGCCAAGTGCCATCGTCGCGACCGAGTTGAGCAAGACGTACGATGTGAAGGTGCGCGACCCCGGGATCAAGGGCGCGCTCGCCGCACTCGCGCGTCCCCGTTATCGGCAGGTGCGCGCGGTGGATTCGATCTCCTTCGCAATCGAGCGCGGCGACGCCGTCGCCTTTCTCGGTCCCAACGGCGCCGGTAAGACGACCACACTCAAGATGCTCACCGGGTTGCTCTTCCCCAGCTCGGGAAAGGCAGAGGTGGCGGGGCGCGATCCGTGGACCGGCGGAAATCCTTTTCGCCAGCGAATAGCCTTCGTACTCGGAAACAAGCAACAGCTCCTCTGGGATCTTCCACCCGAAGAGTCCTTCAGGCTCAATCGCGCGATTTATGGCGTGTCGCGCGCCGACTATACGATGCGCCGCGGCGAGCTCGTCGAGCTCCTCGTCCTCGGCGATCTCGTCGACAAGCCAGCGCGACAGCTATCCCTCGGCGAACGCATGAAGTGCGAGCTCGCGGCGGCGCTGTTGCATCAGCCCGAGGTGCTCTTTCTCGACGAGCCGACGCTCGGACTCGATCTCGAAGCGCAGCAGACCATTCGCACCTTCCTCGGAGAATACCGCCGCCGGCACGGCGCGACGATCCTGCTCACCTCGCACTACATGGCCGATGTCACGGCGCTCGCGTCGCGGGTGCTCATCATCAATCGCGGACTCCTGCTATATGATGGCGAGCTGTCCGAGCTCGTCGCGCGGATCGCGCCGATCAAGCGGATCGAGCTCGTGCTCTCGGAGACCGTCTCCCGCGCGCGGCTCGAGGAGTACGGTACCGTCGCGCACTACGCGCCCCCGCGCGCGACGCTCGAGGTGCCGCGGGAGATCGCGACCGCGGCGAGCACCCGCCTGCTCACGGATCTCGACGTCGCGGACCTCTCGATCCAGGATCCGCCCATCGAGGAGGTCATCCGCATCGCGTTCGGCGAGACGGACCCCGACGCGGCCGACGAGGGGGAGGCGGTTCGCGCCGATGTACGCCGTGGCCCGCCGTGAGCCCCGCCTCGTCACGCACGCCCTTCGCCACCTTCCGCGATCAGTACGCGGAGCTCCTGCGCTCCGCCTTCCTCGTCGATCTGCAGTATCGTGCATCGATCGTCATCTGGCTGATCTGGGGAGTGACCGAGCCCATCATCTCGCTCGGCATCTGGTGGTCGATCGCTGCCGGCGGTGCCGTCGACGGGTACACGCGCGAGGACTTCGCACGCTACTTCTTCGGAGTCGCGCTGGTGAATCAGGCGACGCTGAGCTGGGACGCGTGGAACATCGATCGCTGGATCCGCGAGGGCGAGATGAACCACCGACTCACGCGTCCGATCGCGCCGGTGCACGAGGCGATCGCCGACAACATCGCCTACAAGGTGCCGACGACGATCATTATCCTCACCGCCTGGATCGTCGCGTCGCTGTTCTGGCCCGCCGTGCGCGTCCCATTCGACCCCGCGCGCTGGATGCTCACCATTCTCGCGGTCGTCCTCGCCGCCGCGATTCGCTTTCTGAACGGCTACGCGACAGGGCTGCTCGCCTTCTGGACGACACGCGCGACGGCGTTGGTCGAGCTCCAGTTCGGCCTCTCGCTCTTTCTCTCCGGGCGCATCGCGCCGCTCTCGCTGTTGCCGCCCCGCATCGCACACATCTCCGGGTATCTCTGGTTCCCGTACGTGCTTTCTTTTCCAGTGGAGATCCTTACTGGCGCGGTGACGACGACCGGGCAATATCTCCGCGGCTTCGCTGGGCAGCTCATCTGGCTCTCGATCTGGCTCGCGCTCTATCTCCTGGTGTGGACGCGCGGACGCCGGCACTACGGAGCGGTGGGCGGATGAAGCGACTCACTCGAGCGCTCATCGTGCTGCGCGCCTTCTGGCAGCTCAATTGGCTCGAGGAGCTGCAGTATCGCGGCAATTTCGTCGCGAGCCTGCTCGGGACGATCTTCTGGCTCGCGATGGCGATGCTCACCGTCGCGCTCTACTTCCGGCACACGCCGCAGCTCGGCGGGTGGGGATACTGGGACGTCGTGGTGCTGCTCGGGATCTTCAATGCGCTCGCCGGCGTCGTCGAGAGCGTGCTGCGCCCGGGGATCGGACACCTCCCCACTGATGTTCGCAGTGGCGCGCTCGATCTCGTGCTCGTGCGCCCCGTCGACGCGCAGTTCTACGTCTCCTTCCGGCGGCTCGATGTGTGGCGTCTCGCAGACGTCGTGCTCGGCCTCGGCGTGTCGGCGTACGCGTTCGTGCAGACCGGGCGAGCGATCAGCGCGTGGGAGCTGATCGCCTTCGCGGTGACGTTCGCGGTCGCGATTGCGGTGGTGTACTCGATCTGGGTGGCGCTGATGAGCCTCGCCTTCTGGTTCGTCGCGGTCGAGAACATGTCCGCGCTCTTCGACGCCGTGTTCGAAGCCGCGCGCTACCCGGTAACGGCGTACCCGGGCGCGCTGCGCTTTCTCTTCGTCTATCTCATTCCGATCGCGTGGACCACCACCATTCCGGCATCGGCGCTCACCGGTCGACTGCACCCCGCCCTCGCCATGTGGGCGATGGTGGTTGGACTCGCGGTGCTCGGCGCGAGCCGCCTGCTGTGGCGGATCGCGCTCAAGCGCTACACGAGCGCGGGCGGCTGAGCCAGCGCCACCGCGCCCACGGACTCACGGCTTGTGCGGCCCGCCCATTCCACCCATCCCCATCTTCGTGTAGCCAGGCGGCGGCGCGAACATCGCATCCGGCACCGACGTCGCCTCCACCTTCACTGCGACGAGCTTCACCTTTCCGTTCTCCGTGACCTTCATGATTCCGCCGCCGTTCTTCATCTCCGCCACGAACGCGGCACCGCCGGCGTCGAAGTACTGAGCCTCCATCCCGCCCGCCAGGCGATTGACCATGAAGCCGGTGCCCTTGGCCATGCACACTTCACCGTCTTCCGCGGCGCCATCGTCGTTCGTGCCTTTGTAGTGCCATACGTTGCAGGGGACGCCGGCGACCACCTCTGTCTTCCCCGTCTTCTCGGCTACTCCGCGATGCTTCGAGCTCTCCTTGGCAACTTCCCTCGCGCCAAGGCTCGCCGGCAGCTCCATGTACATCTTCTGCTCGGTAAGAAGAATGAGCCGCGTGTCGCCATTCATGATCATCGCGCCACCTTCGTTGTCCACGCCCTTGCCCATTCCCTCGAAGCGAATCTTCGAGCCCTTCGTGATCTGCGTCATCGTATCCGGATTGGCGGCGTTCTCGTACGATACGAACTTGATGATGCCGTCGAAGCCTTGCGCGGTGAGTCCATTGCTGCCGCCGACGAGCGCGCAGGCGGCAGCGAGAGCGATAC
Source organism: Gemmatimonadales bacterium (assembly GCA_038239265.1). Classification (GTDB taxonomy): domain Bacteria; phylum Gemmatimonadota; class Gemmatimonadetes; order Gemmatimonadales; family Gemmatimonadaceae; genus FEN-1250. Next base: position 1,748 of record JBBSEY010000079.1, on the reverse strand, counting down.
GGGCATGTTGCATGTGAATGCATCCTATCATGAGTGCGCCCGCCCGGAGTGGGTCGGGTCCATTCTCCAATGTGCGTGCCGCGTCTCGACCTCGTCAATCCGTGCTCGCAGGGCGCGCCGCTCACGTAGCTTTGATCGATGATGGATCATCCGGACGACGATCGGGCCGCGAGGCGCCGTGTCGCAACTGCGTTCTTCATTCTCAGCGGAGTAGTCGTCTCGATCGCATGCGACCGCACGGTATCTTCGGCGCCGCCACCTCCGGCCACATCCAATGGCGCGCGGCCGGCGACGCCATCCCTCGTCACCGGCGACAGCGCGCTGGGCTACCCGGATGTTCCCAACACGCTCCTGACCCCCGGCGCCGCTCTGCCCGTCACTGCTGCCGATATCTGCGTCCCCGGCTATACCAGGCGCGTTCGCAGCGTGCCGATCGCCGTGAAGCGACAAGCCTACGCGATCTATGGAATCAGATCGCACGCGCCTGGTGAATACGAGGTCGATCACCTCATCAGCCTCGAGTTCGGCGGCTCGAACTCGATCCGGAATCTCTGGCCCGAGTCCTTCAGAACGCACCCGTGGAACGCGTACGTGAAGGATGCGCTCGAGAACGAGCTGCACCGCCGTGTGTGCGCCGGCACGATCGATCTCACCGGGGCGCAATACGTGATTTCGCACAACTGGGTTATCGGCTATCGTAACTACGTGCACTCGAAGCCTCCCTCCGCCAACGCGCGGAAGCCGCGCAGTCGCAGGCGTCGCAAATACACGCCGCCGCGCTCGCAATTCGACTCGCCGGTTCCATGACGACCTCCCGCATGGTCCGGAATCAGAAGCTCACGCCGATCATCAGGGGGCGCACGATCGCGCATCTCGGATGGGATGGTGCCGCTGCGCTGCTCCACTTCGCCGATGGATCGGTGCTCCGCATCCACACGAGTGCCGCGCCGCACGCCGGAGCGCCCCTTGCCACCCTCGGCAAGGTGCGCGCGGTGCGACAGTCCCTCGATGCCATCACGTTCGATCTCGAGGGACCGTCCACGCTGCAGTTCCCGCTCGCGGAGTCCACGTCGTGCGTGATGCTTCGCGACGCAAAAGGTGCTCTCGAGTACGCCGACTGAGCGCTAGTCGCCGTCGCCGTTCTCACCGCGGGGGCCGAACGTTCGCGAGATCTTGAACACGAAGGTGCGCGCGATGAGCGGTGTGAAAAAGCGTTCGAGCTGCCCCGTGCCTGCGTTCGCGTTGTAGGTGCCGAACATCGGATCGTGGTTGTCGAGCACGTTGGTCACGACTCCCGAGACGTCCCAGTTGCGATACGAATAGCCGACGCGTGCACCCACGAGATAGTACGAATCGAGCTGCCTCTGCTCGTTCCCCTCATCGCCGCGCAGATATTGCGACCCGATCCAGCGCGCGTCGATCCCCGCGCGGAATCCCTTCGGCAGTCGCGCGGAGAAGCCGCCTTTCACCTGATGCGCTGGCACGAGCGGCATCACGTCCCCCGGCGTCACGGTGTTCGGGCCGAAGAGCGGGCTGTCGACGAAGTTGCTGTCCGAACGCGTGCTGAAAATCTGCGCACCGCTCTGGAACGTCGCTTTCGTGTACGCATAGTTCGCGTACCATGAAATGCGATCCTGCAGAAACGAGCTGGTGACGGACAGCTCGATCCCTTCGCGCCGCGTCTTGTCCAGATTCGTGAAGTATCCCGATACCAGCGAGCCTGGCGACTCGACGAAGAAGATCTCGTC
>JBBSEY010000078.1:0-12379 GCA_038239265.1 Gemmatimonadales bacterium | reverse complement strand
GTGATCTACGAAATGCTCTCGGGCAGAGTACCGCACGAGGGCTCTACGGCGATGGCAGTGCTCGCGAAGGCCGCCTCGGATTCGGTACGTCCGCTTCGAGAGTTGCGTCCGGAGGTGCCGGCGCGGATCGATGCGGCGCTATTGAAGGCGCTGGCCACTTCGCCATCGGATCGCTTCAAAAGCGTCGCGGAATTTTCCGGCGCGCTCGAGCACCTTCCCGACCCGCCGAAGGGTGTGCTCTCCAGAGTTGCTGCATCCACAGCCGCACGGTGGGGCGCCGGCGTGCTCGGTGTCGCCGGCCTGGCCACGTTCTTTTTCGCCTTTCGGCCGGCGCCGCTCGATCCCCAACTGTATGTCGTCTTTCCCTTCGTACACCGGGCTGGCGCGGCGCCCGGGCTGCTCGATGGCAACAATTGTCAGCAATTGCTCTACGAGGCATTCGGGCGGTGGGATGGAATCTCGCTGGTCGATGACATGCGGGCGCACGACGCGCAGGCGCGCATGACCGGCGAGCCCATGTCGTTGAACGAGGCGCTCCGATCGGCGCGATCCCTTCACGCGGGCCGCATGGCTTGGGGGGAAGTATGGGTCGAGCACGAGCAAATCGTGGTCCGCGGTATCATCTACGATGTACGCACCTCCCAACGACTCAAGCAATATGCCGTGACGGTTCGGACCGATCTCGGCGACGCCGAGCAGCGATTCAACGAGCTCGCGGATACACTGCTGGTGCCCAACGTCGCCGCGGGTCACGCGATCCTGCCGACGAGCGCAGAAGGTGTGCGGGGCACACGCTCGATCGCGGCTCTCACCGCTTACTTTCGCGCGCATGAAGCTCTCGCCGCATGGGACCTGGACAGCGCGCAGGCGCTATTCCAATCTGCCATCGATCTCGACCCGTCGTATCCGCACGCCAATTATTGGCTCGCGCAGGTCATGGCATGGCAGGGCGTCGACGCCGCGCAGTGGCTGCCGAGCGCGCGACAGGCAACTCGATTGTCGGACCGTCTCTCGCGCACCGACAGCGCGCTCGCGAGTGCGTTGTATTCGCTAGCCAACGGCGACTTTGCGGACGCCTGCAGCCGCTATCACCAACTGTCTCTCGGCAAGGATTCCCTGAATTTCGCTGTATGGTACGGGCTCGGAGACTGCCGAGCGCGGGACACGGTCGTAGTGAAGTCCGCCGCGAGTCCGTCCGGATACAAGTTTCGCAGTGGCTACGCAAGCGCCATTCAGGCATATGTGAAAGCGCTCACACTTGTGCCTTCGACCTATCGCGCGTTTACCGGAACGGGATTCGAGCGGCTGCAGGAATTGCTCTACACGGAGCTTCGCGTTCGTCGCGGTGCGGCGGCATCCGACAGCGTGATGTGGCTGGCATATCCGAGCCTTTCTCACGACACACTCTCGTTCGTGCCGTATCGCTATCCGGACATTGCATCCGGGCGTGCCGCAAGATCGCCCACGGCGTCGGCAGCGATCGCGCGAAATAGACAGCTGCTGCATGCGCTCGTGGCTGGCTGGGTCCATGAATTCCCTCGTAGCGCCAAGGCATACGAGGCGCAGGCGCTCTCACTCGAGCAGCAGGGTCGGCTCAACGGCGCCAGCGGTGTCGACGGATCTGCCATCGCCGCCATGACTCGGGCGCGTGCACTCGCGACCGACTCCGCCCAGCGTCGACGCCTGTCGCTTACGCAGACGCGGTTGCTACTGCTTTCCGGCGAATTTGCCGGTGCCCGCGCACTCGCCGACTCGCTTCTGCAAGCAGACACGAGCAACGATCCTGAGGAAGCGGACGAGATCGTTCCGCTCGCTGCGTTGACCGGACGCACGCGGCGTATGACGGCGCTACTCAAACTCTCAGTACCGAAGACGCACTTTTTCGCGACCAACGGGCAATTGGTGCAACCGCCACTCCCCGTCGCTGAAAATTCTCGCACGCTTCTCGGCTACGCCGCAATCGGTGCGCCGCTGGATAGTATCGCCGCCTCACTTCAGCGAATCGAGCGAGCGCTCGAGAGCTTCGTTCCTGTCGCAGACCGGGCACTCATGCGTGACGCCGCCGAAGGCGATGCTCTCGAAAACGCATATCCGGTGTCGCCTTCGTTGTCGCTGCAGAGAGTCACTGGCGCGGGAGATTACCTGCTCGCCATCCAGCGAGCCGCGAGCAATGGTGACGCTGCCACAGTGCACGCCTTCCTCAAGAACGCCAGCGAATCGCGGAAGCTTGATCGGCCCGGAGATTTGTCCGTCGATCTCGTCTATCAGGAGGCGTGGCTGCTGTTGCAGGTTGGCGACTCCGCGGGGGCCGCCCGAAGGCTCGATGAATCACTGAATACGCTGTCCACGCTGGGGCCATACGCGCTCGCGCTCGTTCCACACGCGGCATTTCTCGTTCGCGCGATGGCGCTTCGATCTGATTTGGCGGCGCGGGTTGGCGATCGTCGCGTAGCTCGCGCGTGGGGAACTGCGGTCACGGAGCTCTGGAGCGACGCGGACCCTGAGCTGCAAGTCGTAGTCGATCGAATGCGGAGAAACATGAGGTAGCCAAGGATTTACTCGACAGACACCCTGGAGGGGCGCATGGAGTCGGTCACACGCGAAAGGTGGAATCGCATATGGATGCAACGAACTGGAATGCTCACAGCGATGCTGGGTCTTTCACTCGGGTGTAGTAGTCACGTGCTCGCTGGGTATCCGCCAACGTGGGTCTCCCCTTCGACAGCCGAGACGTGGGCGGCGAACGAACATTTGATCGAGGAATACTCGGAGACGATTCATCCGATCACGCCGGATAGCACCAACAAGGTTCCTCTCGCTCCTGGCGACACAGCCCGTCTCATGATGCTGCAGCCCGATCCTCGTCACGGCGCCCCCGACAAACACTTTCTCGCACGCACCGATAGCACGCCGTCCGCCGTCGTTGCGCAGATCACGCTTGTCGAGGGCATGGAGTACAAGAGCAACCCTGCATTTCTGCGCGGGTGGCTTCCAATGGCGATCCTGGATGTGTCTGATTCGGCCGACGGTCCGGGCGTTGTGTATCCGAAGCTGAATCTTCGTCGGGGAACCAGCTGGCTCTACATACGCCACGACTCCGCGACGTCGTCGTGGAAGGGCTCACTAGTCCGAATCCAAGGAGGAACGATCTACCAGGATAGCATGGTCGTGACGATCCAGACGGACGAACTTCCGCCGCTTCCGGTGGCGCGATTCGTTTGGAAACCGGGCGACGACATCATCTGGGTGAAATGCGGCCAAAACTGCTGTAAGGCGAGCGCCCAGTAGTGAGAGATGCCGGAAACAAGGCTGATGCATTCCCTGTAGCACGCACGCCTCGCCCGCTGCGCCGCCCCACTCCCTCACCACCGTTTCGCCCAGGCTCGCCACTATCACCTCCCTGGCCCCCGCTCACAGCTGCGTCACCTGTAGCTTCCCCTCGCTATTATTCTCAGGGGGGTGGCACGTTCGGTGCGCTTACGTCCCCCACAAGCGGTCTAACGCCGACGCGCCGGATCAGGGGTAAGACCTCCTAATCCGTACCGTTTGCCAAACCCGCGTCGGTCGTCGTCGTACTGTCCGTTTCAGGGGAGTAGATGCTGCCAGTTCCCAATCCGAAAGTCCTCTTCAAGTCCATGTCCGACGGAGCTGTCCTTTTCTCCACGGACAATGAGGTCTATTTCGGTCTCAACAGCGTTGGCGCGCGCGTCTGGGAGCTCCTGCCCCCCGTCTGCTCGACGTTCGACGAGCTCTGCACTCGCCTCTCCGGAGAATATCCCGAAGTCGAGCGCTCCATCATCGAAACCGACGTGAAAGAGCTGCTCGGCGATCTCACCGCGCACAAGCTCGTCGCCGTCCGCGTGGAGGGGCAGAATGACCAGTCGAGCGCGACCCGCGTTCCTGCGCAGGCTGGCAAGGCTTAGCGCATGCGATCTGCTCGACATCGCCGAAGCGCAGATCGAGCTCCTCGTCTCCCACACGATCGTCGCCACCCGTCGCACCGGACAGCTCGTCTCCCGTGCCGCTCTCGATCCCTTCGGCGACTCCATCCCCGCAAGCTCGCCCACCTCGACAGCGCCCGTAAATCCGCGCCCCGAAGAGCTCGCGCTCGCCGTCATGCGCGCAGCGGAGAACGGCGTCTTCCGCCCGCTCTGCCTCGTGCGCTCCGTCGCCCTCAAGCGGCTCCTCGATCGCCACGGCTTCGATGGCAGCATCGTCAAGATCGGCGTGCGCCTGAGACGCGGCCGCTTTGCCGCCCACGCCTGGGTTGCCTACAACGACCAGGTACTCGGCGACCAGGAATGGCACGTGAAATCGTTCGCGGAGCTCGATGAAGTGAACGTGATGGATCACGCATGAGCGTCATTCTCGCGGTGATCGGCGAAGGCGGCGCCGCGATCGACGATGCGGCCATCCGCCGTGCGCTCACCGCGATGCACGACGCGGCCGATGATCGCGTCGCGATCTGGCGCGGCGCCGGCGCGACGTTCGCCGTCGCGCGGCAGCCGTGGGAGCTCTCGCCTTCGATGTCCGGCGATGCGCTCGTCGTCACCGACGGAGAGATCGCCGTCGCCGCCGACGCGGCGATCTATTATCGCGACGATCTCCGCGCTGCGCTCGCACGCGCGCGCGTTGTTGCCACGGGCGAGAGCGCGAGCCACCTCATCCTCGCCGCGTATCGCGCCTGGGGCGCGGAGTGCGCCGCGCATCTCGAGGGCGACTTCGCCTTCGTGATCTGGGATAGCGCCTCGAAGCGCATCGTGGCCGCGCGCGATTTCTCGGGGAAGCGAACCCTGTATTTTACTTCGCTCGGAAGTGGCGCCGAGAGTATCCTCGCCCTCGCGTCGACTCCGGGCGGCGCGCTCGCACTCCCGGGTGCGAACGCGAAGCTCAACCTCGCCGCGATCGCGGAGACCGCAGCCGGTCTCTGGGGCGGCAGCTCAGAGACGGCCTACGAGTCCGTGCGCGTGCTCCAGGGTGCGCAGACGCTCACGCTCGAGCGCGGCGCCACGCTGCGACTCGAGCAGCACTGGGTTCCTCCGCGCGCGTCCACGCGCGGCGCGCCGCCGTTCGAGGAAGCAGCGATCGAGTTGCGGAAGCTGCTCACGCGGGCCGTCGTCGAGCGACTCGACACCGAGGGCAACACGACGGTCTGGCTGAGCGGCGGCTGGGATTCGCCCGCGGTCTTCGCCGCCGGCGCGAATGCGCTCGACACGAGCAACTCACCGCACAAGCTGCTCCCGGTGTCGATCAGCTATCCGATCGGCGATCAGGGACGCGAGGATGAGCTTATTCGCGACATCGCCGCGCGTTGGAATGCTGACGTTCACTGGCTCGACATCGCGAAGATCCCCTTCTTCGACCGCCCCTTCGAGCGCGCCTCGTCGCGCGACGAGCCCTTCGCGCACCCGTTCGAGATGTGGCATCGTTCCCTCGCCCGTGGTACCCGCGCAACGCATTGTCGCGTCGCCCTGGAGGGAGTCGGCGGCGATCAGCTTTTTCAGATCTCCGAAGTGTTCCTTGCCGATCTCCTGCGCACCGGACGACTCCGCGGGCTCGCGCGCGAGTGGAAAGCGAAGGGAATGTCGGGCTCCGGCTTTCGCACATTCTTTCGCTGGGCGATCCAACCGAATCTCCCGCGCCCCGCGCTCGCGCTCGCGCGCCTTGCTCGCGGCGGCCGCCCGCTCGTCGGCTATCTCGAGCGCGCGCTCCCGCCGTGGGTCACGCCGCGCTTCGTACGCGAGCACGCGCTCGACACGCGCGATCGACGCTACGCGCCCCGCGTCACGCATCGCAACCGTTTCGATCGCGAAACAGCCTGGTATCTGTCGCACCAGTATTTCCCGCGCATCTTCGGCGTGACGTCGAATTTTGCACGCGAAGAAGGGGTGGAAATTCGTTCGCCCCTCTACGACAGGCGTGTGATCGACTTCGCACTGACACGCCCGCGCGAGGAGCGCTCTCAGGGCACGGAAACGAAACGGTTGCTCCGCGCATCCATGCGCGGCCTCCTTCCCGACTCGATCTTACAGCCGCGCGCCAAACGAACGGGGGAGACAGGCGGCTACTTCACGCGCTCCATGCGCAGCCAACTCCCTGCGATCGCCAGCGAAGTATTCCGGGAGTCGCTATTGGCTCAGGCTGGCGTGATCGATGCAAAGGTGTATCAGCAGTCGGTCGTCGACTATGCGAGGGGAGTGCAAAGTAATTTTGCAGTCGGGTTGTATTTTACGCTACAGGCTGAATTGTGGCTCCGATCACATAGTAACAATGGAACGTCGTCTGCATCTAACACCTCGTCGTCCTCACAGGCGGCTGTCGGATTTGGATGATAAATTCAGGGACGACAAGAAACTGTTCGTGAACAACACGGTCATGTGGGCCGTACTTTCGCCGAGCAAGCGGCTCGGTATCACACGACTTCAGGAGGGTCGGGTGTATCAGAAACCACGTGTGGAACGGTTCGGTACGTTCCGCGAGTTGACCCAGGTCGGCTTCAACGGCACCACGGATGGCTTCACCATCTGCGGCGCCAACGGTGGAACGGGCGACGAGCTTTGCGGAGGCCCAGGCGCGCCCCCGTGTCGCGATGGTTCGCCGGTCAGCGTTAGCTAAGCAATTGCTTCGTTAGCTCGTGGGAGGTTGTCGGGTTCGCCCGGCAACCTCCCACGCGCTTTCGGCCCCCATGCGAGACTATCAGGTGTTCGGCGGCGCGCTGCGCTCCGACATCGAATTCCCCGAGCTGCGAACCATCGAGAGCGACGCGCCCAGCTGGACGCTCCGCTCCACGGCGCTCGTCCCCGACATGAGAGCCGCCGCACTCCTGGGCGAAGCCGAAGTCATTCCGGGGTGCAACGTCCGACTCTTCCGCCACGACGCCGGTTTCCGCTTCGTCTTCGACGATACGGGCTCGTTCGACATCACCGCGAATGGTCGCGAGATCACGTGGGCGAAGGGTCCGAATTTCGAGGAGGCGTGGGTGCGCGCCGACGTCACGGGGCGAGTGCTCGCCGTCGCCATGCACGCCTCCGGACACCTCTGCCTGCACGGCAGCGCCGTCGCCACGGGAGCCGGCGCGATCGCCTTCCTCGCCCCTAAGTTTCACGGCAAGTCGACGCTCGCCCTCGCGCTCACGCGCGCGGGCGCGAAGCTGCTCACCGACGACGTGCTCCCCGTATACCCTCACACTCCCATCCAGGCCGTTCCGGGTGTACATCAAGTGAAGCTCTGGCAGGACTCGGCCACCCACTTCGGGGTCGACGCCGCTGGCCCCGCGCCGCGCCCCGGAAGCAAGCATCTGCTCCACGACTTCGACGACGGCATGCTCTCGAACGACCGCACTCCACTCGCAGCGAGCTATCTGCTCTCGCCGGTTATCGTCGAGGAGGGCGCAGCCGTGCCCCCAGTGTCGCGCGCGCGCATGCATGCGGTGCCCTCGGCGCTCGCCCTCGTGCGTCATTCGATCATGGGGAGCATGCTGAGCGGCTCCGAGGCGCAGGCCGTGATCGATCGCGCGACGACCATCGCCGAGACGGTGCCCGTGTATCAGCTCACGGTCGCTGCCGGAATGGAGCGAATCGGCGACACGGTGGACCAGCTGCTCGCGTGGCATGGCGGAGCGGCGGTGACCGGGGCGCACGCGTGAGCGGGCTCGCCGCACGCGACGAAGCTGCAGCGCTCTCCGCGTTGAACGACTCGCGAACCACACCGGCTGGCGGGAAGAATCCGGCCGTGGTGCTCGAGGGCATCTCGAAGTCCTTTCCCGTGCGCCGCAGCTGGGGCGAGATGCTCCGCCATCCAGGGCGTAGTCCGCGCGCGCCGGTGCTGCAGAATGTCAGCCTGGCGGTCGCCGAGGGAGAGTTCTTTGGGCTGCTCGGCCCGAATGGAGCGGGGAAGACGACGCTTTTCAAGATGCTGGCGACGCTCGTGCTCCCCGATGCAGGGACGGCCACCGTGGGCGGCTACGATGTGGTCGCCGAGTCATCGAAGGTGCGCTCGGTGCTCGCGCCGGTGATTGCGGATGAGCGCTCGCTCTACTGGCGCCTCACCGCCTTTCAGAATCTCGAGCTCTTCGCGAAGCTGCAGGGGATGCGCGGTGCGGCAATCCATGCGCGCGTGAACGAGGTGCTCGGCGTGGTGGGGCTGACCGACACGAAGACCAAGATCGTGGCGGCATTCTCGTCGGGGATGAAGCAGCGGCTGCTCATCGCGCGGGCGCTCGTCGCGTCGCCGCGCGTGCTGCTGCTCGACGAGCCGACCCGATCGCTCGACCCGATTTCGGCGCGGGGCTTCCGGACGTTTCTTCGCGATGAGATCTCGGGGCGGCAGGGGTGCACGGTTCTCCTCGCGACGCACAGCGCGGACGAGGTGCTCGAGCTGTGCAACCGAGTGGCGGTGCTCGATCGCGGGCGTCTCCTCGCTACGGGCACCACGAGCTCGCTCGCGAAGGATCTCGGCGAGGAGCGCTACGCGCTGTTCACGCGCGATGCGGCGCACCCGGCGCTCGCGGCGCTCGTGCAGCGCGGTGTGGTGGGTGCGCTCCACGTGCGCGGCGATGAGGATGGCTGGACCCGCGTGGACATGGAGCTCACCGGCGGGATGGAGCGTGCGGCGCAGATCGTCGCGACGCTGGTGGAGCAGCGAGTGGTGGTCGCGCGCTTCGAGAAGGTGCCGCTGCCGCTTGCAGATCTGATCGACCGTATCGTGCGCCGCGGCGCGGAGGGACAGTAGCGATGCGCGCTGCACTCGCGCTCATGCAGGCGAGCTGGCGCACACAGCGCAGCTACCGCGTGAGCATGGTGTTGTCGATCCTGTCGCTCGGCGTGACGGCACTCCCGGTGTACTTCGTGTCGAAGGCGCTCCAGCCGTACGTGGCGGATTCGATCGCGAGCCAGGCGACGAACTACTTCGGCTTTCTGGTGATCGGCTTCATCGCGATCATCTTCGTCAGTACGACGGTGAACTCGATTCCCGATGCGGTGGGCGGCGGCATTGGCACCGGGACGCTCGAGGCGCTGCTCTCGACGCGCGCATCGATCCCGTCGCTGCTCGCGGGGATGGTCGGCTACAGCTTCGTGTGGAGCTCGGTCAAGGCGTTTCTGTTTCTCATGCTCGCGATGATCCTCGGGCTGCATCTCTCGCTCGCCGCGTCGCTGAGTGGAATTCTGATTCTGATGATGATCGTGCTCGCGCACGTGCCGTTCGCGCTCATGGCGGCGTCGCTCGTGCTCGCCTTCCGCACGACGGGGCAGATCCCGAGCGTCGTGATGATCGCCTCGGGGCTGCTCGGCGGTGTCTACTGGTCGATGACGGCGAAGGCGATCCCGCCGTGGGTGCGTTCCTTCGGCAACTACGTGCCGCTCGCGCCGGGGCTGCGTGCGCTCCGGCAGACGCTGTTGAATGGCGCATCGCTCTCCTCCGTCGCGCCGGATCTCACGCTGCTGCTCGGTTTCATCGTGCTGCTGAATGCGATCGGGCTCCTGGCGTTCGTGGAGGCGCTGCGATACGCGCGGCGCACCGGTACGCTCGCGCAATATTGACGGACGCGCGATGAGTCTCGCCTCGCTCTCCTCCGAAGCGCAGCTGCTTCTGCTCACCGCGGGTGGCGAGAAGAACAACGCGGCAATACGCGCGCTGCTCGCGAAGGGGCTCGACTGGGCGAAGCTCGGCTGGCTCGCGGAGCAGGAGCGGGCGACGCCGGTGCTCTGGCGCAGGGTGAGCGCGACCGGCTCGCTGCCTGAGGAGGCGCAGGCGCTGCACCGGATGGCGATGGTCTCCGAGTTCCGGATGTCGCATCTCGAGACGCGGCTGCTCTCGGCGCTCGACACGCTCGCGGCGGCGAACACGGAGGTCGTGCTTCTCAAGGGCGCGGCGCTCGCGCTCACGGTGTACGGCTCATTCGTCGCGCGGCCGATGTCGGATGTGGATCTGCTCGTGACGCGCGACGATGCGACGCGCGCGCGCGACGCGCTGCTCGAGGCGGGGTGGAAGTCCGGCGCGTCGCAGCAGACGGAATTCTACGAAGGGCATCATCATCTGCCGCCGTTGGTGGACGGGCAGGGCACGGGGACGAGCCTCGAGCTGCACACGTCGCTCTTCTTCGAGGGGCATCCGTTCGCGTTCACGAGCGATGACGTTCGCGCGCGTGCAGAGCGCGTGACGGTGCGGGGGCGGGTGGTGCTGGTGCCAAGTGTGCACGATCAGCTGCTCCATCTGTGTCTGCACTTCGCGTGGTCGCACATGATGGCGACGGGGGCGTGGCGAGCGTTTCGAGATCTGGATGCGCTGCTCCGGACGGAGCGGGTGGAGTGGAAGTCGTTCACGGCACTCGCGCGCGACTCGAAGGGAGGGAGCGCGTGCTACTGGACGTTCCGCCTCGCGCGCACGCTTGCGGGGATCGCGGTGCCCGCGTGGGTGGAGCGCGCGCTGGCGCCGCCGGAGCCGGAGTTCGCGCTGCGCAGGCTCGAGCAGCATTTCACCTACGATCTGCTCCCGACGGAGAACATTTCGCCGTCGCTCTGGCTGACGTACACGATGTGGCGTGCGGGGCTGAGGCCGCGGTGGAGCGGGCATGGCGAGGTGCGGCCGTGGGATCGCGCGGACACGCTGCTCGCGACGGAGCGTCCGGCGCGGGTGAAGCGGCTCATGCTGCACATCCGGAATGCGAGGAGCTGGTCGCGGTACGCGAGGCTGGTACTGCTGGGGCCGTGAAGATCGCTTGAATTCAAGGGATGTTCCGCCTCGTGGATGTGCTGCATTGCTTCTCCTTGACACCGCCCCGAAATCGCCTACATTTCCCAGGCTAACCCACGCCGGCATAGCACTTTGGGCTCGCAATAATGCCCGACCCCGGTGTGCCAGGAAGAAAAGGCTGAAAAAAATAACGTCGCCTCCCGGTTGTGCTGGGAATCGCGATGCGCCCTTGGGTCCCCGTTCGCGCAACAGTGGCGATCACACCCGGCGGCAGCGGATGGATACCGGTCCCGGTATAGGGGACGCCCGGTCCACCCGCGTTTTTGTTGGCGTTTTTCGAATCTTCGAGTATTCCACGCGAGCAGTCGCGACAGCTGAGAGATATGGCACGCACAACCCCGATCGATCGCTACCGGAACATCGGCATCATGGCTCACATCGATGCCGGCAAGACCACCACCACCGAGCGCATTCTCTATTACACGGGGAAGAGCCACAAAATCGGTGAAGTCCACGATGGCGCAGCCACCATGGACTGGATGGAGCAGGAGCAGGAGCGCGGCATCACGATCACGTCCGCCGCGACCACGTGCTTCTGGACCCGTGATGGCATTGAGTACCGGATCAACATCATCGACACGCCGGGCCACGTCGACTTCACCGTCGAAGTGGAACGGTCGCTTCGCGTGCTCGACAGCGCCGTCACCCTTCTCGATTCCGTGGCCGGCGTAGAGCCGCAGACCGAGACCGTCTGGCGGCAGGCCGACCGATACGGCGTACCGCGGTTGATCTTCTCGAACAAGATGGACCGCACGGGCGCGAACTTCGACCGCTGCCTCGAGATGATCCGGAGCCGGCTGACGCGCAACTCGTTCCCGATCCAGCTCCCCGTGGGCAACGGCGAGACGTTCACCGGCCACATCGACGTCATCGAGCGCAAGCAGTACATCTTCGACGACGAATCGCTCGGCAAGACCTTCACGGTCGCCGAAGTGCCGGCCGAGTTCCACGAGGCGACCGAGAAGGCGCGTCGTGAGGTGATCGATGCGGCCGTCGCGCACGACGAGACGCTGATCGAGAAGTATCTGGGTGGCGAGGAGCTCTCGATCGCGGAGATCAAGCACGCGATCCGCATGGCCACGGTTGGGAATCACATTGTGCCGGTGCTCTGCGGCGCCTCGTTCAAGAACAAGGGCGTGCAGGCGCTGCTCGACGCGGTCATCGATTATCTGCCATCGCCGATCGACATCGCTCCGATGAAGGGGCACGTCATGGGCGACGACGCGACGTTCGAAGAGCGTCCGGCCGATGACGCGACGCCGTTCGCGGGACTCGCGTTCAAGATCGCAACCGACCCGTTCGTCGGAAAGCTGACCTACGTGCGCGTGTATTCGGGCACGCTCGGCGCCGGCTCGTACGTGTTCAACTCGACGAAGGACAAGCGCGAGCGTGTTGGGCGTCTGCTGCAGATGCACGCCAACAAGCGCGAGGAAATTCAGGAAGTGCGCGCCGGCGACATCTGCGCGGTGATCGGGCTCAAGGACACGCGCACGGGCGACACGTTGAGCGATGACGCGCACCCCGTCATTCTCGAGGCGATGAAGTTCCCGGCGCCGGTCATCGACGTCGCGATCGAGCCGAAGACGAAGGCCGACCAGGACAAGCTCGCGATCGCTCTGATGAAGCT
>JBBSEY010000077.1:0-12425 GCA_038239265.1 Gemmatimonadales bacterium | reverse complement strand
CCGGCGCTGGATTCGCTCTGCGATGTCCTCGCTGCGGCTGGCGCTCACGTCGAGCGCACCGCGCTCGGCGAGGTGGACTGGAGCTCGCGGTGGATCACACGCGTCGGCGTGCAGCGCATCGGCAGGATAGCGGTGGCGCCACCGTGGATGGGCGGAGATATCTCGGATGCCGAGATCCGGATTCTCATCGAGCCTGCAATGGCGTTCGGTACGGGTGAACACGAGACGACACGCGGCGTTCTCGCGCTGATGCAGGATCTCGTGGCGCCGGGGGCGCTCGTGGCCGATCTCGGCAGCGGGAGTGGAGTGCTTGCGATCGCCGCCGCGAAGCTCGGCGCAGGGCGCGTCGCGGCGATCGAGATGGATCCCGATGCGATCGGCAACGCAGTGGAGAACGTGGCGCGCAATGAGGTGGCGCCTCGGGTAACGGTCCTCGAAGGGGACGCAGCGGCGCTTCTGCCACTCGTCGCGCCGGTCTCGCTGATCCTCGCCAACATCATCTCGTCGGTCATTCTGGAGCTGTCACCGGTCATGGCACGGGCGCTCCCCTCTGGCGGAAGGGCCGTGATCAGCGGCATTCTCGTGACGGAGCGCGAGCAGCTGCTCGAATCGCTCCGCGCAGACGGCTGGATTCTGAAATCCGAACTTGCCGAGGGAGAGTGGTGGAGCAGCGTGATCGCACGGCCATAGCCACGTTCTTCGCGTCCGAGCCCATGGTCTCCGGACGCGTGACGACGCTCAGCGAGGGGGAGGCGCATCACGCGCGCGTGCGCCGCATTTCGATCGGCGACCGGCTCCGGCTCGTCGACGGTGCGGGGGGCGTCGGCTACGGCAACGTCGTCAAGCTCGCGAAGGCACATGCGATGGTGGAGGTCGATCTGCTGGACCGCATCGACCCGCTTCCCGTGATTCATCTCATGGTCCCGATCGCCGATCGCGACCGCATGCTGCTCGTCGGCGAAAAGGCGACGGAGCTCGCCGCCTTCAGCTGGCGCCCGGTGATGTGGCGGCGCTCTCGCGACGTCACACCACGCGGCGAGGGGATGTCGTTCCAGACCAAGTTGCGCGCGCGTATGGTCGGCGCGCTCACGCAGTCGGGGGGCGCGTGGCTCCCGGTGGTCTATCCGGACGCGCCGCCCGACCGTGCGGTCGCCGCATGCCCCGCTGGCACGCGCTGGCTGCTCGACCGGGCCGGCGATGCGCTCCCCACGATGCCGATCACCGCGCCGATCACCCTCGCCATCGGTCCCGAGGGCGGCTTGGAGCAGAGCGAGCGCTCCGAGCTCCTCGGCGCGGGCTTTGTCCCCGTCGCGCTCGCGCCGCTGACCCTTCGCTTCGACACCGCGGCCATCGCATCACTCGGGATCGTGCGCGCCGCGCTGTCGGCGGCGACAGAGCGTTCGCGTGTCTGACGACTGTCTCTTCTGCCGCATCGTTCGCAGCGAGATTCCCGCGAAGCTCGTGGCGCAGACCGCGGAGTGCGTTGCCTTCCGCGACATCGATCCGCAGGCGCCCGTGCATGTCGTGATCGTACCACGGGCGCACATCCCCACGCTCGCGGACGTGAAGGATCCACTCATTGTCGGACAGATGGCGAAGCTCGCGACGGAGATCGCGGTGGGCGAGGGAATCGGCGACTCGGGCTACCGGGTCGTGATCAACACGAGTGGCGATGGCGGACAAACAGTCTACCATCTGCACATGCATCTCCTTGGCGGCCGGCGGATGTCATGGCCGCCGGGGTGAGTGCGAACCACGAGTGCGTGTGCGCAACACGCGTTTCGAGTTAGTTTTCGAGCATGACAACCCCCGAGGGAGCGTCTGCCGTTTCCGCGCTGCAGGGCAGAATTCAGGGCGACCTGAACACTGCGCGCAAGGCGCAGGACAGGAATGCCGTGCTGCTGCTCGGCACCATACTCGCCGACATCAAGAATCGCCGCATCGAAGCGAAGCGCGAGCTCACGGACATCGAAGTGAGCGACGTGCTGCGAAAGGGAATCAAGAAGCGTCGCGAGTCGATCGAGATGTACGACAAAGCCGCGCGCGCCGACCTGGCCGATCGCGAGCGGGCCGAAGTCGCGGCGCTCGAGGCGTACCTCCCGGCGAACGTGAGCGACGACGAGATTCGTACGGCCATCAGGAAGGTGATCGCCGAAGGCGCGACGAACATCGGCGGTGTGATGGGAAAGGTGACGCCGATGTTCAAGGGTCGCTCGGAAGGGTCGACGATCAGCCGGATCGCGAAAGAGGAGTTGAGCAGCCCCAGTTGATTGTGCGGTCATGAATAAACACGCGCTCGGAGTTCTGGAATATTCGCGCGTGCTCGACGTGCTCGCGGATCGCGCGACGTCGGCGCTGGGCGCGGCGCGCATCCGCGCCCTCCAGCCCCGGCTCGACATCGAGTGGATGGAAAGGGAGCAGCGGCGCGTCGTCGCAACGCGCGCGGTCGTCACCTCTGAGAATGGCTGGCACCCCGAGCCCATCCCCGATCTCTCCGTCTCGCTTGCGCGACTGCGCGCGATCGGCAGCTCGTGGACGGGTGACGAGCTGACGCGCGGCGCGGTGCTCCTGCGTTCGTCGCGCATCACGAAGGAGACGCTCGGAGGCACCGGCGCAGGCGCGGTCGTGAGTGCCGTGCTGCATCCCTTCGTGGCGCCGCTCGTCGTGGCGAAAAAGATGGAGGACGAGATCGAGCATGCGATCGACCCCGATGGCACCGTGCGTGACGAGGCCTCGGGCGCGCTGCGCCGGCTGCGTCGCGAGCTCCGTGGTGCGCAGGGCGAGCTGGTGCAGCTCCTCGAGCGCGCGATGGCGAAGCTCGAGCCCCATCAGCGTGTCCCGGACATGTCCGTCACGATGCGCAACGGCCGCTACGTCATCCCGGTCCGTCGCGAAGGGCGTGTCGCGGTGGGGGGAATCGTGCACGACGAGTCGGGGACGCGCGGCACCGTCTTCGTCGAGCCGCCGGCCGCGATCGAGTTCGGCAACCGCATCCGCGCGCTCGAGGCGGACGAGCGCGAAGAGGTGGAGCGCATTCTCGCCGAGCTGACCGAGTCCGTGCGCCCGCTGCGCGAAGAGATGCTCGCGTCGCTCGAGGCGCTCGTCGCGCTCGACGTCCTGTATGCGCGTGCGCGATTCGCCGAGGAGCTCGGGTGTGCGCCCGCGGATTTCGTGCCGGCGCAGGGGGGCTTCTCGCTCCGCGACGCGCGACACCCGCTCCTGCTCGCGCGCGGCGGCGCGGTGGTGCCCTTCGATCTCGAGATGTCGACGAGCGAGCGCACGCTGCTCCTCTCCGGTCCGAACACCGGAGGCAAGACCGTGCTCCTGAAGGCGCTCGGCCTCATCTCCGCGCTCGCGCAGTCGGGGATCCCCGCGCCCGTCGGAGCCGAGAGCCGCATACCGATCTTCGATGACTGCTTCGCGGACATTGGCGATGAGCAGTCGATTCAGGCGAGCCTGTCGACGTTCAGTGCGCATCTGCGAAATCTCGGAGAGATTCTCGCGGGGGCGACGTCGGAGAGCCTCGTGCTCATCGACGAGCTCGGATCGGGGACTGATCCAGCCGAGGGCGCTGCGCTGGGCGGGGCGATACTCGATGCGTTGACGGCACGCGGCGTCTTCACGATCGCGACGACGCATCTGGGTGCCCTCAAGCTGCTCGCCACGGAAAATCCAGGGATCGTGAACGGATCGCTGCAGTTCGATTCGGTGGCACTGGCGCCGACGTACCGGTTGATCAAGGGAATTCCCGGGCGCTCGTACGGCCTGAGCATCGCGCGCCGGCTGCATCTACCCGAAGACGTGCTCGAGCGCGCCGAGTCTCGGTTGTCGCACGGCGAGCGGGACGTCGCCGCCCTGCTCGGCGATCTGCAGGAGCGCGAGAAGACGCTTTCCGCGCGCGAGGAGGCAGTGGAGTACGACTCCTCGCGCGCCGCTGCGCGGCTGCTGCGAATCGAGGAGCGCGATCTTGCGCTCCGCGAATCCGAGCGCGCGCTCGAGCGACGGGCGCGCGAGGATGCGCGCCGCATGCTCCTCGAGGGGCGCGCGGAGATCGAACGAACGGTGCGCGAGCTGCGCGAGACGGGCGCGGTGGCGACGGCGCGAGACGCGCGGCGTCGCGTCGAGGAGCTCGCGGCGACGCACGCGGAAGAGATCGAGCGGCTCGATCGCGAAGATCGCCCCGTACGCCGCGCTCCGGCCGCCGCGACGGGCGGCGTGATGGCGGTCGGCGACACGGTCGGGATGGAAACGCTCGCCGGACGCACCGGCCAGATCCTCGAGCTGCGAAACGACCAGGCGATCGTCGCGGTGGGCGCCCTCAAGATGACGGTTCCGGTGTCGACACTGTCAATGGTGTCGCGCGCTGCGGAACGAGCGGCCGCTCGTTCAGAGCTGTACGCGACGCTCCCCGACATCGACGTATCGACGGAGATCGATCTGCGCGGAATGCGCGTCGACGAGATGGAGCTCACGCTGCAGCGCGCACTCGACGCGGCGATCGGAGCGGATCTGCACGTCATGCGCATCATTCACGGGAAAGGGACCGGGGCCCTGCGCGAGCGCGTGGATGCGCTCCTGCGGGCAGACCGTCGCGTGAAGGCGCATCGGCCCGGCGCGTGGAACGAAGGGGGCACCGGCGTGACCGTCGCGGAGCTGTGCTAGTGATCACCGACGAGTCGGTCGAGCGCGTGCGGGACGGCGCCGACATCGTGCAGATCATCAGCGAGCACGTGAAGCTGAAGCGAGTCGGCACCAGCTATCGTGGGCCGTGTCCCTTTCATCAGGGCACGGGTCCGAACTTCTCGGTCGTGCCTGCGAAGGGGCTCTATCATTGTTTCGTCTGCAACGAGTCCGGCGATGTCTTCAAGTATCTGCAGAAGCGACTCGGCATGAGTTTCCCCGACGCGATCCGCTACGTCGCGCATCGTTCCGGAATCGTGATCGACGAAGTGCAGCGTCGCGCCGACGCGGTGAACCCGCGACAGCCGGTGTGGGACGTCAACGCGATGGTCGCCGACTGGTTTCGCACCCAGCTCTGGGACGAGCGCACTGGCGAGGAGGCGCGCAACTATCTCGCGTTGCGTCGCGTCTCGCGCGATGTCGCCGATCGCTTCGCGCTCGGCTTCGCGCCGCGCGACACGAACGCGATGCGCGAGCATCTCACCGCGCTCGGAGTCAGCGAGGAGACGCTCGGCGAGGCCGGACTGCTCGTGCTGCGCGAGGACAGCGGCGAGCTCCGGCCGCGCTTTCGCAACCGACTCATCTTCCCGATCCTCGACGTCGCCGGAAACTGCACGGGCTTTGGAGGACGCCTGCTCGGTCCCGGCGAGCCGAAGTATCTGAACTCGTCGGAGTCGCCCGTCTATTCGAAGGGGCGGATGCTCTACGGCCTTCACATGGCCAAACATGCGATACGCCGCGAAGGGAAAGTGATGGTCGTCGAGGGCTACTTCGACGTCGTGCGTCTCGTGTCCGCGGGATTCGACTGGGTGGTCGCGCCGCTCGGCACCGCGCTCACGGAGGATCAGGCCGCGCTGCTCCCCAAGTACGCCAAGCAGGCCTACCTGCTGTACGACAACGACATGGCGGGGCTCAAGGCGACCTTCCGCTCCGGCGATCAGCTGCTCCGGCAGCAGCTGGCCGTGCAGGTCGTGACGCTCCCCGAGGGTGAGGATCCGGATTCGTTCGTCGACAAATTCGGCGGTGAGAAGCTGCTCGAGCAACTGTCCGGCGCCGTCGACATCTTCGAGCGGAAGTTGATGGAGCTCGAGCGCGGCGGCTACTTCGCGGACCTCCACAAGAAGCGCGTCGCCATCGACAAGCTGCTGCCGACGCTTCGCGCGACAGCGGACAGCATCACGCGCGACATCTACATTGGGCGCGCGAGCGAGGTGTCGGGAGTAAGTCGCGACCGACTCGAGCGCGAGGTGTCGCAGATGTCCCCGCGGGTGGCGGTGTCGCATTCCGGGAGAGCTCCGCTGCCGCCGCCGCCCGAGCATGCGACGATCGTCGAGCGGCGCTCGGCCGTGCGAAGCGCTCCGGCGTCGGCGCCGCCTCCCAGGGAGCGACTGCTGGTTCGTATACTTCTACATGTTCGAGGGCTGGTCGACGAGGCCGTGGAGACCGTCGGGCCCGACCAATTGCACGATCCCGCGCTTGCTGACATCTATCGCGCACTGCTCGGAGGCGCGCAGGACGATCCCGCTGATGTGCTGGCGGGGCGCCTTGCGCCGGAAAGCACGGATCGGTTCAACGAGCTTCTGAACGACCCGATCGGCGAAGGAGAGAAGTACGCCGAGAACTTTGCCGCGCTGCTCTCATTTTTTCGCGGCATTGCGGTGAAGCGGGAGTTGCGCGAGAAACAGCGCGAGATGCCGATCGCGTCGCTCGACCAGCAGGACGACATTTTGTCGAACATGGAGCGTCTGCGGAATGAAAAAAATGCGATGGGCGATCGCTCATTCAAGGGCTTCGGCCCTGCTCGTAAAACGTAAGGAGGTTTAGTGAGTCCCGACCTGGAAGCGGTATTGGCTCTGCAAGCGGAAGACACGATCGTCGCGCAGCTCAAGGAGAAGATGCGAACGCTCGATTCGCAGCTCGTGGCGCTCGACGCCGAGCGCAAGCAGCTCGAGGACTCGCTGATCCGGGCGAAGGCGACGGCAGAGCAGGAGGAGAAGAAGCGACGAGAGCTGTCGATCAAGGTGGAAGATCACAAGGCGATGCAGGAGCGCAACCTCGCCACGCTGGACGTCGTGCGAAAGCCGAAGGAAGCGACCGCGGCGATGGCACAGGTCGACATGCTCAAGAAGGTGTTGTCGGAGGAGGAGACGGATCTCCACTCGCTCTCGCTGCGCGTGCACGACGTGCACCACGCGATCGATTCACAGCAGAAGCTCCTCGGCGAGCTCGACGCGCGGCAGATGGAGCAGCGCGAAGCGCACGCGAAGGAGCGCGCCGTGATCGAGAAGGAGCTGGAGGCTGCGCGAGCCGTGCGCAATGAGCGCGCGACGCACGTCTCCAAGGGAATTCTTCTCAAGTACGAGCGCATCCTGAGCCGCAACACGTCCAGCGTGCTCTATCCCCTCCGCGGCCAGGCGTGCGGACGATGCGACACGGCGATTCCCATGCAGCGCAGAAATGCGATCGCCGCGGGGCGCGCGATCGATGTGTGCGAGGCGTGCGGAGTGCTTCTGTACGCAACGGGATGATGCTTGTTGCTCCCCACAGCCCAGGGTAATTTTCCTGCTGTGAACGCTCTCGTCGCACGCACCCGTCCACCGTCTCGTTGGGTGCTCCCCAGCGCACCGGATGCGACGGCCGTGGAGGCTCTGGCGAGCGAGCTGCATCTGCCATCGGTGATCTGCGAGCTACTGCTCCGCCGCGGTTTCGACACCGCTGAGCTCGCGAAGCGATATTTACGCCCCCGCCTCGAGCAGTTGCACGATCCCGCCCTTATGCTTGGCATGCACGTCGCGGTCGAGCGCCTGGTGCGCGCTATTCACGCCGGTGAACGGATCGTCGTTCACGGTGATTACGACGTCGATGGCATGGCGTCGACCACGGTGCTGCTCCGAACGCTCCGAAAGCTCGGGGCCGATGCGATCCCGTTCATCCCGCGTCGCATCGAGGACGGGTACGACCTCACGATGGCCGGAATCACCGCTGCGATCGCCGCGAATGCCAAGGTCCTCGTCACCTGCGACTGTGGCACCAACGCTCTCACTCCGGTGCAGGTGGCGTGCGAAGCCGGGATCGATGTGATCATCACCGATCATCACCTGCCGAGCGGTCCGCTCCCCGAGTGTTTGGCCGTGCTCAATCCGAAGCAGGATGGATGCGAGTATCCCGACGATGACCTCGCCGCCGTCGGCATTGCGTTCAAGCTGTCGCTGGCGCTGACACGCGCGCTGGGCGGCAACGAGGACGATGTCTACCGCATGCTCGACCTCGTTGCGCTCGCAACCATTGCGGATGTCGCCCCCCTGCGCGGCGAGAATCGCGTGCTTGCGCGAACGGGGCTCAAGGTCATGAAGGACACTCCCAACCCGGGGCTGCGCGCGCTCATCCGCTCGTCTGGGCTGGAAGGAAAGCCGCTCAACGCCGGGCGCGTCGGTTTCATCCTCGCGCCTCGATTGAACGCCGTCGGCCGCCTCGGCCACGCGCTGCGCGGCGTGGAGCTCCTCATGTCGGAGGACGAGCACGAGGCGAACGCGATTGCGCGCGAGCTCGAGGAGCTCAATCGCCACCGGCAGGAGGTGGACAGAAAGACGCTCGCGCGCGCGAGAGAGCTCATCGATGCCCTCGATCTCGATGTCACGCACGGCATCGTGCTCGCCGAGGAGGGGTGGCATCCGGGGGTGATCGGGATCGTTGCCTCGCGACTGATCGAGGAGCACGGGCGTCCGGTGCTCCTCATCGCGCTCGATGGCGAGGAAGGGAAGGGCTCCGGCCGCTCGATCTCCGCCTTCGATTTGCACGGCGCGCTGACCGAGTGCCGCGATCTGCTCGTGCGCTTTGGCGGGCACCGCGCCGCCGCGGGCGTCACCATCGCGCGCGCGAACATCCCGGAGCTCGCGCGCCGCTTCAACGAGATCGCGCTCGCGCAACTCACCGTCGACGATCTCGTGGCCGAGCTGCGCGTGGATCTCGAGCTTCCGATCTCCCACGCCACGCTGGAGCTCGAGGCGCTGCTCCGTCACTTCGAGCCATTCGGCCCATCGAATCCTACGCCCGTGCTCGTCTCGCGCGGCGTGCGCCTCGCGTCGCCAGCGCGGGTGATGGGCGACGGGCATGTGAAATTGAAGCTTCGCACCGATACCGGCGAGCTCGAGGCGATCGGTTGGGGAATGGCATCGCTCGCGAGCGAGCTCGATGTCGCGACTCCCTTCGACATCGCCTATCGCCTCGAGCGGGATGACTGGAACGGCGTGCCGCGGCTGCAGGCGAAGCTCGCCGCCGTGCACCGCTAGCGCCACGTGCGCATCGTCTCCGGACGCTGGCGCGGACGCACGATTGCGGCGCCGCGCGGCACCACGGTTCGTCCCACCGCCGATCGCGTTCGCGAAGCATGGATGAGCATTCTCCAGAACGATCTACCGGGCGCCACCGTACTCGATCTCTTCTCCGGATCCGGCGCCCTTGGCCTCGAAGCGCTCTCGCGGGGCGCATCCCACGCCACCTTCGTCGAGTCCGCCGCGCCGAGTCTTCTGTCGCTCCGCGCGAACATTGCGCGATTGGGCGCCGCAGATGTTGCCACCGTCCAGCGTAAGGACGCGCTTGCATTCGTCGCCGCGCTCGGCGAGCGCGCCTTCGACGTCGCCTTCGCCGACCCTCCGTATCGCAAGGGGTTGGCGGCCCAACTGGCCGAGCGCTGGCGCGAGCGGCGCTTCTCACGCATTCTGGCCGTCGAGCATGCGGCCGAGGAGGTGATGCCCGAAGGAGGCGACACTCGCCGATACGGTGACACCGGGCTCACTTTCTACGGCGATTGATTCTTCCGAACGTCCCTGAAGCTCCGAGCCCGCTCCACCTCCCCCACCCCACGAGCACATGCCGATCGCCGTTTACGCTGGCAGCTTCGATCCCGTCACACGCGGTCACGAAGATCTCATGTGGCGCAGTCTCACCTTCGTGGACAAGCTCATCGTGGCCGTCGCCATCAACTCGGCGAAGCAGCCGCTCTTCTCGATTGCCGAGCGAGTGCAGATGATCAAGGACAGCATCGGGAACGATCCCCGCATCGAGGTGCGTGAGTTCAACAGCCTCCTCGTCGACTTCGCCCGTGATGTCGGCGCCACGCTCTCGATTCGCGGACTCCGCGCAGTGGCCGATTTCGAGTACGAATATCAGATGGCGCTCATGAATCGACATCTCAACAATGATCTCGAAACCGTGTTCATGGTTCCCAGCATCGACCGCACCTATGTGAGCTCGAGCGTGGTACGGGAGGTCGCGAAATACGGTGGGAACACGTCGGGGCTCGTGCACCCCGTGGTAGACGCGGCGCTTCGCAAGCGCTTCGCGACCGGCTGGGGCTCACCGCCGTGACGTGGCCTCCACCGCGCGGCGTGGACGGAGTTTTGCATTGTCCCGCTCAGTTTCGAATCGTGCCGTGCCTTATCTTTCGGCCGACGTATCCAGCAACGACATTTCGATGCGACAAGGCGAGCGGTGCCCCGCCATTGTCACGACGCATGAGTATGATCTCGACGGGAGAACGTGACATGAGCTTCGCGATCAAGAAGCAGGGAGAGATTGTCGTGGTAGACGTGGAAGGACAACTCATCGTCGGCAACCGACAGGAGCTGAAGCAGCGCGTGCTCGACGAGCTGGAGAAGGGTGAGCGGAAGTTCCTGATCGACTTCAGCCAGACGGGCTACATCGACAGCTCCGGACTCGGCGTGCTGGTTTCGCTTTCGAAGAAGATTCGTGAGCAGGGCGGTGAGCTGCGTCTGGCGAATCTCAACGACGACCTCAAGACGCTCTTCGAGCTCACCAAGCTCGACACGCTCTTCCAGATTTCGGACACGAAGGAACGGGCGCTGGAGACGTTCTGAGCGAACGCGCCAACGACCGACGCGTTCCCGCGATCAGTCAAGCGCTTCCGTTCGCCCCCGGGCGCGTGCACATCGCGCTCGAGCTCGAGATTCCCAGCGACATTCGGTACATCGAGCGGGTGGTCGAGGTCGTCAAACAGCAGTGCGCTCAGTTCGCGTATCCCGCGCGCCAGTGCTGCCTCAACATCCCGGTCGCCCTCAGCGAGGCGCTCTCCAACGCGATTCTGCGCGGCAATGGCGAGCGCGTCGACGCCTACGTTCAGGTCAAGGTCGACGTCACGCAGGAGCGGTTGATTCTCGAAGTTCTCGATGAAGGCGGAGGCTTCGACTTCGAGGATTGCCTCACGGATCCCACGGAGCCGGGAAACCTCGAGCGCGAGGATGGCCGCGGCCTCTATCTCATGACCAGACTGATGGACCGCATCGAGCGCTTCTCGAACCACGGCAATGTGGTCCGGATGACGCTCAAGCGCCATGATTGACCTGATCGCGCTACTCACGGCCTTCCGCGACGGCACCGGCTCCGCGGCGGCGGTGTGGCTCGGGGACGATGCACGCCCTCCAACGCGCATCGCGTCCAGCGTTCCCGCCATGGGCATCCTCGGCTGGACACCGCCGCTCGAGAATGTCGTGTCCCAAATCGTCGAGTCGCCGAGCGGCGCCGTCATCGTCTCGCGCATCCCCGGCCCGCGCAAGGCGTGGATCGTCGCGGGCCCATCACCGGTACCGCAGGCGCCGCTCGAGAGCTACGCGCGGTTCCTGAGCGCGATCGTCGGACAGTACCTGCAGTCATCGCTGGAAGTCGAGCACGCCGCCAACGAGCTCGCCGAGCGGTACGAGGAGATCAACCTTCTCTACACGATTACCGAAATTCTCGGGCGTACCGTATCGCTCGAAGAGGCCGCCGCCACGATCCTCAAGGAGATCTCGGAGACCGTCGGCGCGCGGCGCGGCTCGATCCTCGTACACGATCGCGTCACCGATACCCTGCAGACGGTGGCAGCGATCGGAGGGGTCGTGCTCGAGATTCCGCCGATCGCGCTGCACGACACGACGAGCGTCTCTGCCAAGGTCTTCCGCGAGCAGCATGCGATGGTGGCCGAGGGAAAGGACATGCCGTGCGAGGCGGAGTCGACGTACAGACGCGGGACGATGCTCTCCGTGCCTATCATGTGGACGCTTCCGACGGGCGGGATGGAACCGCTCGGCGTCGTCAACCTTTCCGATCGCTATTCGGATCAGCCGTTCAGCGCGGGGGATCAGAAGCTGATCGCCGCGATCGCGACGCAGATCGGAACGGCGATTCAGAACACGCGTCTCGTGCGCGCCTCGCTCAGCCAGCAGCGGCTCATTCAGGAGCTCGCGCTCGCGCACGATCTCCAGATGAAGCTCCTTCCCCGCGCCGACGTCGTGGCCCCTGAAGCGCAGGTGGCCGCGCGCGTCGTTCCCGCCGAGAGCGTGGGCGGCGACTTCTACAATCTCTTTCGACTGTCGCCCGATCGGACCGGCATTATGATCGGAGACGTGTCGAGCCATGGCTATCGCGCCGCGCTCATCATGGCGCTCGCGATGAGTGCGTCGGCGATTCATGCGCAGGCGTCGCCGGATCCGGACGCGGTGCTCGCGTCGCTTGCCGGCACGCTGGGAGAGGAGCTCGAGACGACGGAGATGTACATCACGGCATTCTATGGCGTGATCGATCGCAGCGCGAAGACGCTCCGCTATGCGAACACCGGACATCCGCACGCCTTTCACGTGTCGGTCGATGGGACGATCGATCGCCTGCCCGCGATCGATCCGCCCATCGGGATGATCGAATCGCTCCCGCACGCGCGCTCCCGTGCGTGGCAGCCGAATGGCGATCTGTTG
>JBBSEY010000076.1:0-12809 GCA_038239265.1 Gemmatimonadales bacterium | reverse complement strand
GTGCTCGAGGCGTGGCGCGTGAGCACGCCAGGCCGGATGATTGAGCCGTGGGACTACCACTATCAGGGCGGCGCGGCGAGCCGGGCGCTGAGTGCGCGCATCCCCCTCGATGATCTCGGCACGCTCAACGCGCACTATTTCCGCGATCTCGGGGCGGATCTCGGCGCGATGCACGTGCACTACGATCTGGCGCCGCGCGTGGGGAAAACGCCGGTGGCATTCACGGATTTCGGAGGGAGGCCGCGTCTCGTGAACGGCGCGTGGCGTCCTGGCGAGCCGTGGGTGTTCGCGACGTACCGCGTGGGTGGGCTCGACAACCTCGACGAGCTGCTGCACGAGACGGGACACGCGGTGCACATCTCGGCGATCCATCAGCGCCCGGCCTTTCTCGACTGGCCCGACAACGACGCGCTCACGGAGGGCCTCGGTGATGTGGCAGCGCTCGAGTGTTACGAGCCGCGGTGGCAAATGCACTACCTCGGCGACTCCGTGTCGACGGCGCTCGGACTGCGCGCGAGATATTCGGGAATCGTGATGGACATCGCATGGGCGCTGTTCGAGGTGCGCATGCATCGCGACCCGGGCGCGGATCCGAACGAGGTGTGGGCCGGTCTCACGAGCCACTACCTGCACATCACGCCGCATCCGGAATTCTCGTGGTGGGCGATGCGCGGGCAGCTCGTCGATGCCCCGGGGTACATGGCGAACTACGCGATTGGCGCGATCATCATTGCGGACATTCGCGCGCGCGTGAAGGAACAGCACGGAGACTTCACCACGGGCGACACGACGTGGTACCCGTATATGTCCGAGCACATCTACCGGTACGGCCTGTCACGATCCTCGGCGGATGTCATCACGGATTTTCTCGGCCGTTCGATCAGCGTGAACGCGATCCTCGTCGACATGAGACGGATGGCGGGGCACTGACGCCCGAGCTTCGCCGCAGCAGCATGGCCTGCATCGAGCTCAGCTCTTCTGCTTGCTGAACCGGTCGAGCGCCGCGCGTTCGGACGGGGTGAGGCTGTTGATTCCCTTGAGGCTGATCTTGTCCAGCAGGCGATCGACCTCGTGGCGATTGATCTCGTGAAGCTCGCCGCGCGGGATCGTGGCCCAGCGCTTCATGTCGTCGCCTCGCGGAGGGGGCGGCTGGCGGACTTCCGAGCGAACGATTCCTGCTTTCACCGTGCGCACGCGACCGCTCGAGCGCTCCATCACGTACAGAAAGAGCGCTGCGCCGAGTAGGCCGCCGAGATGCGCGAGGTGCGCGATCCCCGGCTCGAAGCCGCCCAACCCCGCGATCGACATCACGACCGTCAGCACGATGAGCCAACGCATCTGGATCGGCAGCACTCCCCAGATGTAGACGCGGTCCGTGGGCCAGTAGCGCGCGTAGGCGAGCTGAACGCCGAGCACCGCGCCCGACGCGCCGAGGATCGGCGTGTACGGCGAAAATGCCGAGAAGAGAGCGCCGGTGAATCCTGCCACCAGATAGAGCGCGATGAAGCTGTTGCTCCCCAGGCGCTCCTCGACGCGTGGTCCGAAGAAGTACAGCACGAACATGTTGAAGACGATGTGCCAGAATCCGCCGTGGATGAACATGTACGTCAGCGGCGTCCACGGTGCCGAAAGAAGTTGGGCGGGGACGAGCACGAGCATCGACGTCAGTGCCGGATACGCCAGCTGCAGCAGGAAGACGCCGACGTTCGCGATCAGCAGTCGTTTGACCCAGGGTGTCATACGCGTAGGCTAGAAGGGCGCCGAATGATTTTCCAGAGCGCTCGCGCGCTTATCTTGTGCCATGCCTGAAACCACCGCCGGCCGAGGGGCATTGCGAGTCTTGCAGGCCGGCGCGGTCGCCATCGTGCTGGCGGCCGCGACCTACAAGTTATTCGAGCTGGACCGGTATTTCGTTCCAAAGGAGCTCGCGCTCCACCTGACCGCGCTCGCGGCGATCATCGCGTGCCTTCGGGACGCGCGCCGCCTCGAGCTCACGCGTATCGACACCCTGCTGGGGCTCTATCTCCTCCTCGGCATCATCTCCGCGGTCGTCGCCGAGAACCGTTGGGCCGCGGCGCGCGCGCTCGGCATCACCTTCTCGGGACTCGTGCTCTTCCGCGCAGCGCGCGCGACCGCGAGCGCCGGCGCGCGCTGGCCGCTGCTCGCCGCACTCGCCGCTGCGATCGTGCTCGCGTGCGTCACATCGCTCCTGCAGGCCTACGGTGCTACCACCGACTTCTTCAGCCTGAACCGATCGCCCGGCGGTACCTTCGGCAACCGAAACTTCGTCGCGCATCTCGCCGCAATCGGTGCGCCGGTGCTCCTTCTCGTGCTCGTGCTCGCTCCTCGCGCGCGCTCGATGCTCCTCTCGAGCCTGGGCATCACGATCCTCGCCGCCGCGCTCGTGCTGTCGCGCAGCCGCGCCGCGATGCTCGCCATCATGGGCGGAGTCCTCGTGCTCGCCATCGGCGTCTACTTCGCGCAGCGGCGCTTCCACGATCCGCGCATCGCGCGCCGCGTTCCGCTCGCCGCCGCTTTCGCCGCGCTCGGCGCCGCCGCCGCGATCCTCGTTCCCAATTCGCTCAACTGGAAGAGCGATTCGCCCTATCTCGACACCGTGACAGGCGTCGTGAACTACCGCGAAGGAAGCGGGCACGGTCGCCTCGTCCAGTACGCCACCTCGCTCAAGCTCGCTGCCGACCATCCGCTGCTCGGCGTCGGCCCGGGCAATTGGGCGGTCGCGTATCCCAGGGTCGCTGCGAAGGGAGACCCGTCGATCGATCGCGATGATGGCATGACGGCGAACCCGTGGCCGAGCAGCGACTGGGTCGCGATGATCGCGGAGCGGGGGATCCCGGCGACGATCGCGTTCCTGCTCGCGATGGTGGGTCTCGCCGTGCTCGCGGTCAGCGCGATGCGCAACTCGCTCGACCTCGACGAGTTTCTGGCGCCGCTCGCGCTCGTGGCGACGCTCGCGGCGACGCTCGTCGTCGGATGCTTCGACGCGTCGCTGCTGCTCGCCCCGCCGACGCTCTTCGTCTGGACGCTCGCCGGTGCGCTCGCGACGCCGGCCGCGGTGCGCATGTCGATACCGCTGTCGACGGCGACGGCGCGCGGGCTCGCGATCGTGGGCGGCTCGATCATCGTCGCGCTCCTGCTCTCACTCCGATCGGCGACGCAGCTCGCGTCGATGGCGATGTTCTCCTCGGCGACCACCGTCGGCGCGTACGACCGAGCCTCGCTCGTGGATCCGGGGAGCTTTCGGATACAGATGCGGATAGCGGAGATCGCCGCGGGGCGCGGGCGGTGCGACCTGGTGAAGCGACACGCGATCCGCGCCCATGCGCTCTTTCCGTCCGCACCCGAGCCAGCGCATTTGCTGGCGCCGTGCGGCGTGCGCTTCAAGCGCCGGTGAGCTCGAGCGCCGCACGATCCTTCGCGAGCGCGGCGGGGATCCAGCAGTGCATTCCGACGGATCGCAGCCCGGCGCGCCTGAATTCACCCCGGTAAAACGAGGGCGCGCGCTTGAGAAAGGTCTTCGTGTCCCCTTCGATGTCGTCCGCGCTCGTGAACAGCCCCAGGTAGGCGACGCCGCGGAGGCGCGCCGCAAGTGCGCTCACACCGCACCGGAGCTCGGCCGTCGGCACGTAGTGCAGGACGTCGTTGCAGATGATCAGGTCGAACGGGCCTCGCATGCGGTGCGCGGCCAGTGACGAGAGGTCGCCCTGCCGAATGTTGCGGCGCGAGCCGAAACGTGCGACGACGTACGCGCTCGGATCGATGCCCGCGTAGCGGAGTGACGGGCGCGTCGCCAGGAGCGCGGCGCGCCAGAGCCCTTCGCCGCAGCCGATGTCGAGGGCGCTCCGGACGCGGCGCCCGAGCAGCTGCTCCGCCATCGAAATGATCGTGCGTGCGACGCGCGCACGCTCAGCCGCGGTGGAGACCTTATGGCGCGGGTGGCGATACCAGCGGTCGTAGTACGATCGATCGAACCCCTCGCTCAGCTGGCGCTCCGCGGAAGCTCCACACGCTCCGCCGCCGGGGACTGGACCTTGAGCAGATAGCGCTGCGATTCGGAGATCCGCTCGATCTCGATCGAGACCGCCTCGATCCCCTGCTCGATGCGCTCGAGGCGGCCGCCGAAGTCCGCCGGCAGTGCGGGCTTGGATGCGCGACGCTCGATGACGTTGCCGATGATGCGTATGATCGGCTTCCCAATGGCGATGATCGCGAGCATGAGAAAGAGCGCATAGCCGAGGTTTTCGACACGCGGCGGGATGTCGAGAGGCTGATTGTCCGGTATCGTCGTGCTCGAACCCGCAACCACCGGAGCGTTCTGCTCGATATCGATCCCCTCGATCGGAGCGATAGGGGCGATTGGAGCGGTTGGCGCGACCGGGGTGTGGATGGTGATGGTCTTCCCGTTCTTGGTAATGACCGTAACCTGATCGTTTTTCCCGCCCGCGCGGGTAGCCTGTTGGGCGGCCTGCTCCGGGGCGCTCTGCGCCCGCTGCTGCTCCACCCCCGCCTGCTTCAGCTGCGCATTCACCTGCGCCCGAATCTGAGTCGCCAGATCGTTGGCGGAAACGCTCGGGTCGGCGGTCGTCGCTTGCTGTGGTAGGTGCGGCATCGGATCCTCGTGGTTGGCGCGCGTCTTTCCCTGCTACCTACGTCCCCGTCCGTCGTCCTGTTTCGGGAGGGCGGACGTTGCTGCTCACTCCGCCAGCCCAAGCTTCGGCGAAGGGATCCTTCCCCCACCCAAAGGGAGAAATGGCCTGGACGATCATCGCTGTCAACTTTCTCTACGCGATTCTCGGCGTCGCCCTCATGTGGCTGGCGTACCGAATCTTCGACCGGCTCACCCCGAACGTCGATTTCGCGGATGAGCTGAAGAAGGGCAACATAGCCGTGGCGATCTTCATAGCCGCGCTGTTCATCTCGATCGCGCTGATCGTGGGGCGCGCCCTCAATTGAACCCCTGGACGCGCGCGGCGCTTATCGCCACGGCGATTTCGATTGCGACCGCCCCGCAGCGCGCGGCGGCGCAGCGCGCGCCTTCCGATCGCTACGACGCCTGGTTCAGGAAATACACGAAACGCTACTTCGGGATCGGCTTCGACTGGAAGCTGTTCAAGGCGCAAGGGATGGCCGAGAGCGGGCTCTCTTCCACGGCCAGGAGCTGGGTGGGCGCGTGCGGGATCATGCAGCTCATGCCGTCCACCTACCAGGAGATCAGCTCGCACCGTCCCGAGATGACGTCGATCGATGATCCGCAGTGGAACATCGCCGCCGGGATCATGCACGACCGGGACATGTGGACGCTCTGGCGCGACAGTGTACCCGACGACGATCGCTGGCGCTTCATGTTCGGCGGCTACAACGCGGGGGAAGGGACGATCTTCCGCGCCCAGAATGTCGCGAAGGCGTCGAAGCTGAACCATCGCGCATGGCCCAACATCGAGAGCGTGGCCCCCACGCTTCCGCGCTGGCGCTACAAGGAGACGCTCGGCTATGTGCACACGATCGAGCAGAATCGAAAGCACCTCTCGCCGCTCACGGCGCCGCGCGACTCGACCCCCTAGCTGGCCGAAGCGCGTCTAGCGCACGTGCGACACACCGTGCGCCCAGTGAGCACGCGCCAGAGCTTCTCCCAGCGCGAGCCATGGTAGTGCCGCTCGCACAGCAGCCGCTCGCAGCTCGCGCAGTAGCCGCCGGCACCCGGATCGAACATCGCGTGGCATTCGTCGCACTCCGCCACGACCTCCGATCTCCTGAGGAGCGGGACGCCCAGCATCGCCTACGTCCTCCCGCGTTCAGACCGACTCATACGCGCACCGATGCTCCTGCGCGAGACCGATCAACATCGTTGCCGCGGGGACCAGCTTCACCCCCGGATTGAGACCGGCCTTCAGCTCCGCGTAAACGGTGTCGAACGTATCGTGCGTCGCCATCGCGAATTCGCGCGCTATCGCCGTCAGCGCATTGTTGCACTGCGTGAAGACGGTCCCCCGGGCCTGAAGTCCACGCACGGAGGCACGCTTGCTATCAGCGGCGGGCGCATCGAGAAAGACATTGTGCTGCGGGCTCTTCTCGGGTCCATCCGAAATCTGCCACCGCTCGGCGACCTTGTATTTCGCCCAGAGCGCGTCGTTTACGTTGATCGGGAAGCCGCCGCCGGCGATGGCCACGACGGTATTCACCTGCGGGTGCTCGAGGTGGTACACGTCCCGCCAGGCGTCGAGGTAGGTGGCGACCTTGTGGAGCGGACCCGGAATGTCTTCGATCTTGCGCACGACATCGAAGAGTTGCCGATGCTTCCCCTTCATTTCGCCGAGCCAGGACAGATCCCAGGCGTCGTTATGCGCCTTCGCGGTGTGCGCCGTGAGCAGCGGTGCGAGCATCGCTCCGCCGGCGGCGGCGGCGACCGTGGAGAGAAACTTTCTTCGGGGTGTAATGCTCTCTGTCATCGAATTTTCTATGGTTATGTGATCTAGGTCCACTCTGGCCCGGCATGCAGCATGCACTCGATCTGTTCAAGCGGTCCACACCTTGCTTCTATGTCCGCTACTTTGGCCGAACACCGTAGGCCGGGTCCATAATATTGCATTCAGGGGGAGCTCATGAAGATCAAACTCATCGCGATTGCGGCGATCGCCCTCTCGCCGGCCGTGGTGTTTGGCCAGTCGAGAACTCATATCCGCGTTTCGAAGGATGGCTCGCACACGACGTCGACGTCGGCGACGAATGGTGACGTGACCACCACGCCCGCTCCGATGCCGGCCGCCGAGCCGGCCCCAGCGCCTGCTCCCGCGCCTGCTCCCGCGCCTGCTCCCGCTATGGAGCCGACGCCAGCGCCCGCGCCCTCGACCAGCACCAGGACGACCGCAACCGATTCGACGACCAACCAGTACGGCACAGGTGCGCCAGCCGCGACGCCGACGCATAGCCAGCAGGGCGATAGCGCTGCCGCGACGTCCAACATGTCGCATATGTCGAGCGATTCGTCGCGCATGTCCGGCATGAAGGCTGATTCGTCCGGCATGTCCGGCATGAAGGCCGATTCGTCCGGCATGTCCGGCATGAAGATGGACTCGACGGCGACGCCGGTCGACACGGTTCGCGTTCCGCGCAGCAACCTGTCCGTTTCGCCGATCGACAGTGTCCGCATGGGCATTCCGTCGACGAAGCAGACCCAGGCTGCCGACAGCGCACGCGCCGCGAAGACGCCGTAACGCTCTAGCAGTAGCTGTTTGAAAACGGGGAGAGCGAATTGCTCTCCCCGTTTTGCGTTCAGCGCCTTACGCGAGCGCAGCTCGGAACGGTCAGGCGCGCAGCGACGTGTGCAGTGTCTCGGAAAACTCGTCCAGGCGAATCGGAAGCGCCATCGAGCGAAGTCCCCGTCCCTTCGCGAATTCCGCCACCTCGTCGTTGGTGCGCGAGGGGGTGAACAGTAGCACCCGGGCGCCCACGTCGGCGGCGGCATCGTAGGCCTCCTGCTCGCACGCGCAATCGTGCTCGCAGTCGAGCAAAAGCAGTTGGGGACGCACACGAGCGATCGCCGTGGTGACGCTCTCATCGCTGCGGGGCTGCGTGGCCTTGTGTCCCGAGAGATCGACCAGAGAGCACATGAGCGTCTGGATCAACGGCTCTCTCGCGATCACGAGAATCGTGCTCGGATTCGTGTCTGACACGGGACCCTGCGCTGCTGAGAGGAACGTGCACGCCCTCAACGCAATCAGCGGTCCACGGAGTGGCTCCGGCGAAGGATGTTAAGCGCCTAAGGCGCCGATGCGTTCATACCGGGCGACTGCCGTGGTACGACATAGTCACCGGGATAGTAGAAGCGGAATGCGCGACGGTCGCATTGGATGATCGCGTACTGGTCTCCGCGGTCGATCAGTACCTCGTAGTCGGAGCGGCTGGGCTGACAGCTGTACGCGAGCGGGCCATCCGCCCGGCACGAGCCCGCGTCGTCGGTGAGGCAGGTGGCGGGAGTGTGCGTGTGCAATTGCGGAGTTCCGTGTGCGCACGCGAAGGTGACGTGATTGGGATCCTGCCCGCTCGTCACCGCCGGCTTCACGGCAAGTATTCGGTAGATCGAATCGGAGCCGCCGCCGAGGGAAGGACGCGAGGTGATTCGCGCGCGCTGCACGCAGTAGCCACGCTCCACCTGGGTGGAGTCGTCCGTCCATGCCGCGCGCAGCTGCTGCGTCACGGAGTCGCCCATGACGCCGTAGCGCACTGTTTGCGCCGAGAGCCGGGGTCCCCCCGCGGCGAGCAGCAGCGCGAGGAGCCCGATTGATGGAATGCAACGATGCATTACAGTCGGCTTAGCTGCCGGAAGGAAGGAGCTCGACCGTCGACTTGAAAGTCTGCTGGATGGGAGCGCCCTCCGACTCGTTCATCTTCTCCTGCAGATCCGTGCGCTGCGTGGAAGTGCCGCCAAGCAGCACGCCCTTGTCGGTGAAGAACTGCATGCCGGTGACCGTGCCGCTGCTGCTGATCTCCAGCGGCTGGCCGCCCTCCATTCCCTTGCCCAGCTGAGCGATCGTGGTGTAGCGATCGATGCGCCACGCGTGCTGACCGCTCACCGTCGTGTCGCCCGCAACCTTGTACGTGGTGACGGAGCTCGAGGTGATCTTGAGCGTCCCCACACTCGGATGCTCGACCACCGTATCAGCCCAGCTGGCGCCGGCCGCGAGCGAACGCGGAGGGAGGAGCAGCAAAAAGCGCTTGAGCGCCGTCGCGGTCGCGCCGAGCTTACCGTCCGCAGTGCCCACCGCCGGCGCGAGCGTATAGATACGCCCGCGCGGCGACATCGTGCCCGCGAACTTCGCCCCCTGCAGCACCGCGATGTCCGGCAGCGGCGCATCGAGCGTCGAGGAGATGCGGATCGAGTCGACCGTCATCGCAATCCTGAGCGTGTCGCCGCCCTGCGGCGCAACCTCGAGCGCGATCCACTGGTTCGTCGTCGTCGTGTAGTCGAAGGGCGCGCGGCCGCCGCCCAGCGGTTGCGCCCGCGTGCTGACCGTCGTGACGTGATAGCGGAGCTTTCCAGGAGCATACGAGGCACTGCTCTGCGCCGCTGCACCAAAGCACGCGATCGCACTGCCGAGAATGAGCAACCCGACGCGTCGGGGAGTGTGCAAGGACATACGAGCTCCTAAAAGCTGTAGGAAAACGATTCCGCCGTAGAACGAATGCAGGGCGCGACTGACACTGAGTACCCCGAAAGCAAAAGAATATCCAATGACATAGCAACGCGCCTTCGCTACGGCGCATTAGCCAACACATAACGGGCTCAACTGCTGCATGGAAGCACGTCTCTTGCAAAGTGGTGCTGCCGAGCCCGGGCGTTGCCTCGGCCACAGACAATACGGAGGAATACATGAGTCACACACTATCACGCTTCGCAATCGTCTCGTCCGTCGCCGCGTGCACGCTCCTCGGCGCCTGCCAGAAGAAGGGCGATGTTGCAGTTTCCGATACGACTGTCGCGCCCGCCATGAACACCACCTCTTCGGCCGGCGCGGTAGCGACCCCGAAGAACGACTGGAGCGACGCGCAGATCCTCGCCTTCGCGAAGGCCGCGAACACCGGTGAGATCGCCGAAGCGAAGCTCGCGCAGCACAAGGCGACCAAGCCGCAGGTCAAGAAGTTTGCGGCGCTCATGATCGCCGATCACACCAAAATGCTCGCCGACGGCTCCGCGCTCGCGACCAAGCTCGCGATCACGCCCGATACGACGAAGAGCGATGTCAGCGATCTGATGAAGAATTGCAACAACGATCTGAAGGACCTGCAGGACAAGAAGAGCGGCAAGGATTTCGATGAGGACTACATGAACAAGCAGGTCGACACGCACCAGAAGGTTCTCGACGGGCTCAACGATGCCTCCAAGAACGCGAAGTCGCCCGAGCTGAAGTCGGCGGTAGACGCGTCGATCGCGAAGGTGCAGGATCACCTTACGCAGGCGAAGGCGATCAAGGACAACTCGCTGAAGAGCTAACGCTCCTCTGTAGTTGCCCCGAACGAGAAAGGGCGCGTCCTCAGTGGCGCGCCCTTTTTCTGTCGGCGTCGATGAGGTAGGAGTCGAGCAGAAGCGATCGCAGCGCATCCGAATTGCGCGTGGCCACGGGCGACAGTGCCACCCACAGCCGTCGCGCGCCAAGCGCGTCGCCGAGCTTGAGCTTTGCGACGACCCCTCCTTCCCGGATCTCGTCGACCTGCGCCCAGCTGTCTCCCGAGATCGCAGCCGGTGCGAGCGTATCGGCGAGCGCCGATGCCGCCTTGAAGTCCCACGCCGCGAGCGCGTGGCGAAGGTCGATGGCCTGGCGCGCCTGCGCCGGTGCGCGCGCGCGCGACATGTACGAGGCGAGCGACGCATAGTACGGTTCCCACACGACACCCGCCGTTCCGCCGTGGATGTATCGCTCGACCTCGAGTGCGGCACTCGTCCATCGCTTCCAGTCCGGCGGCGGCGCGCTCGATGCCAGCACCGCGCCGAGCTCCCACGTGCGCTGCCGCGCATCGCGCGCATCTCGCCCGCCCGCGCTGTCGCTCTCGATTTCGAGCGACGGATTGCGCAGCACCGCGCCCACCGTGAGCGCGTGCAGCTGCCAGATCTCCGGGATCGTCGCACGCGCGGCATCGTCGAACGGGCGCCGCTCGCCGAACATCGCCGCGAGCATGTCGAAGCGCTCCACGCGCAGCGTTCCGAACCCCTTGGCCGTCTCGCGCTTGAAGCGCGTTCGCTCTGCGCCGAGATCGAGAATGGGCCGATAGTCCGAATTGGGATTGCCGAAATGGTCGAGCAGCGGCGCGAGCTGAATCCGGTCGATCAGATGCGTCGCCGCGAGCGACTGGGGCGTGAAGGGAACGACGCCTCCGAGATCCGCCGCGATGCCCGGCTGAGTGAGCACGCTCCAGTCGGGCGCGGGGAGCACCGCCTGATTCGAGGCGACGATGAGCATGTCGTCGTTCGAGGTGAGGTACACCGAGTACGAAGCGAAATTCCTGTGGATCGCCATGAGCACGCTCAGCACGAGGCCGTCATCGATCTCGTAGAGGTGCAGCCACTGTCCGAACACTCCATGCGGTGTGAGGTAGCCGCGCACGCGGTGATAGAACTCGTCCGTGAACAGCCCCGAGACGCCACTCACCCACGGGTTGCTCGGCTCCGAAATGATGACGTCGTACTTGCGCGCGTCCGTAGCGAAGAACGACTTCGCATCGTCGACGACGAAGCGCGACCGCCTGTCGTCGAACACGCGGCGATTGGCGGGATAGAAGAGGCGCGAGCCAGCGATCATCTGCGGCTCGATCTCGATCGTGACGACCTGCTCGAGCGCCGGGCTCGCCAGGAGGAAGTGCGACGTCATCCCCGAACCCTGCCCGATCACTGCCGCGAGGCGCGCGCCGGGATTGTGCGCAAGGGTGACGATGGGGATCAGCACCTGCGTCGATATGTCGCCGTTGAGCGCCCGGCGCTTCGTGGTGTCGCGAGGTGAAAACCACGCGCGATCCACGGAGGCATCGGGTTTCCCGTTCGTCGCGATCCACGTGAATCCCTCGGGATCCGTGTGCCCGACCGCGACGGTCGCCGTGCGGCCATCCTCGTAGAAGTCGATGTGGCGGCCGCGCGGATCGGGAAGGCTCCCATACCGATACACACCGCTCGAGAGGACGATCTTGTCGAAGTGATTGAGCGCGATCGAGGCGACCGTCGCGATCGCCACTACGACCGCCGCGCGAGCCACGAGCTGCATGCCGCGCCTCGTGCCTGCGCCAGCAACGTGCAGCAGCGACAGCCCGAGCAGCATGTCGACGAGCGCGCCGGCGATCAGCAGCATCTTGAGGCCAACGAGCGGAAGCAGTACCAGCCCCGCCAGCACCACGCCGACGATCGAGCCGAGCGTGTTCGAGGCGTACACGATCCCGATCGCGCGCTCCCCGTCCCCGCGTCGCATCAGCATCCGCGTGATGAGCGGCAGCGTCATCCCCGCGCAGAAGGTCGAAGGGAGCATCACCGCCAGACATGCCCCGTAGCGGGCGAGGGTGAAGAGATCGTAGCCCTCGTCGGTGAGCTTGAGCGCGCTGATGAACGATGCCGCCCAGCCGAAGGCGGCGAGATACAGCGGAATCGTTGCGAGCGCCGCGATCCCCATCGCGAGCTGGACGACGCCGAGCGCTCGCACGGGATCCGCGAAGCGATCCGCGCGCGAGCGCACCCATCGCGCGCCGAGCGCGAGCCCGAGGATGAACGCGGAGAGCATCAGCTCGAACGAGTGCGTCGCGCTGCCGAGCAGCAGCGACAGCATTCGGATCCACGAGATTTCGTAGATGAACGATGCAACCGCGGTTCCGAAAGCGACGATCAGCAGCAGCCGCGCCACGTTGCCGGAAAGTCGCTCCGCGGCGGCCGGCGTGTCGGCGATCGGATCGTCAGCTTCCGGAGCGACGCCGTCCGCAGAATCGCGATTGCGTGACCCGTATCGCGCGATGCCGAGCGCGATGACGAACACGACGAGATTGACCGCCGCCGCAGCGGCGAGCGTCAAGGGGAGCCCTCCCGCGGTGAGCAGCCAGAAGCCCGCAAGCAGCACGCCGATCGCGCCGCCGAGGCTGTTCGCGAAATAGAGCTCGGCCAGCACCTTCCCCGGATGGCGCGGGATGATGCGAAGCACAGCTGCGCTCATGAGCGGGAAGGTGGCGCCGAGGAGTATCGATTGAGGAAGGATGAGAAGCGCGGCGATCGTCCACTTGACGATCACCGCGCTGGTCGGCGAGCCCGCGAGCGACGGGAAGAT
>JBBSEY010000075.1:0-12815 GCA_038239265.1 Gemmatimonadales bacterium | reverse complement strand
TCGCCGGGCCCACCCGTACAAACTTTTCGTGGCCGGCTAAGCGGTCACACCGGGCGGGGGGCCGCGGGGTTGCCCCCCGCCCCCCCCCGACCTGCAGTTCTCGAAGGCTTACTTGGGGCCGCAGCCGCTCCCAACACTGATCGCGCAATCCTGGCTCGGCGCGGTCGGAGAGGTGCAGGCGGCAAGCGCGAAGGAGGTCAGGACAACGGCGATCAGGGTGATTTTGCGGACGATCATGG
Organism: Gemmatimonadales bacterium; assembly: GCA_038239265.1. Taxonomy (GTDB): domain Bacteria; phylum Gemmatimonadota; class Gemmatimonadetes; order Gemmatimonadales; family Gemmatimonadaceae; genus FEN-1250. The sequence goes on along the minus strand of JBBSEY010000075.1, from coordinate 12,576 downwards.
CGACCTCGAAGGGATCAAGTTGTGATTGGCGTTGCGACTTGATCAGAAGGTATGGTGGCGCAGAAAGTCGTAAACACACATTTTCGGACACCAATGTGCTGTTTTAGGACAACTTTGCGCGTGCCAACTTGGAAGTCCTCGCCCGCCTCTCTGCCCCACTCGCCGCCCAGCTGCAAATCGCCCTCGCGGGGGAGCACTCCCTCACGGTCGTCGATGGCTGGGGCGCGCTGTTGCTCGCCATCCGTGAACGCCCCGTAGATCTGGTCGTACTGGATCCGCGAACGTCCGGAGGGCTCGAATTGGGGCAGGCTCGTGAGCTGCTCGCTCGGCATCCCACGCTGCCGGTGGTGATCTATACCACCCTCGCAGCGGATTCGATGCAGGCGACGGTGACGCTCGCAAAGCTCGGCGTTCAACACGTCGTCCTGCGCGGCTTCGACGACGAGCCCCGTCGCTTTCGACAGATGCTCGAACAGCTCCCCGCAGCCCGCCTGAGCAATTCGGTGCTGCAGCACGTGCTCCCGCGGGTGGCCGATGCTCCGATCATGTTCGTGCGCGCGATCACCAGACTGTTCGAAGCGCCGCAGGAGTTCGACGACGTCGAAGATCTCGCGCGCATGTCGGGGATGACGAGACGCAGTCTGGATCGATGGTTCGAACGGAGTGGCCTGGCTTCTGCCCGTACGATGGTTCTCGTCGCCCGCCTCACGCGGGCGAAGCACTACATGGGTGATCCGGGCTTTCTGATCGAGGACATCGCGAAGAAGCTCGGGTACAGCTCGATTCGTGTTTTTGCACGGCAGGTTCGCACCGCCACGGGAATGACCCCGTCGACGATGCGGTCGGCGTTCACGATGGATGAGTTCACACTACGTATGGCGGCGCTGCTATGCCGTCCCGGAGATGCGCTCGGTGAGTCGGAGCACACGCTGAATGAATGATCCCGGGCAGCCCACACGTATCCTGGTCGTCGACGACGAGCATTCCATATGCCGCGCGTTGCAGATCAGCTTCACGCGCGCGGGCTACGACGTGCGCGCGGTGGAGTCGGCCGATGATGCGGTGCAGCTGCTGCATCGCGAGCACTTCGATTGCCTCGTGGTCGACCTGCGCATGCCGGAGATGGGTGGCGACGAGCTCTTCGAGATCGCCGCCTCCGTGCAGCCGCAGCTTCGTCAGCGCACGATCATCACCACCGGCGACGGCAGCGAGCGTGCGCACGAGCTGATCGCCGCCTGCGGCTGCGCCTCACTCGGCAAGCCATTCGATCTGCGTGACCTGCTCGACCTCGCGCGGCAGCTCACACTCCGCGTTCACGACGCGCGGGCGTAGCGCATGCGTAGCGCGGCGGCTGGCTACAGCGTCCAGCTCCGCAATGTCGTGAGCGCGCGCTCCACCGCTGCGCGCTGCTCGAGATTCGTCGCCTTCCGTCGCAGAAACTCGTAGCTCCGGATGGCCAGCTGCAGCGCCTCGCGGTCGCGCTCCCCGGATGCGAGGCCGGTGGCATTGTCCGCGAGACTCGCCCGGGCGAGATCATCATCCGGGAAGCGGTCCACCACCTGCTTCCATCGCATCATCCGCTCGCGCGGCACTCCTTCGGTTAGCGCCCACAAATGCCACGCGCCGCGATTCCCGGGATCCGCAGCGAGCGCGCGCGCCGCGAGCTCTCCCGTCGCCTCCGCACCGCGCCCGGTGAGCCAGTACGAGTTCGCCAGGATGACCAGCGCGCGCGCGTCGTGGGGGCGCGCGGCCACGATCTTCTCATAGAGCGGCCCGGCGACCTCCGGGAGTGCCAGATACGGCTCCGCCGCTCGCGCGAGCGTGTCCGCATCGGTGACGTCCGCCACTGCGAGTAGTCGCTCCAGCAGGACGCCGTAGTCGTTGGACTCGTGGTATGTTGCAACGGCGGCGGAGAGCTCCGCGATGGGATCGAAGGATTGTGGGCGCATGGCTATCGGAATTTACCGTCTCCGCCGGGGGCACAAGAGCCGTGACTGAAGCATCGAACGACTCGTCTTTGCCGGAGAGCGCGCAGCGCCGCGAGGACCTCCAGCACATCACCGCGCTGGTGCAGCATTCGTTGAACAATCCGTTGGCGGCTCTCCTCGCTGAAGCGCAGCTGCTGGCCATGGAAACCACGCTCGACCCCGAGCACCGCGCGGCGGTCGATCGGATGACTGAGCTGGTGCGGCGCCTGATCGCGCTGGTCCGGGGGCTGGACACCAAGGTCGACGACAAGATGTTCCCGAGATGACGTGCGGGGTGGATGGCGGCGTGGCGTAGGGTCTACCCTTCGTGGTGCTACGTCATGTTACCTGAAGCCCTCACGCCAGGGCGCCTCCGGGCGCCGGAATCAAAGCGAGGGTTGCGCATTCGCCCCAATCCAGTGATACTCTCTGCATCGTCGGTACGCCGACGGTGGCCACAAAATACTCTTGGCATTGCCCGCGCACCACGAAGCGGAGCGAGCGCTCTGGCGGAATCGTCACCGGCTCGCTGCACGTTTGGCTGATCGTGGTGTGTGTGTCGAAGTGAGTGCGTCGAAACATCGGCTCGCGTGAAATATCCGCGGCCACGAACGGATGACATCGCGCGCCGCACTGGGCGGCGCCAACTCCAGCGTTATCGCTCCAGCAAGCGTTTCGTCGCCCGAGATCCGGGTCCGTCACGCGTGTACGAATTCACCTCATGACACCTTTCGCAGCATGAACGAACGTCGACGCCCAACCCGGCGCGGTCGCGGACACCGTCCGCCAAACCGCCCGCTGCTCGACTCGAATACCGAGTCCAGCCCATATCGCGATGACTCCTCACTGCCGGCGCCTGCTGACACGGCGCTGCCGGACACCCGGCCGGCTCCCTCCGCGGACGGCGGCGATGGCGGGACGTCCTCCCTGCCGCAACAGCCTCCATACCCACCCACACCGCACCCCGCGCCGCAGAGCGACCGGCCCGTGGTCGCCCCGGCAGTTGGCAACGATCGAGGCGATCGCGGTGGCGAGCCCCGCTTCAACAACAACCGCAATCACCAGAGCCGGAGCGAGCGCGAGGACAATCGCGGCAATCGCGAGCAGGGAAACAGCCGCGACGGCAACAGTCGCGACAACGGGAGCCGCGACATCGGCAACGCCAACGGCCGCCGCGGCCGCCGCGGCCGCCAGCGCAGCGGACCGCGCCCCGAGCAGCAGTCGAATGCCCCGGTCTCGGTGCTCGTCGCCGACGGCACGGCGACCGGCTGGTTCGATACCGCGCGCGAAGGCGGCTTCATTCGCCGCGCGGAAGAGAGCTACCTTCCCTCCCCCAACGATGCCTTCGTACCGCCACAGATCGTGAAGCAGTTCGCGATCCGGCGCGGCGATCTGCTCGAGGCGACGACCGGGCGCGACCAGCGTGGCCGGCTCGCGGTTGCGGAGGTGAGAACGCTCAACGGTGGCGATCCGTCGAGCGTCCTGCGCCGCCCCGATTTCAGCTCGCTGATCGCATCGTATCCCGAGCGCAAGCTCACCCTCGAGACTGGACAGTCGCCGAAGATCAGCCCCGAGCTCACGCGGCGCGCGATCGATCTGATCGCGCCGATAGGCTACGGCCAGCGTGCGCTGATCGTCGCCCCGGCGCGCGCCGGAAAGACGATGCTGCTGCAGGCGATCACCGAGGGGATTGCGATCAATCACCCCGAGGCAACGCTGCTCGTGCTCCTCGTCGATGAACGCCCCGAAGAAGTGAGCGAGATGATCGAGTGGGGGCGCGGCGAAGTCGTCGCGTCCAGCTTCGACATGCCGGCGGAGCGGCACGTCGATGTCGCGGACATGACGCTCGAGCGGGCGCGCAGGCTGGTCGAGCAGGGGAAGGACGTCGTGATCGTGCTCGACTCGATCACGCGGCTCGCGCGCGCGCACAACACCGCGGAGCGCGGCACCGGCCGCACGCTGAGCGGCGGGCTCGACGCCACCGCGATGGCGAAGCCGAAGGCCTTCTTCGGCTCGGCGCGATCAGTCTCGCCGGCGAATGGCGGCGGCTCGCTCACGATCATCGCGACGGCGCTCGTCGAAACGGGATCGCGAATGGACGACGTGATCTTCGAGGAGTTCAAGGGCACGGGCAACAGCGAGATCAAGCTCGATCGCGGGCTGGCGGAGAAGCGCGTCTTCCCGGCCATCGACGTGGCGACGAGCGGCACCCGGCGCGAAGACAAGCTGTTTCGCCCCCACCAGATCGACGCGATCTTCACGCTTCGCCGGGGGCTCCAGCAGATGCCGCCTCAGGCCGGCATGGAGTGGCTGATCAAGCGCATCCAGAACACGGCCAACAACGACACGCTGCTGGCAGGATTGTAGGGCGCCGCCAGGCGCGGCCCCCGGCCTGCCGCTTGCATTAGAGGCCCCATATGGGCCGTCACGTACAACTCTGGCGCGCGCACGTTCGTCTCGTGCTCGCCGTCCCCGTGCTGTTGTACGCCCGGGGACTCTCTGCGCAGGGGTCCACGAGCAACCCGGGGGAGGAGCCGTCGAGCAAGCAGGTCGAGGCGACGCGCAAGGCCGCGGACGAGCGCACGCATCCCGTGGTCGACGAGGTCAAGTACGTAGGGGTCACGAAGGTCATCGATATCGGCGACATGGAGGGCGGCCAGGCCACCAAGGCCTCCGGCTGCCGCAGCCTCCTGCTCAAGCCGTTCTGCCTGATCACCAAGTCGCATCTGGTCTACGATACGCGGACGCTGGATCACGTGGAGCTCGCTCGCGATGTGGTCCGAATCAAGGTCTACTACTATAAACGCGGCTATCGAGAGACCGAGGTCGACACCACGGTGACGCGCGCGAAGGCGCACACCAACCGCGTGCGAGTGACGTTCAGGATCACGGAGGGAAAGCCCGTGGTCGTCGACTCCGTCATCGTGCTGCGCCCGTCCGATACGCTACTCACCGAGAAGGCCGTCAATCACGCCGTGCTGCTGCGTGCGGGGCACCCCCTCAATCTCGTCGACCTCGATACGTCCCATGTGCGGCTGCGCGACGCACTATGGAACAAGGGCTACGCCGACGCGATCATCTCGGACACGATCCAGGTGCACGACAGCGCGCGGACGGCCGAGGTGGCGATCAGGATCGAGCCGCGCTGGGTGGCGACGGTGGAGTCGGTGACGGTGCACGGCGACTCGATTCTGTCGCCCGCGATCGTGCGGAAGATGATCGCCCTCAAGCCGGGGCACATCTACAAGCGCGACAACGTCATCGAGAGCCAGCGGGCGCTCTACAGCTCCAACCTCTTTCGCCGCGCGACGATCGTGCTGCCGCCGCGAGGCGACAGCGCGAAGCTGATCGACATCAACGTCAACGAGGCGCGGCTGCACGCGGTGAAGCTGAGCGCGGGCTTCAACACCATCGACTTCATCCAGACGGAAGGACGCTACACCGACTACAACTTCTTCGGTAATGCGCGCAAGCTCGATGTGCATCTGGTGCTCTCGAATCTGCTCGCGCCCGCGCTCAACGGAACGGGGATCTTTCGAGACGTGCTCGCGGACAACGGGCTGCCGGGCGACTCCTCGCACGCGTATCTCAAGCCGACCTTCCAGGCGAGCGTCGACGTCACGCAGCGATGGTTCGGCGATCCGCGCAACACGGTGAGCCTCGGCGTGTTCGCGCACCGATCGAGCGCGCCGGGAATCTACATCGACAAGGGTTTCGGCTCGACCATCTCCTTCACGCGGAACGTCCGGCCGCGCACGCCGCTCAGCCTCGTGTACCGGTACGAGCAGACGCAGGTGGAAGCCGGAGACGTCTACTTCTGCGTGAATTACGGCGTGTGCGAGCAGACCACCATTGGGCTGCTGCGCAATCGCAATGCGCTCTCGCCGGTATCGCTCGACTACTACATCGACCGCACGAACGACGAGTTCAATCCGTCCGACGGCTACGCCGCTCGCGCGGATCTCGAGCACGCGTCGAAGTACACGCTGTCGGATTTCCGGTACAACCGGGCATCGGGGGAGGCCACGATCTTCCGCGCCCTGGGGAAGGCGGTGATCGCGGGGCACCTGCGAGGCGGCTGGGTGCGGGCGATGTCGTCCTCGAGCACGACGACGGGCAATGGGCTCAGCGACATTCTGCATCCGCGGAAGCGCTTCTACGCCGGCGGCGCGAACTCCGTGCGCGGCTACGGTGAGAACCAGCTCGGCCCGCGCATCCTCACGATCGACCCGGCGAAGCTGATCGCGGCGGGGTGTACCACCGCGACCATCTCGGACGGGACGTGCAGTCCGGCGGCGAGCAACGGTACGGCCACCGTCGTGTCGAGCGACTTCACCGCCCTCCCCACCGGCGGCACTTCGCTGCTCGAAGGGAGTATTGAATATCGCTTCCCATTCGCGATGAAGAACTTGCAGGCAGCCGTCTTTCTCGACGCGGGATTCGTCGGCGCCGGCGGCTCGGACCTGACGAAGGGGAAGGCAGCGGTGACGCCGGGCTTCGGCGTGCGCTATCTCTCTCCAGTCGGGCCGATTCGCGTGGATCTCGGATTCAGACCGTCGGTCACCGACAAGCTCGCCGTCATCACCGAGGTCGTCGATCCGGACGGCACACGGCGCCTCGTGCGGCTCGAGACGAAGCGCGATTACAATCCCCTCCAGGATGGCAGCGGCATCTCGAAGGTGCTGAACCATTTGGCGCTCCATCTTTCGATCGGACAGGCCTTCTGATGTGGAAGATCCTGAAGATCGCCGGCATCACCATCGCGGCGATCGCGCTCTTGGTGGTGCTTGCGATTCTCGGTCTGACGAATACCGACATCGGGCGCGAGCGTGTCCGGCGCATTGCGGTGAGCGCGATCAACAAGAGCGTGCACGGTGTCACGCGCATTGGCCGCGTTGACGGCGACCTGCTGCGCGGCATCACCCTCCACGACGTCTCGATCACCGATAGCGCGGGGGGGCCGTTCTTCGCGTCGCCGTTGGTGCAGGCGCGATATACGCTCGACAACTTCTTCTCGAAGCACATCGTCATCGACGCGCTCGGCGTCACGAGTCCGCAGGTGGTGCTCGACAAGAAGCCGGGCGCCGAGTGGAACTTCACGACGCTGTTCGCGAGTGCGGATAGCTCGAAGAAGCCGGCGACGCTGGGATTCGGCTCGTGGATCACCCTGCGCAACGTGCGGCTGACGGATGGGCACGTGCTCGTGCGCACGCCCTGGACACCGAGCGACTCGCTGTCCAGGGCCGCGCGAGACAGCCTCGTGCGCGAGACGCTCGCGGGGAAGACGCGTCAGCGCGTGATCGAGGTGCCCGGTGGGTACCAGTCCGTCATGGAGTTCAGCAGGATGCAGGCGGCGCTGCCGCACATGCGGATAGCGGATCCCGACAGCACCACGCGCGTGTTTCAGGTGGGCTCGCTCGCGATGGCGGCGGCACTCTTCAATCCGCCGGACGCCGATGTGCGCGACCTGCGCGGCACGATCTACATGGCGACGGATTCGCTCTGGTTCCACGGGCTCGCGGTCGCGCTGCCGAGCACGCAGCTGCGCGGCGACGGCAGATACATGCTCGCGTCGGGAGACCTCGACGCGAGCTTCCGTGCCGCGCCGCTCGCCCTCGCGGACATTGCCTTCGCGTATCCCCGCGTGCCCTTGAGCGGCATCGGCTCGCTCGATCTCGTCGCGGCCATGCGCCACGCGGGGGAGAGCGACTACAGCGCGACGAACGTGCATCTCACCGTCGACGGCGGCTCGCTCGACGGACAGATCGCCGTCGCACTCGGCCAGGGCCCCGGAGAGATCCGGCTCCACGACACGAGGCTCGCGTTCGCGCACGTCGACACGCGTACGATCGAGCAGGTAGTGCCCGGCATCAAGGCGCCGCGCCGCGGGCTGCTCACGGGGCGCACGACGCTCGCCGGGACGACGGCGGCGATGAAGGTGGATGCCGACGTCACCTTCGTCGAGCCGCAGTCGGGAACGAGCCGCGTGCTCGTCGCCGGCGTCGCGGGATCGGGACGCGAGGGGTTCGTCGCGAAGGATCTCAAGGTGACGATCTCGCCGCTCCAGATGGGGCTCGCGCGGGTATTCGCCCCCACGCTCCCCATCGGCGGTGTGATCACCGGTACGGTGAGGGTCGACGGCTCGCTTGCCGGCCGCATGACCGCGAAGGCAGGCATCGAGCATCGCCAGGGCTCGGAGATCACGCGCATGGTGGCCGATGGTGAGGCGGTGCGCGGCGGGAAGGATGGCGTGACCGCGGACATGCGCTTCGATCCGATCTCGCTCATCACGGCCGGAAAGTTCGCCCCCGCGCTCGGGCTGCGCGGCACCGCGGCGGGCACCGTGCACCTCGGCGGCTCGATGCGCGCGCTCGCGCTCACGGCCGATCTGCACCTCCCCGACGGCGGTGAGCTCGCGACGAACGGCACGCTGGATCTCGAGAGCAAGGAGAAAGGGTACGATCTCCAGACGCATCTGCGGCTGTTCAATCTGCGCAGCGTGGCATCGCGCGGGCCGGTGACGTCGCTTACCGCCTCCGCGTTCGCGAAGGGGCGCGGCTTCGATCCGAAGACGATGCGCGCGGCCTTCGCGGCGAACGTCCTGCACTCCGCCGTCGACAGCCTTGCCGTGGACTCTGCGAACATCAAGGTCGCAGTGGCGGATGGCATCGCGACGATGGATTCCGTCACGATCCACACGCCGTTTGCGCAGCTCTTCGTGGACGGGACGATCGGCACCGCGCCGGGACGCACGGGCGATCTCCGCTACATCGCGTCGGTCGACACGCTCGCGGCGCTGCGCCGCTTCATCGCGAATCCCGACAGCGGGGTCGTGCGGCCGCGCCCCGCAATTCTCGCTGCGGCGATCGCGCGCGCGAAGGCCGACTCGGCGCGCCAGGTGAATCGCAACGAGGTCGCGGAACGGGCGACCGGGAAGCCGCAGCCGAAGGTGATTCTCGACTCGCTGCGTGCGCTCCGAAAGGATTCCGTCGACGGCGCGCTGCGCACGGCGGGAATCGTGCGCGGTTCGATCGGCGACTTCACCGTGCGCGGCAGGCTCGCGGCCGAGAACATCATTGCGCGCGGCAACGCGCTCCATCGCGCACAGATCGAGTACGCGGTGACCGATGGCGGCACGCCGAAGATGCGCTACATCGTCGGCGGATCGTTCGACTCCGTGTCGGCCAGCGGCTTCGCGCTCGATTCGGCGACGATCCAGGCGACGTACGCGAAGCCTGCGGGGACGGTGGAGCTCGCGATCTACCAGGATTCGGGCTACGTCTATCGTGCCGGCGCCGAGTTCATCATCAGTCTCGACAGCAGTCAGGTGAAGTGGCGCACGCTTGCGCTGCAGCTCGATACCGCGAACTGGGTGTCGGCGACAGCTGGTTCCGTGCAATGGGGGAAATCGGGCATCCGGGTGCGCGACCTCGATCTTCGAAAGGGGAACGATGGACGCATCTATGCCAACGGCGATCTCCCGGCCGAGGGGCCGATGAACATGCTCGTCGAGGTGAGCGGCTTGCAGGTCGCGAATCTCGTTGGCCTGGCGGAGAGCGATCTCGCGGCGACGGGGCTGGTCGACTTCAAGGCGAAGATCGCGGGAACGCAGCGCGCGCCCGCGGTTCGCGGCGCGTTCAGCGTGATGGGAACGTCGTATCGTGGCGCGCCGCTCCCCGATGTTCGCGTGGGGATGCGGTACGCCGACGAGAAGCTCGTCGCTCATGGCGAGTTGATGCGCGGTGGCGGCCAGCCGCTCGCGCGACTCGATGTCGATGCGCCGGTCAATCTCGCGCTTGCGGGGGTCGAAGGACCGCGCGTGCTCGACCGTCCGCTCAAGGTCGACTTCGTCGCGGATTCACTCCCGCTGGATGCGCTGCCGCGGTTTACGGACATCGTTTCCAATGTGCACGGGCGCATCGTAGGAGCGGTGGCCGCGCGCGGCACGGGCACGCATCCGCTCGTGCTCGGGCAGCTCGGCCTCGACTTCGCGACATTCAAGCTCGAGCCGCTCGGCATCGACATGAGCGACATCGGTGGGCTCGTGCACATGACGGGGAAGGAGCTCGTCATCGACTCGATCGGCGGCAAGTCCGGCGAAGGGACGCTGGCCCTCGGCGGGAAGATCGGGATCTCGGATGCGACGAATCCGGTGTTCGACCTGAAGTTCACGGCGCGCGATGCGACGGTGTTGAACAACGATATCGGCGAGCTGCACGCAAACGCAAACGTTGCGGTGAAGGGGCCGATGGATGGCGTCGCCGTCACTGGAAGGGCGCGCATCGTTCACGGGACCATCTACATCCCGACGGGCGGCAGCCCGCGCCAGGTGAGCACCGACGATCCCGCCGTGCTCAGTGTCGTCGATACGTCGGACGCCGAGATGAAAAAAGTCGTGATCGCGGATTCGCCAGTGATGGAAAACATGGTCATCGATGTGAAGCTGAGCATTGCGCGCGACACGTGGGCGCGGTCGCCCGAAGCGAATGTCGAGTTCTATACCCAGGGTCCGCTGACCATTCTCAAGAGCGGAGACGATGAGGGCATTTCGCTCGATGGCGTGGTCAACACCGACCGTGGCGAATATGCGTTCCTCGGGCGCCGCTTCGTGCTCTCGCGCGGATCGGCAATCTTCACCGGCGGCACCGATATCAACCCGCTGTTGCAGCTCGGCGCACAGTACACCATTCAGCCCGCGGGGCGCCCGGCGCTCAACATCAACATCGCGATCAACGGGACCGTGCGGAAGCCTGTGATTCTGCTCTCGAGCGATGCGCAGCCGCCACTCTCGCAGTCGGATCTCCTCAGCTACCTCGCCTTCGGTCAATCGTCGACGTCGCTCGTCAGCTCGGCAGGCGGATCCAATTCAGGTGGCGGGTCCGCGAACGGAGGACTCGTCGGCAGCGCGGCCGCGCTCGCGACGCGGCAGCTCACTGCGACCGCGCTGGGCGTGATGACGCGACAGTTCGCGGCCACGGCCGCGCGCGCGCTCGGTGCGGACGTGTTCACGATCACGCCGGCGGATGTGCCGAACGAAGGATTCAGTACCGGCGTGAGAACCATCCTCGCGGGCACGCAGGTCGAAGCGGGCAAATACGTCGACAGGCAGACCTACGTTGCGACGCAGATTCGCACCTCCGGATCGACGCCGGGCTTCGTCGTGCAGCGCAGACTCTCGAAGGGCTACCGGATCGAGGCCAGCGTCGACGCTCGCTATCGCGTGAACCAGCCCACCCTGGCGGCCGACCAGCGGATCCACTCGGAAGCGACGTTCGGCGCCTTCCTCATCCGCGAGTGGAAGTTCTGAGATCCGTCGTCAGCCTGCGCTGACGCCCGCCGCGAGCTCGTCCCAGAGCGATGCCATTGCGCGCATTCCCTTCGTGAAGTTCTCGTCGAGGAACCACTCGTCGGGCGCGTGCGCATTCTCGCCCGGGAGGCCGAAGCCCACCAGGAGCACCGGTGCGCCGAGCACGCGCTGAAGGTCACTCACGACCGGGATCGAGCCGCCTTCGCCGATGATGACCGGATCGCGTCCAAACGCAGCATTGAGCGCGCGCTTCGCGGCATCGTAGAGCGGCCCCTCGAGCTCCGCGCTCCACGGCTGTCCGCCGTGCAGCATCTGCACCGTGACCGTCACCCCCGGCGGCGTCACCTTCGCGATGTGCGCGCGTACGAGTGCCTCGATCTCGGCGGGGGACTGATCGGCGACCAGCCGGCAACTGACCTTCGCCATGGCCTTCGAGGGGAGCACCGTCTTCGAGCCCTCCGCCGTGTACCCGCTGAGCAAGCCATTCACCTCGCACGTGGGCCGCGACCAGAGCTGCTCGAGAATGGTGTACCCCTTCTCACCGCCGAGTGCCGGTGCACCGACTTCGTTCTGAAAGTTGATGACGTCGAAAGGGAGCGCTCTCAGCTGCGCGCGGCTCTTCGGATCCCACTCACGCACCTTGTCGTAGAAGCCGGGGATCGCGATGCGGCCATCGGCATCGAAGAAGGTGGCGAGAATGCGGGCGAGTGCCATTGCGGGATTCACGACCGCCCCGCCGTAGCTCCCCGAGTGGAGATCGCTGGTCGGTCCCTCGAGGTCGATCTGGAAGTACGCCAGCCCGCGCAGCGACGAAAGGATCGAGGGGAGCCCCGGAGCGAACATCGATGAGTCGGAGACGACGACGTAGTCGCATGCGAGACGCTTCGCCTGCGCGACGACGTACGCCTCGAGGTTGTCGCTTCCGACTTCCTCCTCGCCCTCAGCGAGCAAAACGACGTTGAGCGGCAGCGTCCCGCGCGTCTGGAGGTGGGCCTCGAGCGCCTTCATGTGGGCGAAGAGCTGCCCCTTGTCGTCGACGGAACCGCGCGCGTAGATGCGGCCGTCGCGCATCGTGGGCTCGAATGGCGGCGACGTCCACAGGTCGAGCGGCTCGGCGGGTTGCACATCGTAGTGGCCGTAGATGAGCACAGTCGGCGCGCCGGCTGGTGCATTGCGCCATTCGCCCAGCACCACGGGATGGCCGCCGGTGGGCATGATCTCGGCGGAGAGTCCGGCCGCGCGCATGTTGCCGGCTACCCACTCGGCCGTACGCCGCATCTCGCCATCGAACTCGGGGCGTGC
>JBBSEY010000074.1:0-12955 GCA_038239265.1 Gemmatimonadales bacterium | reverse complement strand
TGCGCGACTTCCGGAACTTCATGGGCGCGGTGATCGACAAGCGCTCGTTCGACAAGATCAGCGGCTATCTCGACGACGCGAAGCAGAACGCGAAGATCATCGCGGGCGGCACCGTGCGCGGCGAGACGGGGTTTTTCGTCGATCCGACGCTCGTCGAGGCGAAGGATGCGGGCTACCGGTTGATGTGCGAGGAGATCTTCGGGCCCGTCGTCACGGCGTACGTCTATCCGGATGCGAAGTTCGCCGAGATTCTCGACACGGTGAACAAGACCTCGCCGTATGCATTGACCGGCTCGATCTTCGCGCGCGATCGTGCGGCGGTGCAGACGGCAATGCTCGCGCTGCGCGATGCAGCGGGCAATTTCTACATCAACGACAAGCCCACGGGCGCGGTGGTCGGGCAGCAACCGTTCGGCGGCGCCCGCGCGTCGGGGACGAACGACAAGGCCGGTTCGATGCTGAATCTCGCGCGCTGGGTCAGCGCGCGGAGCGTGAAGGAGACGTTCGCGCCGCCGCACGACTTCCGCTACCCGTTCATGGGGGCAGAGTAGCCGGTGGCGACGACTCCACCGCGCTCGGTGCGAGCGCGATTCTACACGCTGGATGTATTCACGGATCGGGCGTTCGGCGGCAATCCACTCGCGGTGTTTCCGGACGCAGCCAAAATTCCCGAGGCGGCGCTCCAGAGCATTGCACTCGAGCTGAATCTGTCGGAGACGGTGTTCGTCTATCCGCCCACGGATCCGAAGCACACGCGGCGCGTCCGCATCTTCACGCCGGTGTACGAGATGCCCTTCGCCGGGCATCCGACGGTGGGATGCTCGTTCGCGCTCGCCGCGCTCGGCGAGATTCCGCTCGACGGCGAAGCGCGCATCGTGCTCGAGGAAGGGGTGGGGCCGGTGCCGGTGCTCGTGCGCGGCGACTTCAAGCGGCCGACGTTCGCGCAGCTCTCGGTAGCGAAGCTCCCCGAAACGGGGCCGCCGCCGCCGGGGCGCACGCATCTCGCTGAAATGCTGTCACTCGATCCATCGGACATTCTCGGAGGGATGACCGCGCCGCAGGCGATCTCGTGCGGTTTCCCGTTTCTGCTCGTGCCGCTGCGCGATCTCGACGCCGTGCGACGCGCGCGCGTGCGCATGGATCAGTGGGACGCCGCGCTCAAGTCGTACTGGGCCCCCGATGTGATGGTGTTCGCGCGAGATCCAGAGCGCGACGGGGTGATTCGCGCGAGAGTGTTCGTGCCGGGTCAGGGGATCATCGAAGATCCCGCCACCGGCTCGGCCGCGGCGGCGCTTGGCGGCTACATCGGCGCGCGCGATGGCGCGGCGACCGCAAAGCTCGGCTACGTCGTGGAGCAGGGCTTCGAGATCAAGCGACCGAGCTTCATCGAGCTCGAGGTGGACAAGGTGGACGGCGAGGTGACGGCAGTGCGCGTGGGCGGAAGTGCGGTAATGGTCAGCGAAGGGGTGATGGACATTCCGCTTCCGAAGGAGTGAGGGGCGAGTGATGAGTCAGGGCAGCTGGAAGAACGATTGAACGGATGAAGCACGGATTGAACGATTGGACGCCGACGGCAGCTATGCGTTTGATCTACCCCGCGCGCGCGACCTGCTGCGATGCGCGCGTCACCGCGAGCGCACGGAGATTCGGCGTCCAGATGCTGACCCGATCGCGCCCCGCATCCTTCGCAGCATACAGCGCCTCATCGGCGCGCGAGTGCAGGTCGTGCAAAATGTTCTCGTCGTGCACGCGGTCGGCGACGAGCCCGATGCTCACGGACACGGCGAGCTTCGATACGCCCTGAAAGCTGTGGAGCGCGACCGCTTCCCGCACGCGCGTCGCGAGGCGGAAGGCGCCTGCCGCCGAGGTCTCGGGGAGGAGCAGCGTGAACTCGTCGCCGCCCGTGCGCGCGACACAGTCGCCGCCGCGCGCGATCGAGCGCAGGAGCTCGCCGACTTCCTGGATGACGGTGTCGCCGGCCTGGTGGCCCCAGCTGTCGTTGATGTCCTTGAAGTAGTCGACGTCGAGCGCGAGCAGCGCGACGTCTTTCCCCGTGCGCGCCGCGCGCGCGAGCTCGCGCTTGAGCTGCTGCTCGAGTCCGCGGCGGTTGAGGCATCCGCTGAGCGGATCGGTGAGCACGAGGTTCGCGAGCTGCGCGCGCACGCGGTTGTACGCACGGCCGACCATCGTCACGCCGTCGGGGCGCTTCTCGTGCGCGAGATCGAACTCCTCGCTGAAGTCGCCTTCCTGCGCGCGCTCGAACAGCGTCGCGATGCGATGCAGCCGCTCCTTGAACGACCCGTAATGGATGATGAACGACGACGCCGCGAGGACGAACACCGCGAGCGATGCGAGCTCCTGCGGCCAGCCGAGCGCCTTGCCGTCGCCCGTGACGTCGCGGATCATGCCGAGGTAGCCGGCGACGATGGCCGCGAGCGCGCCCCACGCGATCCTGCGGCCGAAGTAGAACTCGCTGAGATGGAGGATCGCGAAGCCGAGGAGCAGCGACCGGCCGTAATACTCCGGCGGCGTCGCGACTCCGGTGATCGCGAAGACGAAGAGGATGTCGGCGGCGACGATCGCGAGCACCACGCCCTGCGTCGCCTCGCCCGTGCGCCGCACGAGCATCGTCAGCAGCACGGTGACGAGCACGTACGCCACGAGCGCGGCCACGCTCGACGATGAGATGCGGGGCACCGCATCGGCCGCGAGCAGCGCGGTTCCGATCGATGCAATGAGCAGCGCGAAGCCGAGACGAATCCTGCTCTGCCACAGCAGGATCTCTCCATTGGCTTGTTCGATGCTGAGGGTCTTCGTACGAAAGTCCGGTAAGGGTGAATGACTCGCCGGGGAGAAAAGCGATCCCCATGCCAGATCGTTCCACCTTCCGAACCCTCTGTGGTATAACGCGTTGTGCGCGTTACACGGAATTATGTGCCGTAGCTGCCGGGTTGCGATTGGCGAGGATTGGGCGAATTGCACGTTCGTTGCCCTCGCCGGAGCAGTCAGCGCGCGGTGCGCTCCGAGAGGTCGAGCATCGTCGCACCCCTGATGTACTCGACCGTCTTCGGCGCCTCGAGCGTCGACAGCCGCTTCACCACGTTGGCCACGCGGCGCGCCTGCGTGAGCATGTCGTCGGCGAGCACACGAATCTCAGCCGGCAGATCATCATCCATGAGCATCAGCTGCACGTTGCCCAACAGCGCGGCGAGCGGATTGTTGACCTCGTGCTGAATCGCGAGCGCAGTCTGTCCGATGCCGGCCATCCACTGCGCGTTGGCGAGCGCTTCCTCCGCGGCCCACCGCGCGTCGTTCGCCGAGATGCGGCGCTCGGCGATCTCGAGGCGCGCGGTGATGGATGATGGGGTGAATGGCTTGAAGAGATAGTCATCGGCGCCGGCGTCGAGCGCGTTCGCCACATCGTCGCCTTCGATGCGCCCCGTCACGACGAGGACGAAGGTATCGCGTGCGTACTCGGACGTCCGAATGCGCCGGCAGACTTCGAGCCCGTCGAGCTCCGGCATCTGCCAGTCGAGGATGACGAGCGACGGATGCTCGCGCTCGAACAGCGTCCATGCCGCCGCGCCGTCTTCGGCGGGGAGGGGCTCGTGACCACGATCGAGCACCGCGGACTCGATGAGGCGGCGAATCAGCAGACTGTCGTCGGCGACGAGGACCTTCACGCGCGCCGGGTCATACGACCACGCGGTCGAGCAGCCTGTTGATCGACCCGAGCAGAATCGTCTCGTCGACGATCGGCTTGGTGATGTAGTCGTCGAAGCCGTGCGCGAGATACTTTCCCCGGTCGCTGCTCATGGCGTGCGCCGTCAAGGCGATGACGGGAAGCTGGCGGAGCTCCGGATTGGCGCGAATGTGTCTCAGCACTTCGACGCCATCCATCCCCGGCAGCGAGATGTCGAGAAGTACGATCTCGGGATCGTCGGCCGCGAGTGACGCGAGTCCCTCGGGACCAGTCGAGTGCTCGGTCACCGTGTAGAGGTCGCCGAGTATCGCGCGCAGCAGCAGGCGATTGTCGACGTTGTCCTCGATGATCATTATCCGTCTCATCATGGCACTACTGGTGGAAGAAAGGCCGTGTCGAGCCAGGCCGTGTAGCGAGCCAGCTCCTCGTCGAGATCGGAGAGTGCGCGAGTGAAGTCGGGGGGATGATCCGGACTCTCCAGCTGTTCGGCGATCAGCTGCATGCGCAGCGCTCCCATTTGTCCGGCGCTCGACTTGAGCATGTGCGCCATCGCGCGAATCGAGTCGAGGTCGCCGTTGGACAGTGCGGCGCGCGCAGCAGCGATGCGAGCCGGGGCTTCCTGTAGGAATAGTGTCGTGAGCTCTTCGCGAAGCTTGAGCCCGCCGAAGCGCTCGAGTCGCCGAAGCGCGTCCGCATCACCGACAGGGCCGTGCGCTGTGCTTATCGTCATGTGACAACTATCATCAGAGATGCGTGTACCAGTTGATCACTCAATGTGCCATGTACGCACGCTTCTCTGCATGAGAGCCGTCTAATGAGCGAACACAAGATTCTGATCGCGGATGACGATCCCGTCCTCGTAGCGTCGGTTGGCGGAGTGCTCAAGTCGCGCGGCTACACCATCGTTATCGCGCGCGATGCGATGCAGGCGGTCATGTTCGCAGTGCAACAGCAGCCGGAAGTGATCGTGCTGGATATCAACATGCCCGCGGGCACCGGTCACGGCGCGCTCAGGCGGCTGCAGGCATCGGCGCGCACATCGTCGATCCCGGTGCTCGTGATGAGCGGGAGCACGGACCTCACGCTCCCCGCCGCGGTGCGCTCCGAAGGTGCGAAGGGATTTTTCCGGAAGCCGGTGGACCTCGACGCGCTGTGCGCGCGGATCGACGAGCTGCTCCCCTCGCCCTCGGTCCGGAGCTAACGAAGGGACGACGTACGCGCGCGACTACTTCGCGCGTCGGATCTTCTCGCGGACGATGCGGTTCTTCTCGTCCACGAACACGAGCTTCGGCGCGAAGTCGTCCAGCTCGCTCATTTCGTAGTCGGCGTAGCTGATGACGATCACATGATCCCCCGCGGCGCCGAGTCGGGCGGCGGCGCCGTTGAGCTGGATCGTGCCGCTGTTGCGCTCACCCTCGATCACGTACGTCTCGAGTCGGGAGCCGTTGTTGACGTTCACCACCTGCACCTTCTCGAATGGCAGGATGTCCGCCGCTTCCATCAGCGTGGCATCGAGGGTGAGGCTTCCCTCGTAGTGCAGATCGGCGCCGGTGAGCACGCCGCGATGAACCTTTGACTTGCACATGGTGCGGCGCATGCGGCGTCGCCTCCGCTTGATCACATGAGAGTGCCTGTTCCGGTCGGTCGGGCGAATTCCGAAATATAGCGGCGGGGCCTTCTCATTCCGCCGCTACATGAGGCGGGACGAGCGGCAGCCGGATAGCGAAACGGCTCCCCACCCGCGGCGTGCTCTCGACGGACACACTTCCGCCCAGCAGCGACACGAGCTGGCGCACGACGCTCAAGCCGAGCCCCGTTCCACTCTGATCCCGCGTGTGACCCTGATTCACCTGCCGGAACGGCTCGAACACCATCTCCTGCCATTCCGCGTCGATCCCGATCCCCGTATCCGCTACCTCGAGGGCGATCCCATCGGCATGCCTGCGGACGCTCAGCGTGACGGATCCAGTCTCCGTGAACTTGATCGCATTGGAGAGGAGGTTGAGAATCACCTGACGCAGCTTTCCGGAATCAGTCTCGAGACTGCCGACATCGGGGGCAACGTTCAGGCACAGCTCCAATTCCTTGCGCACCGCGAGCGGCTCGAGGAAGGCCATTGTCTCGCGGGCGAGCGCGAGGAGATCGACGTGCTCCAGCCGTACCGTGTCGCGCCCTGCCTCGAGTCTCGCGAAGTGCAGGATCTGGTTGATCAGATCGACCAGATGCGTTGCGCTTCCCTTGATCCGGCTGAGGTGCTGCTGCTGGTCCTCGGTGAGGTCGCCTTTCACGCCGATGGCCAGGATGTCCGCGTAGCCGATGACGGCGTTGAGCGGCGTGCGAAGCTCGTGCGACATGACGGCGAGGAATTCGGACTTCGCGCGATTCGCCGATTCCGCAGCCTGCTTCGCAGTCTCCGCTTCCGCGAACGACCGGCGGAGCATCTCGTTCGCCAGCTCCAGCTCCTCGGCGAGAGCCTGCGCCTCCTGCCGCTGGGCCTCGAGCTCGATCGCCTGCTCCTGGAGCTGCTCGTTGCTCTGCTGCAGCGCCTCGGCGCGAGCGAGCGACAGCTCCCGCTCCCGCGAAAGCTTCACATCGCGAATGGTCTGGTGCACTCGCGGGATCATGAACGGCATCACGATCGCCGTAGAGACGGATGCGGCGGCGGTGATCACCTTGACCCCTGCCGCCGTCCAGTAGAAGGGGCGCCAGAGCGTGACGATCTCCATGAAGTGCGTGAGGCCGCAGCTGATGATGAACAAGCCGAACGCGATGAAGACGACGCTGAACGGGATGTCCTTTCTGGCGCGGTGGATCAGCAGCGCGAGCGAGAATGAGATCGTGACGTACGAGAGTCCGATCAGCAGATCCGAAGTGAAGTGCGTCCACAACAGCGGCTTGTTCCAGAGATAGCAGACACCGTGTGGCAGAAAGGTGCCCATGGAGCCTTCCGTCATTACTTCGGTGGTTTGCATGACTACCTTGAGAAGGACGGTTCGAGGACAACTCGCGACGTCATTGCGTTTCTCGTGCCGATCGACATTCCATCAGCGCGGACAGTTCGATAGCGTTCCTCGAACCCTGCACGGTCATTTCGCGTCCCGCACCCACCCCTTCATGCTGCGTACGGCAACTCTCGCTCTCCTGCTCATGGCCGCGCCGCTTCACGCGCAGAGCCTCGACTGGCACGCGCTCGATGATGAGGCGCTCCAGACGCTGTCCGGGTACATCAAGGTCAACACGACGGATCCGCCGGGGAACGAGCTGGATGCAGCGCATTTTCTCAAAAAAATACTCGATAAGGAAGGGATCGAGGCGCAGATATATGACACGACCGCGATGGGCGTCAACCGTGCAAATTTGTACGCTCGACTCAGGGGGAATGGCTCCAGGAAGGCGATCGCGCTGGTGAGCCACATGGACGTGGTCCCCGTGACGCCGTCGTTCTGGTCCGTCGATCCGTTCGCCGGTGTCGTGAAGGACGGGTACATCTGGGGACGCGGCACACTCGACATGAAGGGCCAGGCGGTCGCGCAGCTCATGGCCATGATCGCCCTCAAGCGCAGCGGGGTGCCGCTCAATCGGGACATCGTCTTCATCGGCAACGCCGACGAGGAGTTCGGCGGCGATGGTGCCGTGCAGTTCGTGAAGAACCACGCCGACCTGCTGAGGGACGTCGAGTTTCTCATGACCGAGGGCGGCGAGAATCTCGTCGTCGGCGGGAAGCTCCAGTACTATGGAGTAGGCGTGTCGGAGAAGCAGACGTTCTGGCAGAGGGTCGTGGTGACCGGTGTGCCGTCACACGGCTCGCGGCCCACGAAACAGAACCCCGTTCCGCGCCTCGTCGCCGCGCTCGATCGCATTGCGAAGTACGAGACGCCGCTGCACGTGCTCCCCGACGTGCAGAAGTTTTTCCACGACATCTCGCCGCAGTACAAGGGCGAGCAACGCGCGTGGCTCGCCGACGTGCGCAGCGCGATCAGGATCCCCCGCGCGCGCAAGTGGCTGACGGACAATGTCTATTGGAACGCGATCCTGCGGAACACGATCTCGCTGACGATGCTTCAGGGCTCGAACAAGACGAACGTGATTCCGGCCGAGGCGTCGGCGCAGATGGACATTCGGCTGCTGTCGGATACCGATCCGCTCACCTTCCTGAACACACTCAAGCGGATCGTGAACGATACCGCGGTGCATTGGGTGAACCAGATCGAACCGAAGACGAAGCTCCAGAGCCCGATCGACACGGATCTCTTCCGCGCGATCGAGAAGGCGTCGCACGAGCGCAATCCGGATGTGATAGTGACGACGCCGATGTTCACCGCCGCCAGCGACCGCCCGACGTACCGGGCGCTCGGCATCATCACCTACGGCTTCGACCCCTTTCTGGTCGAGAACGAGGAGATGCACAGCGGGATGCACGGCAACAACGAACGGCTCGCCGTGAGCAACGTCGGCTTTGGCGTGAAATATCTCTACGACGTGCTGCGCTACGTGCAGTGAGCGATCAGTCGCTCACTGCAGCGTGTTGGGGGCAGCGGCGCAGCTCCCGTCGGCCTTGCGCAGCGTTGGATACGTAATGCCGAGCTGCGCGAGGTAGTTGGGAAACTTCTTCGGGTCGTAGTAGAACTTCTTCATCTCCTGACGATAGCGCGCCAGAATCTCGGTGTTGAGCTCCGTCGCCGGACGATCCTCGGGGCGCATGAGCGGCTCGTACTTCACCGTCTTCGTCTGCACGTTTCTGAAGTAGCTCCACGCGGAGTCGACGAGCGCGGGCGTCATGAGAATGTCGAGCATCGTGAGCGCCTGCGCCTTCGCCCCGGCCGTTGCGCCCTTGTGCGCGATCGGCGTGGCCATCGCGATCGCGTCCGACCAGTGGTGCCCCGGGAGATTGGGCACGTTCGAAGGAAAGAGGAGCACGATCGTCGGCGCGTTCCACGAGATGTCGCCGATGTCGTCGGAACCGCCGCCCATGTTGAGGGAATCGGGAACGTCCGGTTCCAGCTTCGCGATAACCGTGTCGAGTCCCGTCGAGTCGCCCTTCACCTCCTTCTGAATCGCGCGCGCGAAGCGCTGGTCGTCCGCCGTCCACTTCGGCAGCCCGATGAGCTTGATGTTCTCCGTCATGTCCTCGGCGATCGGCTTGTTGAAGTGGCCGGGCCACGCGGAGCCGAGCACACGCTCGGAGGCGAGCTTCGTTCCGGTCATCATCGCGGCGCCCTGCGCGACCGAGTCGCCGATGGCCCAGAGCTCCTTGATCTTCTTGTAATCGAGCTCCCGGAAGTAATACCACACAGCGGCCGTCGGCGGGACGACGTTTGGCTGGTCGCCGCCGTTGCGGATGACGTAGTGCGAGCGCGCCTGCAGTCGGAGATGCTCACGGCGGAAATTCCACCCGACATCCATCAGCTCGACGGCGTCGAGCGCGCTGCGCCCGCGCCACGGCGCGCCGGCGGCGTGCGCGGCCTGCCCCTCGAACGAATAGAGCACCGAGACGAGCCCACTCCCCTGCGACGCGCCCCAGCCGGTTTGCAGATTGCTGCTCACGTGAGAGAACAGGACGATGTCGACATCCTTGAACACACCCTCGCGCACGAGATACGCCTTGCTCCCGAGCTGTTCCTCGGCCACCCCTGGCCAGATTTTCAGCGTGCCCTTGATGTGGTCGCGTTCCATGATCTTCTTGATCGCGAGGGCGGCGGTGATGTTCACGGCTTGACCGGAGTTGTGTCCTTCCCCGTGCCCCGGTCCGCCGGGGACGAGCGCGAGGTGACACGCGACGCCAGGGATCTGCGAGGCCTGCGGGATGCCATCGAGATCGGAGCCGAGCGCGATGACGGGCTTGCCGGTGCCCCAGGTGGCGACCCACGCGGTGGGAATTCCGGCGACCCCGTCGCGCACGGTGAAGCCGTTCGCCTTGAGCACTCCAGTGATGTATTTCGACGTTTCGAATTCCTGGAAGCCGAGCTCACCGAAGCTGAATACCTGATCGACGAACTGCTGGGTGAACTGCGCGCGCGAATCGATGTCCTTCATCACTTCGGACTTGAGCGCGGTGAGCTTCGGATCGAGCGGAGGCGCGGTGGTGAGTAGCGCCGGCTTTTGAGCGGAAAGAGCGGCCGCGCACGCGAACGAAACTGCCAGAAGGGACAGACCACGGGTGACGCGCACGCGCATTATCTCCGCTCAGGGTGTGTCGGCGAAGATGCAGATCGAGCGCCGCCTCAGCAACCATTCGATCGGGTAGGTGGCCGCGACGGGATCATGTACCTTTGTCGCGTGCCGAACGGAACCTCATCGAAAGCGTCGCGAACGCAGATCCTCCTGGCCTTCGCCGCCGTCTACATCATCTGGGGCTCGACGTATCTCGCGATTCTCTTCGCGATCGAGACGCTCCCTCCCTTCCTCATGCTCGGCGCCAGATTCTTCGTCGCCGGCAGCGTCATGTACGTCTGGCTGCGCGCGCGCGGCGCGCCGAAACCCACCGGCATTCACTGGCGCAGCGCAGCGATACTCGGAATTCTGATGCCGGTATTCGGCACCGGTGTCGTCACGTGGTCGGAGCAGAAGGTGCCGAGTGGAACCGCTGCGCTATTGGTGGCGATCGTCCCGCTGTGGATCGTGCTGCTGCAGTGGATCCTCCCCGGCGGGAAGCGACCGGCGATTGCGGTGATCGCGGGCGTGTTGATCGGCCTCGGAGGACTGTATCTCCTGGTCGATCCCGGGAGCGACAAGCAGCACGGGAATCTCTTCGCCGAGGGGATCGTGCTGCTGGCGGCGCTCTCGTGGGCGATCGGATCATTGTATTCGAAGGCGGCGCCAATGCCCAAGGCGCACTTCGTCGGCACGGCGATGGAGATGATGGTCGCGGGCGCGGCGCTGCTCGTCGGAGGGCTGCTGACGGGCGAGGTTGGCCACTTCTCGCTCGCTGCGACCAGCGCGAAGTCGTGGTTCGCGCTGCTCTATCTCATCACGTTCGGGTCGATCATCGCATACACGGCGTACGTGTGGCTGCTGAGCACCGTAGCGCCGACGCTCGTGTCGACCTATGCGTTCGTGAATCCGGTAGTCGCGGTGCTGCTCGGCTGGGCGTTCGCGGCAGAGCCGCTCAACCTGCGAATGCTCCTCGCCGCCGCGGTCATCGTGGGCGCCGTTGCGCTGATCACGATTGGGCAGAAGGACGAGTAGCGCTGCACGGTGGTGCCGTCAGCATCCACAGTCGACTGAAACTTCGCTGTCCCGATGATGGGCTTGCCGGTGATCCAGGTGGCGCACGCGTTGCGCCACCGCCGTCAGTCGCCCGCCGAGAGCTCCGGCGCGTGCGCACCCGCCGCGGCCGTCTTCCGCCCGAACTTCACCCCGAGCCATTCCTTGAACTCATCGAGAATCTCGTAGATCGTCGGAATGACGATGAGCGTGAGCAGCGTGGATGTGATCACGCCGCCGATCACTGCGCGTCCGAGCGGCGCGCGAAAGTCGGCGCCTTCTCCGTGCCCGATCGCTACCGGCAGCATGCCCGCGATCAGCGCGAGTGTCGTCATGATGATCGGGCGCAGACGGATGCGTCCCGCCTCGATGAGCGCGTCGCGTCGCGACATCCCCTTCTCGCGCGCCCACTTCGCGAAGTCGATGAGCAGGATCGCGTTCTTCGCCACGATCCCCATCAACAGCATCACGCCGATCAGGCTCATGATGTTGAGCGTGTCTCCCGTCATCAGCAGCGCGAGCACCACGCCGATGAGTGACAGCGGGAGCGAGATGAGAATCGCGAGCGGATCGAGGAACGATCCGAACTGCATCACGAGGATCAGATACATCAGGAGAATCGCGATGCCCAGCGCCGTGAAGATCCTGGTGAACACCTCGGCCTGGTCGCGCGCTTCCCCACCCTGCGTGATCCGATACCCGGGCGGCAGATGCATCGCGGCGAGCTGCTTCTTGATGCCGTTCGTCACCTCGCTCAACGAGCGCCCCTGCACGTTCGCCTCGACCGCCACGACGGGCTCGCGATCGAGATGGTTGATCTGCGCGGGACCGACCGTCTGCCTGATGTTTGCGATCTGTCCGAGGGGGAGCGTGGTCGGACGCCCCTGTGCGTCGGTGACGACCAGTGGGAGCCCCTGCAGATCGGACAGCTTCTCGCGCGCCTCCTTCGTCAGCCGCACGGTCACATCGCGCGTCTCGCCGCTCGGATCCGTCCAGTCTCCAGCCTTGAGCCCCGCGAACGCCGGACGCAGCGACTGCGCGACCTCACCGACGGTGATCCCGAGCGAGCCCGCGAGCGGGCGATTGAGCTGCACGTCGAGCTCGGGCTTCTCTCCGCGCGTCGACAATCCGACGTCCACCGCGCCCGGGACCTTCGCCACCGACACGATCGCCTGCTCGGCCAGCCGCGTCAGCACCACGGGATCGGGGCCGCGCATCTCGACCTGTACTTCCTTGACGGCGCCGCCGAAGCCACTCGTGAATACGGACACCGTCGCCCCGGACACATGCGCGAACTCACGCCGGAACTCGGCGCCGAGCGCGTCCTGGCTGATGCTGCGCTTCGCCTTGGGCACGAGACGCACGTAGACGAGTGCCTGATCGACACCAGGCGCGCGAAAGGGAATCGCTCCGCCAATCGATGTGTACGTGTACGCGACTTCCTTGTGCTTTCGCGCAAGCTCGGCGATGGCCTCGGTGCGCAGGCGCGTGTATTCGAGATTGCTCCCACCCGGCGCCTCGACGATCAGGTTGATCTCACTCCGATCGCTCACCGGCACGAAGCCCGTGCCGCCGATCGATCCCTGCAGTGCGATCGCGAGCACGAAGGTGCCCCCCGCCAAGGCCGTCACCGCGAGCCGGTGATCGAGCGCCCACGCGATCACCAGCTTGTAGTTGTCGGCCTGCTTGTCGAACCACGTGTTGAACCGCGCCAGCACGCGGCTGATCGGCCCGCGGAGACTCACCCCTCCGTGCTCGACCTGCGGATCGGGCCAGTACGCCGAGAGCATCGGGTCGAGCGAGAACGACACAAAGAGAGAGACCAGCACGGAGCAGGCGATCGTGAGCGCGAAGGGCTTGAACCACTGCCCGGCCTGCCCGTACATGAACGCGACGGGAAGAAAGACCGCGACGATCGAAAACGTGGTCGCCGTAACGGCCAAGCCGATCTCGTCCGTTGCGGTGTGCGATGCCTGGACGTGATCCTCCCCCATCTCTATGTGTCTCACGATGTTCTCTCGCACGACGATAGCATCGTCGATCAGGATG
>JBBSEY010000073.1:0-12991 GCA_038239265.1 Gemmatimonadales bacterium | reverse complement strand
CTCGCTCGCCGCCTCGCTGATCGAGCGCATCCACGCCACACTCTCATCGAGCGCGCGTTCGATGCCGCCGAAGCTCCCGTGCGCCTCGCGCTGCGCATGCTGCACGACGCCAAGCGTCGTTACGGTCTCGCGACTGCTCTCGCGTGCGTGTTCCACGCGCTCGAGCACCAGTGCCACCGCGAGCTCCGTGCGCTCGGCCGCCTCCGCGGCGGTGGTCGCGAGCGAGCGCAGCTCCGACGCGACCACGCCGAACCCCTGACCGTGCTCTCCCGCACGCGCCGCCTCCATCGAGGCGTTGAGCGAGAGCAGCTTCGCGCGCCGCGCTATACGCCGCACCAGCGTCACGAAGGATCCGATTTCGTGTGCGGCGTGGCTCACCGCTTCCGCCGACGTCGCGGTCGATTCCGCCACGGCCGCGAGGATCGCCACCGCGCTCGCG
Organism: Gemmatimonadales bacterium; assembly: GCA_038239265.1. Taxonomy (GTDB): domain Bacteria; phylum Gemmatimonadota; class Gemmatimonadetes; order Gemmatimonadales; family Gemmatimonadaceae; genus FEN-1250. The sequence goes on along the minus strand of JBBSEY010000073.1, from coordinate 12,552 downwards.
CTGTCGTCGAGGCGTGCGCGACTGCTGCGCGCCAGCGCCGCGAGCGAATCGTTGCGCACGACGCCATCGCGCGCCCCTGCATCGAGGCGCGCGGAGACGCGCATCAACCGGTCGGAGTCCGCGGCCGTGAGCGTGATTGCCGAAGACATGCGCGAGGCCTCCTGGCTGAGCTCTCCCGCCGTGCGCGCGAACTCCGATGCGGTGGCGGACAGCTGCTCGGTGCCGGCGGTGATCTGCGCGGACATCGTCGCCGTCTCGTCCGATGCGTCGCGCATGGCGCTCACGAGCCGGCGCAGCGCGCCGATCATCTCGTCCAGCGCATGGTGCAGTCGGCGCACCTGTTCGCCCCCGCTCCCCGCGTCGAAGCCGACGGTCAGATCGCCGGCCGCCACTCGCTCGGCCGCACGCGCGAGCTCAGTGACGGGATCGCCGGCGTGGCGCGCAACGGCGGCGGCGGCGACGAGCAGCGAGAGCACGACGATGGCACCGAGTCCGAGCGAGGCGACGGCGACGTCGCGCAGTGCGGCACCATGCTGCACCGGGAGCTCGGAGAGTGCCGCGTCGAGCCATCGGCGGGCGGCCCATGCGAGGAGCGCGATCGCCGCGAGCGCCGGCACGCTGGCGCCCAGCGCGATGCGCCGCGGGTTCCGCGTGTGCTTGTCCGGCATGTGGGAAACGCTAGCTTTCACTATTGCCCCGCCGCTCCCCGTGGGGAGCGCGCATCCAATTCAACTACACCGTGTCGACTTCGCATCCGGTCCCCGATGAGGGACCCAGCTACGATCCGACCGCCCTCGAGCTCAAATGGCAGCGCCGCTGGCAGGAGCGCCGTACCAACGAGCCTGACCTGAAGGCGGCGGCGTCCCCGTTCTACCAGCTCATGATGTTCCCGTACCCGTCGGCCGAAGGGCTGCACGTCGGGAACGTCTTCGCGTTCACGGGCGCCGACATCCATGGACGATTTCAGCGGCTGCAGGGGAACAGCGTCTTCGAGCCGATCGGCTTCGACGCCTTCGGGATCCACTCGGAGAACTACGCTTTGAAGGTGGGCGGGCACCCGATGCGGCTCATTCCCCAGAATATCGAGAACTTCCGCCGCCAGCTGCGGCGCGTGGGGCTCATGGTGGACTGGAGGCACGAGCTGTCGACGACCGACGCCAGCTACTACAAGTGGACCCAGTGGATCTTCCTGCAGCTCTTCAAGAAGGGGCTCGCCTACAAGAAGAAGGCCGCAGTCAACTGGTGCCCCAACGACAAGACGGTGCTGGCGAACGAGCAGGTGGAGAACGGGCTCTGTGAGCGCTGCGGGGCGCGCGTCGAGCAACGCCTCCTCGAGCAGTGGTTCTTTCGCATCACCGAGTACGCGGAGCGACTGCTCCACAACCTCGAGTGGATCGACTGGTCGGAGTCCACCAAGAGCGCCCAGCGCAACTGGCTCGGCCGCTCCGAAGGCGCGGAGATCTCGTTCGCGATCGCGGACACGGACGCACCGCCGGTGGTGGTGTTCACGACGCGCCCCGATACGATCTTCGGCGCGACGTATCTCGTGCTCGCCCCCGAGCATCCGCAGGTGGCGGCGATCACGACGCCCAACCAGCGCGATGTGGTCGAGGCGTATCGCGTGCGCACCGCGACGCAGGACGTCGTCTCGCGCAAGATGGGAGAGAGCGCGGAGAAGACGGGGGCCTTCACCGGCTCGTACGCGACGAACCCCGCGAATGGCGAGCGCATTCCGATCTGGATCGCGGACTACGTGCTGATGGAATACGGCACCGGCGCGATCATGGCCGTGCCCGGCCACGACGAGCGCGACTTCGCGTTTGCGCGCGCGTACGAGCTGCCGATCATCCGCGTCGTCACTCCGGATGATGCCGACGCGAACGCGCCGCTGGCCGAGGCGTACACGGGCGCGGGGCGCCTCGTGAACTCGGGGATGTTCGATGGCGTTCTTGCCACCGAGGCGAAGTCGCGAATGACGGGTTGGCTCGTCGGTCTCGCGGCGGCGAAGCCGGTCGTGAACTTCCGGCTGCACGACTGGACGATCTCGCGCCAGCGCTATTGGGGCCCGCCGATTCCGATCATCTACTGCGAGGACTGCGGCACGCAGCCGGTGCCCGAGGATCAGCTGCCGGTGATCCTGCCGGAGATCGAGGACTTCCGGCCGGACGATACCGGGATCTCGCCGCTCGCGCGCCACGAAGAGTGGTACCGCGTGCCGTGCCCGAGCTGCGGGAAGCTGGCGCGACGCGAGACGGATGTGTCGGACACCTTCCTCGACAGCGCGTGGTATTTCCTGCGCTATCCGAGCGCCGATTTCGATTCGGTGCCGTTCGACCAGGATATCACGAGGAAGTGGCTGCCGGTGCATTCGTACATCGGCGGCAACGAGCACGCGGTGCTGCATCTGCTGTATTCGCGCTTCATCACGATGGTGCTCCACGACATGGGGCACATCAACTTCGAGGAGCCGTTCACCCGTTTTCGCGCGCACGGGCTGATCATCCGCGACGGCTCGAAGATGTCGAAGACGAAGGGAAATGTCGTGAACCCCGACGATTACATCGAGCGGTGGGGCGCCGATACGTTCCGCACGTACCTCATGTTCCTCGGCCCCTTCGAGGAGGGAGGCGACTTCCGCGACGCGGGGATCTCTGGGGTGCGTCGTTTTCTCGATCGCCTCTGGAAGTCCGCGCACGACGCGCACGTCAGTGGCGCGCCCGATGTCGCCGTCATGCGCAAGCTTCACCAGACCATCCGGAAGGTCGGCGAGGACACGGCGAAGCTCGGCTACAACACGGCCATCGCCGCGATGATGGAGTACATGAACGTGCTCCGTGCATCGGAGCGCGACGCGCATCGCGCCGAGGTTGAGCCGCTGGTGCAGCTCGTCGCGCCGTTCGCGCCCCACATCGCGGAGGAGCTGTGGGAGCTCTTCGGCCATGAGGGCGGCGTGTTCGAGTCACGGTGGCCCGCGTACGACGCCGCACTGGCGACGGTCGACGAGATCGAGCTGGTGGTCCAGGTGAACGGCAAGGTGCGCGGGAAGGTGCACGTCGCACGCGACATCGCGCAGGACGCGGCGATGACGCTCGCGCGGGCCGACGCGGGGATCGCGCGCTTCATCACGAGTGAGCCGAAGAAGATCATCTTCGTGCCGGGGCGGCTGTTGAACATCGTGGTGTGAGATTTTCGCACGGGTCTCCGGACGTCGCAGCGAGCGTTATCCCCGTGCGACTACCTATCGCACGCGCCCGGTGGTGTCCACTGCGACGGTGTACCCCGCGGCATGGAAGAATCATGGATCACCAGTACCATGGATTTTCGCAGCATCGTACCGGTGACGCTGAGCTCCATCGGCACATTCGGCGGCGCCGTCATCGTCTCGCCGGCCTTCGCTCTGTTCGCACCTGTCGGAGTCTTCAGACACTGCTCACCGACGATCATGTACCAGCCTTCGGGTCCGGAATGCGTGTGCACTATCGAGCGATCGCCCGGCCGCATCACGGCGTAGGAGAGCACTGCGGTGTATGACTTCGCGGGCGGTAGCTTCAAGGGACCGACGATGCGACGGGTTGGCCACCACGCAGGAGGAGGTCACGTGGACCGATGTCGGACAGCCACACCCGGCCGTCTTCTTCCACGACAATCCCGGACTCGCTCTTGCGCGCTTCGGCAACGGCGCGGGTTGGAAACGTCCGCAGATGCCAATACACCTCCGATTCCGAAAACTTCAGCCCCGCTTCGGTGGCGATGTTGAAGCAGCCGAATGGGGGCCGTTTCTGGTCGGCAGGAGTATCTTCGCACGCCACGCCCGTGATCTGCTCGTGCGCTGCGCCGACCGACCCCTGTGCGTTCAACTTGCCGGCAAGCGCCATGGCCCATGTCAGCGACAAAATCAGTATGCCGAGAAGAGGCGCGGCTCGAAGAACCTTCATGTGCAGATCTCCGATGATGATCGAGTGGCCGTCGCGTGGGCGCGATGCGACGGGCGGAGCTGACGCGGGGTCGAGGCTTTACTTCGCCGCCACCACGACGCGCTTGAGCACGCGGCCCGGCCGCGCGTCCGTGGTATGCGCATCCTCGTACACCGACGCGCCGTTCACCCACACACGTCGTACTCCGGTGCTCGTCAGGTGCGGCTCGGTCGGCGACGCACGATCGACGATCGTCTGCGGATCGAAAAGCACGAGATCCGCGTACGCACCCACGCTGATCCGTCCGCGATCCTTGATGCCGACGTTCGCCGCGGCGAGCGACGTCGCCTTCCGGATTGCTTCTTCGAGCGAGATCACGTGCTGCTCGCGCACGTAACGGCCCATGATGCGCGTGAAGGTGCCGTAGCCGCGCGGGTGTGTGCCATCGAGCTCGCCGTCGGTGCAGAAGGCGGCGTACGGCCAGGCAATCAGCTTCGCGACATCGCGCTCGTCCATGCTCGTCGCGATGATCGAGTTCGCTTCGTGCTCCTTGTCGCCCCTGGCGGATGCTTCTTCCGATGCGTGCAGCAGCTCGATCAACGCCGTCGTGTCGTCGACGCTCATGAGCTTCGCGACATCGTGCAGCGACTTTCCCGAATACTCCGGCTTCGGTCCGTACGTCGCGAGAATGAGCCCCTCCGATGGCGCGACCTGGTCGAGCGCGAAGGCGGCGGACGACCGATTGTCGAAGTCGCGCTTGGGGAAGAGCACCGACATCCCTGAGTGCCAATAGGTGTACGGATAGATGTCCGCCGTTACGTCGATGCCACTTGCGCGCGCGCGATCGAGCACGTGAATCAGCGAGTCGTTCAGCCCCCACGATCCCTTCATGGCCAGCTTGATGTGCGACACCTGCACCGGCATGTGGTTCTCGCGCCCGATCGTTAGCAGCTCGTCGAGCGCCTTCCAGAAGGCGAAGTCCTCGCTCCGCATGTGGCTGATGTAGCGCCCGCCCACGGAGCCCGCCGTCTTCGCGAGCGCGAGCACCTCGCTCGGATCCGAGTATATCCCCGGATCGTATTCCAGCCCGCTCGAGAGCCCGAGCGCGCCCGCGTTCATCTCCTGCGTCACGAGCGCCTGCATCTTCAGCACTTCCGCCGGCGTCGCGACTCGTTTGTAGTCCTTCCCAAGCACGAGGTCGCGGACGGTGCCGTGCCCCACGTACGACGCGACGTTGATCGACGGCGGCTCGCGCTGCGCGTGCGCGAAGAAATCCGCGAGCGGGTACGGTGAGTCGCCATCCTGACCGACGACCACCGTGGTTATCCCCTGACTCACGGCGGCCTCCGCATCCCGCAGCTTGAACAGGGAGCCATCCGCGTGGCTGTGATCGTCAATGAAGCCGGGCGCGAGCACGAGCCCCGTTCCGATCACCAGCGTCTCGCCGCTGCGCTGGTGGAGCTCTCCGATGTCCGCGATCCTGTCGCCGATCACGCGCACGCTCGTCACGCGGCCCAGCGCCCCGGTACCGTCGATGACGCGCGCACCCACGATCAGCACCCCCCTCGCCGTGGCTTCAGGCGTCGGCGCCGGAGCGGGTTTCGCGCATGCGGACACCAGGGCGAGTGCAACCAGGGAGACGTCGCGTGCGATGTACTTCATGGGGGCGTGGGTTCGGGACGTGCTACAGGGACGGAGAACGTAGCACGCGGAACGCGGTTACAGGAGAGTCGCCACCCAGCCTCCTACGTAATAGCCGATGATCGCCACGCCCAGTCCGACGACGAACATGTCGAGCCCCGAGCGAAACACTCCACGGCCGGTGAACACCGAGCGCGCCGCGCCGACGAGGAAGTGCGACGCCATCGCGAGCCCGAACGAGGTGATCATCGCGGCACTCCCGGTGAGAAAGAAAAAGGGGAACACCGGAATGAGCGCGCCAACCGCAGTCGCCATTCCCGTCAACCATGCCTCGCGCAGGGGCGAGCTGTGCGCATCGCCGATCTTGAGCTCCTCCTGAACCTGCTCCTCGAGCATGCGCTGCGGATCGGCCATCACCTCGGTGGCGAGTGCGTGCGCCGCATCGCGGTGCATCCCCTTCGCCTCGTAGATGAGCGCGAGCTCGTCGCGCTCGACCTCGGGCATGAGCTCGATCTCGGTGCGCTCCATCGAGATCTCGTTCTGATACACCTCCTGCTCGCTCTTTGCGGCGAGATATCCACTCGAGCCCATCGATAGTGCGTCGGCGATGAGCCCGGCCACACCCGCGAGCACGATCGTCTGGTGCGCCGCGACGGCGCTCGCCCCGATCATCCCCGCAACCAGCCCGAAGTTGGCGGTCAGCCCATCGTTGAAGCCGTACACGACGTTGCGCAGGAAGCCGCCGCTCTCCGTGCGATGCCACGGCTCGATCCCCTTCCCGGAGATCTCACCGAGCGTGCTCGCGTGCTCGGCGCTCTCTCGCGCCAGCAACAGCGACTCACCACGTCCCGCGACACCCTCCGGCGTCGAGCGATGCATGGTGAGGTAGCCGCGCACCTCGCGCCCTTCCTCGGCGAGAAGCATAGGAAGGAGCAGCTTGGGCCCGAACCACTTTCCCAGGAGCGCGAAGAGGCGCGCGCGTCCGCTTGGACGAAACGGCTTGGGCGGACGTCCGCCTTCGGTGAGCAGCTTCCCCCAAATCTCGAGATGGCGGTCCTCGACCACCGCCAGACGAAGATAGATGTCGCTCTTCGCGGCATCCGGCTCCGCCTTGGCGAGAATGCGATAGAGAAAGGCGGCGTCCGCCTCGTCCTGCCAATGGTGCTCGAAGCTCTCGAGGTCGGGAGCGGTCATGCTGATGTCGGTCGTTGCCATGCGCGAAATTTAGCAGGGTCCGGCGCATTGTGAGGCACGTAACCGGTTGGACGCCGCCCGGGGGCGCAAGCCGGCGCCATTCGCGTGTACTCTTCCGGGATGACTATCGAATCGAAGCTCGTCACCTTCGCCGTCGTCGTCGCGGCCGGCCTCGCCACCCGGAGCGCTACTGCGCGCGCGCAGGCGCCGGCGCCCGCCCATTCGGACATCCACGCCAACTTCGTGGGCGACTGGACCGGGCAGCTCGAATACCGCGACTACACGACCAACGAGCGCGTCTTTCTCCCCACGTGGCTGAAAATCTCCGAGGCCGCGGATCATCGCGCGCTCACTTTCAGCTACGTCTATGACGATGGCCCCACGAAGATCGTGCGCGAACACGTCACCTTCGCGCTGGATCCGGTAGCGCGAAAAGCGACGACCACGGACGTGGATGACTCGACCAAGGGCAAAGTCACCACGTCATCGTACGATGTATCGGGTCTCGAGGAGTTCACGAAGACCGGGCGGGGCGTGCTGACGCTTACCGGGCCGGGAATGGACAACGACAAGCGCGTCGAGGTACGACTCACGATCACCGTACGCCGCAATCTCTACACCTCGCGCAAGGAGATCCGGCCCATCGGCAGCACGGACGAGAAGGACTTCCAGTTTCGCGACGGCTACCTGTTCACGCGCGCGCAGGCGCCAGCGGCGCCGTAGCGCATCGCGCTACAGCTTGCCAATGTTCCACGTGAGCCCCGCGTATAGTACGTGCGGCTGCGAGCCGGTGAGCCGAACGATGGCTCCGCCATCGAGCACGATCCACTTCTGGATAGTGACGCTCGGGCCGGTCAGGAGCGCGACGATGCCCTCGAATCCTGCGGGCCCTGTCGTGCGCGGATAGCCGAAGAGCTCCGCCACCCAGCCCAGCTTGCGGTACACCGGTCCGCCGAACGATACCGCCCACAACGTCGCATTCTTCGGCGCCGCTGTGCCGTCGCCGCTCCGCCGCGTGTAGCCCAGGTTCAGGTCGAGCGCGTACTCGCCCCAGCCATGGCTCGAGATCAGCAGCAGGCCCGCATCCGTCGTGCCGGTACCCGTGCCATGCGACTCCGAGCCCGCGGGGAGCTTGAGCGACGGCTGCACCGCGAAATCGCCGAGTACGGGCGCGTGCTCGAGCACGTGCCACTTGAGCGCCGCGGCCACGTCGCCGATTCCCGAATAGTCCGGCAGAGTCCCGGATAGATGCTGAAACGATCCCAGCAGCTCGAGCTGCACGCGTGGCGCGATGCCGAATTTGAGCACGGTGGGTGTCAGGAGCACATGTGCCCCATCGAGATGATCGCGCTCCACGCCCGTCTCGAGCTCCACCCACCCCGGTGCGACGGTCCCCGCATGCGTCGCGACGGTCGGCCGCTCCGGTTGCGCGGCGTGCGGATCGTCAGCCGCCGCGGCGCTGTCCGTACCCTGGGCGCGCGTCCCGGTTGATGCGGCGAACGCCCCCGCGGCCGCCAAGGCGCAGATCGCTGCCCGCATCAGAACTCGATCTGTGCGCCCAACTCCACCACACGATTCGGCGGCAGGCCGAAGAACTGCGTCGCGGACTGCGCGTTTCGCGACATGATGACGAACAACTTCTTTCGCCACCTCGGCATCTGCGAGCGCCCGGTCGGAATCAGCTGCTCGCGTCCGAGAAAGTACGACGTGTCGTTGGGGCGGAGCTTCACGCCGAGTGGCGCGCACTGAGGGAAGATCGATGGAACGTTCGGCTGCTGCATGAAGCCGTAGCGCGCGATCACTCGATAGAATCCCTCACCGAGCGGCTCGACGTTCACGCGCTCCCCAGCCGCCACCTCGGGTATGTCGTCCGTGAGGACCGAGAGCAGGACTACCTGATCATGCAGCACCTTGTTGTGCTTGAGATGGTGCAGCAGCACGACCGGCGCGCCGCTCTCGTCGCTCGTCATGAACACCGCGGTCCCCGGGACGCGTGGCGGCTGACGGCGCTTCACGTCGTCGAGGAAGAGCTGGATCGGCAGGCTCCCTTCGCGCAGCAGCGTGTGCAGCGCGCGCCTCCCGAGATTCCACGTGGTCATCATGAGGTAGACCAGAAACGCAGCCGCGAGAGGGAACCAGCCGCCCGACTCGATCTTCACCACGTTGGCAACCAGGAAGGCGCCATCGATCGTGAGAAACACGGTGAGGAACGCAATGGCCTGCAGGCGCGACCATCCCCAGTGACGCCGCGCGATCTGCGTGAAGAGAATCGTCGTGATCACCATCGTGCCCGTGACCGCGATACCGTACGCCGATGCCAGCGCGCTCGAGGAGCGGAAGAAGAAGACGAGCGCGATGCTGCCGATCATCAACGCGCGGTTCACCTGCGGAATGAAGATCTGCCCCGCTTCGTGCTTCGATGTGTGCGTGACCGTGAGGCGCGGCGAGTAGCCGAGCTGCATCGCCTGATGCGTGAGCGAGAAAGCGCCGGAGATCAACGCCTGCGACGCGATCACCGCCGCCGCCGTCGCGAGCACCAGCATCGGCCAGATCAAGGCCCCCGGAATCAGCCGATAGAACGGGTTGATCGAGGCCGTGGGATCGCGCAGGAGCAACGCCCCCTGCCCGAAGTAGTTGAGGAGCAGGGCGGGGAACACATACACCGCCCACGCGAGCCGAATGGGTAGCCGGCCGAAGTGCCCCATGTCGGCATAGAGCGCTTCCGCGCCCGTCACCGCGAGCACGACGGAGCCGAGAATGAAGATGCCGTGCCAGCCGTGGTTGATGAAAAAGCGCACACCGTACGCAGGATTCACCGCGGCCAGAATGGACGGCTCCTTGATGATCTCGAGAAATCCGAACAGCGCGATCGCACCAAACCAGAGCAACATGACCGGCCCGAACACGCGTCCGATCTTGGTCGTACCGCCGCGCTGCACCAGGAAGAGCGCGAAGAGCACGACGACGCTGATCGGCACGACGAGATGCCGGAGCGCCGGCGTCGCCACGTCGATGCCCTCGACGGCGCCGAGCACGGAGATCGCCGGCGTGATGACGCCGTCGCCGTAGAGCAGTGCAGCTCCAAAGAGCCCGAGCGCTCCGAGCACCGCCAATAGCCCGGCATCCTTGTCCTTGTCGAGCCGCTGCTGAATGAGGGCGAGGAGCGCGAGAATTCCACCCTCGCCATCATTATCGGCGCGCATGATGAAGAAGATGTACTTGACCGTGACCACCATCGTGAGCGCCCACACGATCAGCGAAAGCACTCCGAAAACGTTGTCAGCCGTCGGCGCGACGCTGGACTCCGTCGTGGCTCCCGCCACCACGCGGAAGCACTCTTTCATTGCATAGAGCGGACTCGTCCCGATGTCGCCGTAGACGACGCCGAGCGCGGTGAGCGAGAGCACGGCGAGGCGCTTCCCCGATGGGTTGGTCTCGACGGTCGGCCGCTCGCGGGCGGCTGGGAAGCTGGCGGTCACGCGACGCGAGCGTGCAAGAAGCGCGCGGAGTTATGAGAGAGAGAGATTCAGCGCTCCGGGTGCAGCCGTGCGTCGAGAAATGCCAGCGTTTCAGCCCAGCTCTCGCGCGCCTGTTGAGTGTCCACCCGTGAAAACTGGTGGCCACCGGGGGGATTGTGCCACTCCTTGTACGTGTAGAGCCCGGCCGTGTCCTTCCCCGCCACCACCATCGAGTCGCGCAAATGATGGTTCTCGGCGATGAAGACATCGCTGTCGTTGTCCGCGGCGTGAACGAGCAGGGGGACTTTGAGCTCACGCGCGTGCGTGATTGGCGAGCGCTCGAGATACGGCCGCGGATTCTGCGCGATGTCCGCTCCGTACGCCTTTTGGCGCGCGAACAGTTGGTGATAGCTCGCCGGATGGGTCCGCATCCGCTCGGCCAAGTCGGCCACGGGAACGACGGCCACGGCTGCCTTGAAGAGCTCGGGGCGACGCAGGATCGCGTGGAGAGTGATGAAGCCGCCGTGGCTCCAGCCCATGATCCCGAGCCGGTCGAGATCGGCGGCGGGCACGAGCGCGCTCAGGAAGTCGTGCGCCCTGAGCACATCTTCGACCTCCTTCCCGCCGTAGTCGATCGCGTCGTAATGGTCGCGCCCATACCCCGTACTCCCTCGATACTCTGGCGCGATCACGATGTATCCGCGGCCCACCAGCGTGCGAAGCTCCGGCACGTATAGGGTCTTGAAGTCGCCGTGGAGATCCTCGTGCACCATGAGGATCGTCGCGCGCTTCCTCCTCGTGTCGCGGGGCAGAAAGAGATATGCAGGAATGATCATGTCGTCCGCGCCGGCATACTGCACCTTTCGCACGGTCATCTCGCCAGCGAGCTGCAGCTGAAAGTCGATGTCCGTGAAACGCTTGAGAACCATTTGCTGCGCGAAGTCGTCCTCTCGCTGCGAGCCGTTGCCCGCACCGCCGCTGGCGCATGCCGTGGCGAGCAGGAGCACGAATCCGATCGTCGTCGACTTCAGCTGTGCACTTCGGGGGACCGACAATCGAGGCATGAGCGGCGTTGGAGGATTCATGCGCGACGTGCGCTCGCTGTAGTCTAGCGTGCGCCCGAAACAACACCCAAAGTTGCGGACTGGCGCCTTCGTACGCGAGCCCATCGACTCGCTGACTGGTTGGCCAGCGGGGCGCTTACGCCCCGCCAAGTGCCTCTAACCCACGGCATGTGCCTTGCCATTGTATAGGACAACGTCTCGTCGGCGGGTGACGGGTCGGACGTAAACGTCTTACCGTATGAGGTGCACGATGGACAAGAACAACGACTTGGCCGGCAAGGGACTCGGGAACGAGATCAAGGGCGCCGTGAAGGAGACCGTTGGAAAGGTCCGCGGCGATCTTGGCGACGCGCTGGATAACAGCAGCGAGCATGTCAAGGGTCGCGCTCAGCAGGCCGAGGGAAATGTTCAGAAGAACTTCGGCAAGGCCGAGCAGAAGATCGATGAGAAGCTCGACAAGACGAACACCGAATACACCGACGACGGCGCGAAGAAGTATTAACCGCAGCCGCACGATGAAAAGGCCGGCCTCGCGCACACGCGCGAGGCCGGCTTTCGCATCGAAGACGTCTGGGCGCTGATACCAGCGCGAATTGGCGGTTGAACGTGCGCTCCCCGCTCTCGAACTACTCCCGGCTACTCGTACCGCAACGCCACGATCGGATCCAGGCTCGCCGCGCGTCGTGCTGGCCAGACGCCGAAGACGACGCCGACCAGCGCCGAGAATGCGAATGCGGCCACGACTGCGCCGATCGAGACGTCCGTGTTCCAGTGGAGTCCATAGCGCATGACGACCGCGGTCCCGGCGCCCACCACGATCCCGATGACTCCGCCGAGCACGCACAGTACGATCGCCTCGATCAGAAACTGCGCGAGGATGTTCTTGCGCGTTGCGCCGAGGGCCTTCCGAATTCCGACCTCGCGCGTGCGCTCCGTGACGGAGACGAGCATGATGTTCATGATCCCAATGCCGCCGACGAGCAGGCTCACCGTGGCGATCCCGGCAAGGAGCAGCCCGAACACCTGCGTCGTTTGCTGGGCCGCGTTCAGGAAGTCGGACTGATTGCGTATATCGAAGTCATCGTCCTTGCCGCTCTGCAGCCGGTGCTGGCGCCGCATGATGCTCTCGATTTCCGTCATCGCCTGCGGAATCACCGCTTCGGAGTTCGCGAGCACGTTGATCGACTGGAGATTCTTCGTGTCGAAGACACGGAATCGTCCCGTGTTCAGCGGGATGAGGACCTGATCGTCGGGATCGTTGAAGCCCGTGGCGCCACCCTT
>JBBSEY010000072.1:0-13191 GCA_038239265.1 Gemmatimonadales bacterium | reverse complement strand
TGGGTGCACGTGAGGCCGTCGGGAACGGAGCCAATCGTGCGCGTGATTGCTGAAGCACCAACGGATGATGAAGCACGCGAGCTCGTCGCGCGATCGCGCGTACCGCTCGATGCGCTGCGCTGACTTTTTCGGGGAATGCTGTATATGTGCGGAATTGTTGGATACGTCGGACCACGGCAGGCGACACCGATGCTCCTCGAGGGATTGAAGCGCCTCGAGTATCGTGGCTACGACTCGGCAGGGATCGCCATCATGAACGGCAAGGGTGTCGAGACGCGTAAGGCCGCCGGCAAGATTCTGGAGCTCGAGAATCTCGTCGCATCGGCGCCGATCAACGGAACGCTCGGCATCGCGCACACCCGCTGGGCGACGCATGGCGCGCCGAACTTCATCAACTCGCATCCGCAGATGAGCTGCGACGAGAAGATCGCCGTGGTGCACAACGGCATCATCGAGAACGGCTCTGCGCTCCGGCAGGCGCTCGAGGATCTCGGTCACAGCTTCCGCTCCGACACCGACACCGAAGTGCTCGCGCACCTCATCGAAGAGGTGTACGACGGCAATCTCGAGCAGGCGGTGATCGAGGCGCTCTCGAAGGTCGAAGGGACCTACGGGATCGCGGTGGTCTCGAGCGACGATCGGGACAAGATCGTGGCAGCGCGCAAGGGAAGCCCGCTGCTGGTCGGTCTCGGCGAGGGCGAGTACTTCGTGGCGAGCGACGTATCGGCGATTCTCGCCCACACGCGCCAGGTGATCTATCTCGATGACGGCGATCTCGCCGTGCTCGATCGCAACGGCTATCAGATCATCGACATGGATTCGCTTCCCCTCGAGCGCGCCGTCGCGAGCATCGATTGGGATCTCGACATGATCGAGCGCGGAGGTTTCGCGCACTTCATGCTGAAGGAGATCTTCGAGCAGCCGGACACCGTCAAGAACACGATGCGCGGCCGTCTGCTCAGCGAGACCGGGACGGCGAAGCTGGGCGGGCTGAATCTCAAGCCCGAGGAGCTGCTGAAGTTCGACAACATCCTGATCACCGCGTGCGGCACGAGCTGGCATTCGGCGCTCATTGGCGAGTTCCTCATCGAGGAGCTCGCGCGGGTGCCGGTGGAAGTCGAGTACGCCTCCGAGCTCCGCTATCGTAATCCGATCATCAGCGACAAGACGCTGTGCATCGTGATCTCGCAGTCGGGTGAGACGGCGGACACGCTGGCGGCGATGCGCGAGGCCCAGCGCCGTGGTGCGCGCGCGCTCGGCATCGTGAACGTGGTCGGCTCGACCATCGCGCGCGAGTCGGACGGCGGCATCTACATCCACGCGGGGCCGGAGATCGGCGTCGCGTCGACGAAAGCGTTCTCGAGCCAGGTGACGGCGCTCGCGCTGTTCGCGCTCAAGCTTGCACGGTTGCGCGGGCTGACGGAGCTGGAGGGAAAGCGCATCGTGGAAGCGATGGAGAAGCTGCCGCACCAGATCGCGGAGATCCTGGAGACGGCGCCGGCGATCGAGGAGATTGCGGAGCAGTTCAAGGATTCCACGAACTTTCTGTATCTCGGCCGCGGTTACAATTTTCCGGCGGCGCTCGAAGGAGCGCTCAAGCTCAAGGAGATCAGCTACATCCACGCCGAGGGCTACCCGGCCGCCGAGATGAAGCATGGCCCGATCGCGCTGATCGACGAGAACATGCCGGTCGTGTTCATCGCGCCGCACGATTCGGTGTTCGACAAGATCGTGTCGAACATCCACGAGGTGAAGGCGCGCGGCGGGCGCGTGATCGCGCTCACCAGCCGCGCGGAGCCGGCGCTGGCCGGGAAGCTGGACTACGAAATTCGCATTCCGGAGACTATCGACATGTTCACACCGATCCTCGCATCGGTGCCGCTGCAGCTCCTCGCGTACTACATCGCGGTGAAGCGTGGCGCGAACGTCGATCAGCCGAGGAATCTCGCGAAGTCGGTGACCGTGGAGTGACCCGGTGAGAATCGTTCCTGATCCCGTGTCGCCGGGTCGGGAAAGTGTGTGGTCCTTTCCTCGCCCAGCGATTGCGGAGCGCACGTCGCATCATCTCCGGATCGTGCAGCGCGGCATCGTGGTCGCGGACACCACCCGAGGCGTACGCACGCTCGAGACGAGCCACCCGCCCACCTACTACTTTCCGCAAGCGGATATCGCTCACGGCGTGCTGCGCCCCGTGAAAGGCACCGCCACGCTATGCGAGTGGAAGGGGCAGGCCGCGTATTACGACGCGGTCGTGGGCGACCAGCTACTCGAGGCCGTTGCGTGGCACTATCCGGTGCCGAGCGATGAGTTTGCCCTGATCCGGGATCACGTTGCGTTCTACGCCGCTCCGTTCGACGAGTGCACCGTGGACGGCGAGCGCGTGACGCCGCAGGAGGGCGGATTTTACGGTGGGTGGATCACCTCGCTGGTGGCGGGACCGTTCAAGGGCGGAGCCGGGACGCGGGGCTGGTAGGGCGGTCCGGGAGTGACGCGCTGGCTGGGTAGCGCGTCGTTCAGCAATTGGCGCCCTCACGGCACGTGGAACCGATGACCCCTGTTCGCTGGCAGCTGCTCACATCGCAGATCGTCTCTCTCCTCGGCATCGTGCTGCTCATCGCCTTCGCGGTGAGCGCGGGTCCGCTGGCGGAGCACTGGCATCCGCGCGCGCTCATGCGCACGCTCTCGATGTCCTCCGCGCTCGGAATCCTGGGGTTGATCGCGAGCGCATGGTATCTGCGCCGTTTTCCGGAGCTGAGGAACACGCAGAGCGTAATGATCTTCGTGTGTGGAATCGCACTGACGACCGTGCAGATCGTCGCGATCTGGACGCTCGTGCTGCCCACGGTGGCGTATTGACCTCCGCGCGATCGCGGAGGCGGACTGGATGTTGAACGGGGCGGCTTTCGCTAAGCCGCCCCGCTACGCATCTGCTACTTCCGCATTGCAACTCAGTGCGGGGTGACGACCCTTTCCGCCGCCCGCATCGGATTCGGCGGCGCGACGGGATCTACCGTCGCACCGGCAATCGTCTTCGCCAAAAACCTCTGCGCCTCGGACGACCGCTCGAGCTCCATCGCCAGCTCGTCTATCCGCGCTATCAGCACGGCGATCTTGCGCGAGTTCAACTCCTCCACGGATGGTTCGCCCAACACGTGATCGCGACGATGCCAGCCGCGTCCCAGCAGCCACGCGCCGCCCAACGCCGCGCCGACGAGCACGAATGCGAGGACTGTTCCCAGAAGGCCCGTGAGCATCGTCAGTGTCTCTGCGTCCATTCCTGTATCGCTCCGCTTGGGGATGTCTCCCCGTACGTGCCACCGGATTCAGCGGTTTCGCTCTGCCCTGCCAGCGCAAACTCCCACGGCGTACGTTTCCCCTCGTGCGAGTCCTCCTCCAGCGCGTCTCCCGCGCACAAGTCCGCGTAGACGGGCGCGTCGTCGGAAAGATCGGCGTCGGCTACTGTCTCCTCGTCGGGTTCACGCAGACCGATACCGAGGCGCAGCTCGTCTGGATGGCCGACAAGATCGCGGGGCTTCGCATCCTCGCCGACGATGCCGGCAAGATGAATCTCGCCCTCGCCGATGTGCACGGCGCACTGCTCGTCGTATCGCAATTCACCCTCTACGGCGACGCGAGCGCCGGCCGCCGGCCGAGCTTCCTCGCCGCCGCGCCCGGGCCAATCGCCGAGCCACTCTACCACTCCTTCATTACGATGCTGCGCGAGCGCGGCTGCACCGTCGAGACCGGAGAGTTCGGCGCGATGAGCGAGGTCGAGCTCGTGAACGACGGACCGACCACCATCTGGCTCGAGCGATGATCAGCCCCCGCGTCACCCTCGCGTCGTCCTCCCCACGCCGGCACGAGCTGCTCGACCTCGTGGGCATCGCGCACGAGGTGCACCCTGCTGACATCGACGAGACGTACCGCGATGGTGAGGAGGCCGCGCCGCACGCCGAGCGTCTGGCGCGGGAGAAGGGCACGACCATCGCGGCGCGCTACCCCGACGCCATCGTCATCTCCGCCGATACCATCGTCGTCATCGATGGGCTCGTCCTCGGCAAGCCGCGCGACGAGGCCGACGCCGCGCGCATGCTCTCGATGCTCGGCGGGCAGACGCACGTCGTGCTCACGGCCGTCGCAGTGTCGTACAACGGGCAGATGCGCTCGGCCGTCGAGTCCGTGCGCGTCACCTTCCGCACACTCGATCGCGAGCGCATCGGCGCGTACATTGCGACCGCGGAGCCCATGGACAAGGCCGGGGCGTACGGCATCCAGGGCTTCGGCGCGACGCTCGTCGAGCGCGTGGATGGCGACTACTTCGCGGTGATGGGCCTTCCGCTCGCCAGAATGGTGGATCTACTGCAGGAGGTCGGCGTCCGCTACGAGTTCGGCACGCTCCTCGCCCGGCCATCGGCGTAGCGTTCCTTCCAGAGCGCGACCTTCTCGAGCACCTCCGCCACGCTGATCGTCTGCATTCGATCCGTGCGCCGATCGGTGGCGAGATGCGAATCATTCCACGTCTCGCCGTACGCGTTCACGATGAGCTCCTGCGAGGCGCGATAGGGCCCTGTGCGCAGCGGGTTGCTGAAGCCGAGCAGCGAGATCACGGGCTTTCCAAGCGCGACGGCCATATGAAGCGGTCCCGTATCGAGCGAGATCACGAGCGCGCTCGCATCGAGGATGGAGACCAGCCTTCGCAATCCGCTATTGAGCGCCGAATGCGGTTTGTGTCGCGTTCGCTCCATGACCACTAGCTCAGTCGCCTCCTCGCGCGGCGAGCGCCCGCCCACGAGCACCGCCTGCAATCCATATCGCCCGCTCAGTGCATCGGCGAGCTCCCCCCACCGTTCCGCGAGCCAATCCTTCTGCGGCCGGCTCGTGCCGATGACGAGCGACACGAGCGGCCGATCGAAGTGCCGCATGAAGTCGCGCTGCCACACTCGCTCGGAATCCCACGGACCGAGCGCCCAGCGCACGGGCTCGGACTCGATGCCGAGTGCGGTCACGAATTCGAGGTATTCGTCCTGGATGTGCTGCGGCTCGTGGGGAGGGATGCGCCGATTGGTGAACAGCCAGTTCGCATCGCGGGCGCGCGCGCGGTCGTAGCCGAGCTTGATCGGTGCCGGGGTGAGCGCGGTGAGCATACCCGCCTTGAGATAGTCCTGCAGCGCGAGCACGACGTCGAACCGTCGCCCCTTGAACAGCTCGTGGACATCGGTGAACGCGCGCCATCCTCGAGACCGATCGAAACGCACGATCTCGTCGACGGCGGGGTGTCCGTCGACGAGCGAGGCAGGGCCGGGCTGGAGGATCCACGTGATGTGCGACTGCGGGTCCGCGCGCTTTATCGCGTTGACCACCGGGAGCACGTGGACGGCGTCGCCCACCGCGCTCAGCATCACGATGCAGTAGCGACGGCCGGCGCGGTTCGAAGGAGGGAGCACGAGCGGGAATGTAGTGGCAATCGACGACGGCGCGCGGTGCACCGAGCTCACCTGCAATGTATATTTCCGCCCGTCACCGGCAACGTGAATGCATCCACGAATCGATCGGATCCTCCTCATTCAATTGCGTCGGCTTGGCGACGTGGTGCTCACCACGGCGCTGCTCGATGACTTCAAACGCGCGCTGCCGGATGCGTCGGTCGACATGCTGGTGGGCAGACACGCGGCACCGCTCGTTGCAGAACATCCGCTCATCCGGAATCGGATTGTTCTCGAAGATCATGGAACACTCGGCACAGCGTGGCTCGTTCGCGCCGCACACTACGATGTGGTGTTCGACATTCAAGGGAGCATGCGCACCGCGATGATCACTCGCGCCTCCGGCGCACCGCTTCGGGTTGGCTGGAAGGTTCGCGCGGCGCCCTTCGCCTACACGCTGGCGCTCGCGCGCGATGGGGCACCGGAGTACGTCGTGCGGCGACGCCGTCGACTGCTGGAGCTCGCGGGCATCGCGGTGGGCGATTCGCTTCCGCGCATCGACCTTTCCGAGCGCGAGCGGGTGCAGGGAGAAGCGGACCTCCGTTCGGCGGGCGCGCCCCCGGCCGGTCATCGCGTTGCCTTTGCCCTCGTGACGAGCAGCCCGGCGCGCGACTGGCCCGTCGAACGTTTCGCGTCGCTCGGCAACGCCCTCCTCGATCGCGGCGTCACGCCGATCGTGCTCGCTGCGGGCACCCCCGCCGCGATCGTGAGCCGCCTGCACGCGCTATGCCCGCGGGCCGTGATCGTCTCCGCGCTCGACGCCGATCGCGACCGCGAGATGAGGCGTTTTTTCGGGGTGCTCGCGGCCTGCGACGTCCTCCTCTCCGGCGACACCGGGCCCGCGCACATGGCCGATGCGCTTGGTGTTCCGCGCGTGACGGTGTACGGTCCAACGACCCCTCGGAACTACGCGCCCGGGCTTGCGACGACGGTCGCGCTCCGCACCCCCGGCCCCGCGGTTCGCATCCGCGATGAGAACAGAATGCACGAGGCCGGACACGACTTCTTCTCGGGAGTGACGGTGGACATGGTGAGGAGCGAGATCGTAGAACTGCTCGACGCTGCGCCCGCGCGCGCGATGGCTCACGGTGCCCATGCCCTCTGAGTCGTCACCACCGTCCATCGGCGCCCTCATCGCCGAGCTCGCGCGCACCAACGTGGAGCTCTGGCACGAGGAGGACAAGGCGCGGGCGGGGGACGATCACCAGATCGCGAACGCCAAGCGGAGCATCGACGCGCTCAACCAGCGGCGCAACGATCTCATCGAGCGCATCGACGATGAAGTGATGCGTACCGTCCGCGAACATCACGACGGAGACGCGACGGGTGGCTGAGACGGTCGGTTGGCTCGCCGACAAGCTCAGCATCGTGGAGCTCAAGCGCTATCACATGCGCGAGCAGATGGAGCGCACCGATGCCGCGCCTGTCTTTCGCGACCAGTGCCGCGACAAGCTCCACGTGCTCACGCGCCAGCGCGACGACCTCGCCGAGGAGCTCGCGACGCTGCTCGCGGACATCGCGTCGGGGCGAGTGGTGCCGCGCGTCTATCGCCAGTTCAAGATGTACAACGATCCCGCCTACCGCGCCTCGCAAGGCGAGGGCAAGGCGTGACGGCGGCCACCGCGCCACTCACGATTCTCTATCTGGACATCAACACCGAGTGGCGGGGCGGGCAGCGACAGCTTCTGTGGATGGGCGAAGGGCTTCGCCGCCACGGGGGGCGCCCGATCTTCGGGTTGCGCTCCGGCGTTCCGTTGGCGAAGCGCGCGACGAAGGCTGGCATAGAGATAGTCACAATCGATCCGCTGATCGCCGAGTGGGGCCCATGGACGGTGCTCCGACTTCGACGCGTGATCCAGCGTGAGCGCGTCGCGATCGTGCACGCGCAATCCGGACACACGATGGCGCTCGCCGCGCTCGCAGCGCTCGGCACGCGCGCGAAAATCGTCTTCGCGCGCCGCGTGACCACGCCTCTGCGCCAGAACCGCCCCACCCGATGGAAGTACGCCCGCGCGGACAGGCTGATCTCCGTCAGCCAGGCCGGGGTCGCGGGGCTGCTGCGCGCCGGAGTGAAGGCGGAGCGCGTGCGCGTGGTGCCGAGCGGCGTCCCGCTCGCGAAGCCGACGGCGCCCGCGACAGCGGAGCTCCTCGCGACCTTCGGCGTCCCCGTCGGCGCCCCCCTCGCCGTGCTCGTCGCGTCGCTGAGCGCGGCGAAGGATCCAGCGACTTTCGTTCGCGCAATCGAGGTCGCGCGGCGCGAGGTACCTGCCCTCCACGCGCTCCTCGTCGGCGACGGTCCCTTGCGCGAGTCGCTCGCCGCCGACATCACGGCGCGGGGGCTCGCCCCCTTCGTGCATCTCACGGGCTTTCGCAACGACGCCGAAGCGATCGAAGGCGCTGCGAGCGTCGTGGTGCTCACGAGCAAGAGTCTCGAGGGCACGCCGGGCGTGCTGCTCGACGCGCTGGCGCAGGGAATTCCGATCGTCGCGACGGACGTCGGCGGCGTGCCGGAGGTCATAGAAGACGGCGTCTCCGGACTGATCCTCCCGATCGGAGACGCGGAGGCAATCGGCCGCGCGATTGCGCGCGTGCTGCTCGATCAGGTGCTCGCTTCGCGGCTATCGGCAGGTGCGAGCGCGCGCGCACCGCTGTTCTCCATCGAGAACACCGTAGACGGCACGATGGCCGTGTACCGCGAGCTGTTGTCGGAGCGGCGCGCGTGAGCAGTGCGCTCAGCGTAATGCTCCTGACCACCGCCGATCACTGGCGCGGCTCGGGGATCTCCTACGCGAAGATCGCGCGCGGGCTCGCAGAACGTGGGTACCGAATCGTGCTCGTGGTTTCGAGCGACGTGCTCGCCGCCGAGTACGCACGCCTCGACATTCCGGTGCAGCAGCTCTCCCTGCGACACACGCGGGCGCGCGAAGTGCTCGCACTCCACAAGGCTGCGGGGCAACATGATACGGACATCGTCATCGCCGACAAGCCGCGCGATGTGCGTCTCACGGCGTGGGTCAGCCTCATGCGGCCGCTGCGGATCGTCATCCGCTACAATCGCGTCGGCAGGCAGCGCAGGGCGCGCTTCGTCGACCGGTGGACCGCGCAACGCGCGAACGCCGCACTCTACCAAAGCGACTACGTGCGAACGAAGGCCTTGCACGAGCTTCCCCTGCTCGAAAAGCTTGCATCGTACGTGATTCCGAACGGCTACGACGCCCGAGCTATCGCGGCGACGGCTGGGTCGCGCGCGGAATGGCGCGCCAAGAACGGGATCGCGCCGGAGGAATTCGTGGTCGCCTCCGCCGGCTTCGCGGAAAGCGAGAAGCAGTTCGATCTCTCCGTAGACGCACTCGCGCTTCTCGCGAGGCGGGGCATTCAGGCGACGCTCGTGTTCTGCGGCGTTGGACCCTGCCGTGCGCAGCTCGAGCGGCGCGCCCGGTCCGCGGGGGTGCGGTCGCTCTGGCTCGGCGTGCAGAGCCCCGCGAGCACGCTCACGACGATCGCCGCCGCCGATGTGCTCGCGCACCCCTCTCGAGTCGAGATCTTTGGCAACGTCCTCGCCGAATCCATGGCGCTTGGCACTCCGATCATTGCGATGCGCGCGGGCGGAAATCCGGAGATGCTCGGCGATGACTGCAGATCATCGATCCTGCTGAGTCACGGAACTCCCGAGACGTTCGCGAACGCGATCGCCGAGCTGCATGCGAGCCCGGGGCGTCGCAGCGCACTGGCAGCTGCCGCGCGGGAGCGGATCACGACCCTCTTCCCGCTCTCCCGCATGATCGACGGCTATGATGCGATGCTGCAGCAGATCGCCGGGAGGGAGGTGAGCAGAAATTGACGACGCACCTGCTGCTCACCTCCAACTTCCCACCGCTCTACGATGGAATCGCCAGCTGGATGTCGCAGCTCGCGCGGCATTACGGAGACGATGCGATGCTCGTCTCGCTCGGCAGCGAGCCAGGGCAGGGGGCCAGCGATGCGCGCCAGATGGTGCGCGTGGATCGCCTGCCGATCCCGCGCGCACGGCTGCGCAATTTGCCCGGGATCGTCGCGTGGTCCCGGCGCGCCGCCATTCTCGCTCGTGAGCACGGGGTCTCGTTCACGTGGTGCGGCAACTTCAAGCCGGCGACCTACGTGGCGTGGACACTCCGCAAACGCATGGGAATTCCATACGGCGTGATGCTCCACGGTACGGAGCTGCTGCAGATGCGCAAGCACGGCAGCGGGCTGCGAAAGCGCATGATCGCGCGTCACCTGCTCGGCTCCGCTGCCGTCATCATCACGAACAGCGAGTGGACGCGCACCACGACGCTCACGCTCTTCGAGGAGCTCGAGATCCGCATGCCCGCCGATCGTGTGTTCGCCATTCCGCTCGGCGCCGATCTCGACCGATTCCGCTCCGGCCTCAGCACTGCGGCCGTGCGCACGAAGTACGGAATGAATGGCGGACGCTGGATGCTCACGGTGGGCCGGCTGGTCGAGCACAAGGGGCAGGATCAGGTGCTGCGAGCGCTCGCGCTGCTCCGTGGCAGCGAGCCCGAGCTTCGCTACGCGATCGCGGGGAGCGGCGTGTACGGCGAGAAGCTCCGTGCGCTGGCCGACTCCCTCGGCGTCGCCGATCGCGTGCACTTTCTCGGTCACGTCGAAGACGACGACTTGCCCGCCTTGTACAACGTGGCCGAGCTGTACGTCGGCGCATCTCGCGTGGCGGCTGATCACGTGGAGGGATTCGGGATCTCGCTGATCGAGGCAGCCGCTACCTCGCTTCCCGTGGTGGCTGGACGGGAAGGAGGAATGCCGGAGGCCGTCGAGGATGGGGTGACCGGACTACTCGCGGACCCATACGACGCGGCATCGCTCGCGGACACGATCGGCAGGGTGCTCCACTCACCCGCGCTCGCGGCGCAGCTGGGAGCTGCGGGGAGGCGTGTGGCCGAGGACAAATACAGTTGGCAGCGCGTGGCGCGTGAGCTGCGCGCGATTGGCGATGCCCACGCGCGCGCGGCCGCCAAGTGACCTCTCGCGCACTGCGTGTCGTGCACGTGGACACCGAGCGCGGGTGGCGCGGAGGAGAGCGCCAGGCGTTCTGGCTTGCGGAGCGACTCGCGGGGAGAGGGCATCGCTCCGTGCTCGCTGCGCGCCCCGGCGAGCCGCTCGCGGAGCGCGCACTCGCGGCGAACATCCCGGTGCTCGAGCTGTCGCCGTTCGCCGAAATGGATCTGTGGGCGGCGATGCGGCTGCGCGGTACGATCGTGCGGGAGAAGGCGGACATCGTTCATGCACACACGGGGCACGCCGTCGCGCTCGCGGCCGTGGCGACGCTCGGCACCAGCGCGCTGATGGTGCTCACGCGCCGCGTGAGCTTTCCGCTCAGGCGCAATCCACCATCGGTGTGGAAGTACTCGCGCGCCGCCGCAATGATTGCGGTGTGCCAGGCCACCGCCGACGCGCTCGTGAAGAGCGGAATCGAATCGGCGCGCATCACGGTGGCGTACAGTGGAGTTGATCTCACTCGCGTGATCCCGCCCGCGAGCGCCGCGTCGCTCGCGTCGCTCGGCGTGAAGAACGGCGCGCCGCTCGTGGTGATGGTGGCGGCTCTCGTCGGTCACAAGGATCCGGTGACGTTCGTGCGGGCCATCGACTTCGCGCGGCGAACGGTGCCGGGAATTCAGGCGCTGATGGTCGGCGAGGGGGAGCTTCGGGGGGACGTCGAGCGCGAGATCGCCGCCCTCGGACTCGGCGACTCCGTGCATCTCGCTGGCTATCGCACGGATGCGGACTCGCTGATGGCGAACGCGGATGTCGTCGCCTTGAGCTCGAGCGACGATGGCATCGGTGGTGTCGTCATCGACGCGATGTCGTTCGGAAAGCCGGTCGCGGCGACGGTGGCGGGCGGAATTCCCGAGGCCGTGGTGAACGGCGAGACGGGGCTACTCGTCCCCGTCGGCGACGCCGGCGCACTCGGTGCAGCGATCGCGCGGCTCCTCACCGATCGTGAGCTCGCGCAGCGCATGGGCGCGAACGGCATTCGGCGCGCGCCGCTGTTCTCGATCGACAACACGGTCGATCGCACGCTCGAGGTCTACGAGCGCGTGCTCAGCGCGCGCGGGAGATAGTCGGAGCGCCATCGCTCGACCTTCTCGAGCACATCTCGCACGGTGATGCGCGGCATGCGGCCGAGTCTGTGGGTGAGCGACACCGGATAGTCCTCGCCCGGATCGCCATACGCGTCGACGATGAGATCGTGATAGCGCCGATACGGGCCGACGCGCCTGGGATTGTTGTACCCCATCAGGCTGATCACCGGCCGCCCGATCGCGACCGACATGTGGAGTGGCGCGGTGTCGAGCGAGATCACGAGCGCCGACGCGTCGAGAATGGTGACGAGCTCGCGAAGCGGCACGCCGAGCGTGCTGTGCGTGCGCGCGCCCGCTGCTTCGATCTGTTGCGCGCTTTCCAGCTCTCGGGTGGAGCGGCCCCCCGCCAACACCGGCTCCAGCCCGAAGTCGCTCCGCAGCGCGTTCGCGACCTCGGCCCAGCGCTCGGGAAGCCACTCCTTTTCGGGATGCGTCGCACCAATGACGAGGGTCGCGAAAGGGCGGTGCAGCGTGGGGAGGAGCCGCTCGCGCCACTCGGCCTCGCCTGCCCACGGACCCAGCTTCCACTCGAGCGGCTCTGCGGGCACATCGAGCGCGGCGAGAAATTCGAGATACTGATCCTGTACATGCTGCGGCGCGTGCGGCGGAATCTGCCGATTCGTGAACAGCCAATTGAGATCACGTGCGCGCGCCCTGTCGAATCCCAGCTTCACAGACGCACGCGCGAACGACGTGACGAGCCCCGCCTTGATGTACACCTGCAGGTCGATCACCAGATCGAAGGTCCGCGTTGCGAGCTGCTTGCGAAGCTCCTGGAGCCCGCGCCAGCCGCGCGTTTTCTCGAAGAGCAGAATCTCGTCGATGTCCGGGTGGCCGCGAACGAGCGATGCCGGCCCGGGCTGCAGGATCCATGTGATCCGCGATCGCGGGTCGTCCCGCTTGAGGGCGGTGATCACCGGCAGCACGTGCACCGCATCGCCGATCGCGCTCATCATCACGATGCAGATGCGGCGCTCCGCCGCGGCGACAGTCATCCCGCGAGCTCGAGCAGCTCCAGTGCGCTGCTTTCGATCGCGAGCAGATCCGCCTCCTCGATCGGCAGTCCCTTCAATCGTCGCCACTTGACGGCGGACCGCGAGAGGCGCCGCAGATTCGCCTCCAGAATCGACTGCTTGCCGGGCGTGTCGAACCAGACACGGTCCACATCGAGCGCGTACGCCTCGGTCCCGCCAAAATCGTTGGCGGCGATGAGGATGTTCTTGATGTTGAGGTCAGGATGTCGCGCCCCCGCGACGCTCAGCGACGCGAGCAGCTTTCCCGTGGCCGAGATGAGCGAGTGCTTGGAATCGCTGCGCGACAGCGCGCCGAGCGCCGCGGCGAGATCGCGGCTCCGCGGCACCTCGCGCGTGACCACATCAGCGCGCCGAAACATCGCGCCCGCGGGATACGTCGCGTACGCCGCAATCTCCGGCGTCGCCACGCCGAGGCGGCGGAGCGTGATCGATAGCCCGAGCTCGTGCGGCGCGCGCGTGGCACCGACGAAGCGATCGTCGCGAATGCCGCCGAGAAGCCCGCCGTGGCGAGATCGCCGGACGACCACGCGATCG
>JBBSEY010000071.1:0-13269 GCA_038239265.1 Gemmatimonadales bacterium | reverse complement strand
CGACGTGCACGAGATGGGACCGCTCCTCGAGCTCGGCGACCAGCGCGAGCTCGCCTCGCTCGACATCCCCGAGCTGCGCGATCCGCCGCTCGTGCCGAGCACGCCGCCGCGGCTGCGCGGAGTGAACGGCGGGATGTTCGACGTGATTCGCCAGGGCGACGTGCTCGTGCATCACCCGTTCGACTCGTTTCAAACCACCGTCGAACAGTTCATCGAGCGTGCGGCGGAAGACGACGACGTGCTCGCAATAAAGCTGACGTTGTATCGCACGTCGGGTGATACGCCAATAGTTCGAGCGCTCACCGAAGCGGCCGAAAGCGGGAAGCAGGTCGTCGTGCTCGTCGAGCTCAAGGCGCGCTTCGACGAGGCGAACAACATCACCTGGGCGCGGCAGCTCGAAAGCGCCGGAGTGCACGTGGTCTACGGCCTCATGGATCTCAAGACGCACACGAAGACGTGCCTCGTCGTGCGGCGCGAGGCGGATGGCATTCGGCGTTACGTGCACGTGGGGACGGGGAACTACAACTCCAAGACTGCGCGGCAGTACACGGACCTTGGACTGTTCACCTGCAATCCCGAGATCGGCGCCGATCTCAGCGATCTCTTCAACTTCCTCACCGGCTTCTCGCGTCAGCGCCACTACCGGAAGCTCATCATCGCGCCGGGAGAGATGCGGAACCGCTTCCGTGCGCTGATCGCCCGCGAGATGGAGCACGCACGCGCAGGGCGTCCGGCCCGCTTCATCGGGAAGATGAATGCGCTTGCGGACGCGGAAACGATCGTCGCGCTCTATGAGGCGGCGCAGGCCGGCGTGCAGATCGATCTCATCGTGCGCGGCATCTGCTGCCTCCGCCCCGGCATCGAAGGGCTCAGCGACAATATCCGCGTCACCAGCGTCGTGGGGCGCTTCCTCGAGCACTCGCGCCTCTGGTACTTCCTCAACGACGGAAGCGAGGAGTACTACCTCGGCTCGGCCGACTGGATGCCGCGCAACTTCGAACGGCGCGTGGAGGCAGTCACTCCGGTAGAGGACAAGCTGCTGCACGAGCCGCTGCGCATGCTGCTCGGTACGTATCTGCGCGATAATCGGAACGCGTGGATCCTGCAGGCGGACGGGAGCTACGTGCAGCGGCAGGTCGACGGCGAGCCCGAGCAGTCCGCCCAGCTGATCGCCATCGCGTCTACGTGGGGGAGCGCGCCGCTCGATCCGTGACCCTGGCGAGCGCCTGCGCGGCGCGCGACCCGACGATCTCCACCTTCACGCCTGCGATCTTCTCCAGCAGTTGCGCCTTCCGGCTTCCGCCCCATATCTCGAGTCGCATCGGCTGGTGGATATTGCGCGCGATCGGCGTGATGCGAATCCGATCCCTCGTCCACCGCACTTTCACTCGATCGACGGCGGAGATGTGGCCTCGATCGAGCCCGTCGGCGAGTCGCAGAATCGCGGACAGCCTGCGCACCTGCTCTCGCACCGGCTTCGCAAGCGAGGCGAAGCTCGGATGCTCCTTCGACGGCGGCGCACCGCGATGATATCGCGCGACATTGGCCACGACGAGCTGCTCCATCGGTGACATCCCGAGGAGCTCGGCGTGCGTGATAAGATAGTACGAGTGCTTGTGGTGCTTGTCGTAGCTGATGTGGTAGCCAATGTCGTGGAGCATCGCAGCCGACGCGAGAAGCTCCCGTTCGCCGGTCCTGGCGCCGAGCCGGGTACCGACGGAATCGAAGAGCTGGAGCGCGAGCTTCTGCACGTGGATCGAGTGCCGCTCCTCGAAGTGGCACGCCTCCGCGAGCCGGCGCACCGAGCGTTCCCGCGCCTCTCCGGGACTTGCGACCGTAGGGAGCACGTGCGCGGTCTCGAGCAGCAGCCCCTCGCGGATTCCGTAGGCGGACACCACGAGGCTCGGAGAGTCGAGACGCGCCATCACTTCCGCGATGACCGCGAGCCCGGCGACGATGATGTCCGAGCGGCCCGCATTGAGTCCGGCAACGGTGAGACGCTCGGTGGGCGTCATGTCCTGCAGCGAGTCGAGGATGTGCTCGAGGTCGACGCGGGGAACGCGCGTACCGTGGACGCTCTGCGCCGGGCGGATCCCCTGACGCGCGAGTGACATTCCGGCGAGGTTGGTGAACGTTCCGCCCGAGCCGATCACCTGCGCGTTCCGCCACTCGCGCGCGGGCAGATGGCGCAGGAGCTCGTGGCGGACATCCTTGCGAAGATCCTTCACCGCTCCGCGCGTGATCTTCTTCGCGAAGTAGCGCTCCGTCATGCGGAGCGCGCCGAAGGGCAGGGAGACGAGACGGTCGACGAGCCCCGCCGCGCTGAGCGCGAGCTCGAGCGAGCCGCCGCCGATATCGACCACCGCTGCGCGCCCCGACGCGAGATCGAAGTGCGCGAGTGCGCTCCGAAAGCCGAGGAGTGCCTCGTCGCTCCCCTCGAGCACGCGGAGCTGGAGTTTCGCCGCCTTCCGTACCATCTCGGCGAAGTGCCGCGCGTTGGAGGCGTCGCGTACGGCGCTCGTGGCCACCGCCTCGATACGCGTGGCGCCGAGCTGGCGCGCGAGCGTGGCCATGCGTACCACCGCTTCCGTGGCCCGGTGCATCGCGGCTTGCGCGAGCTCACCTCGCGCGTCCATCCCCGCGCCCAGTCGCGGCGCGGACTTCATCTCATCGACGACCTTGATGTGCCCGTCTGCCGACACGTCGGCGACGATCGCACGGATCGAGTTCGATCCGATGTCGATCGCGGCAACGCGGTCGAGCCCTGGAGTGGTGTCAGGCCGTAGCGGCGACAGGTCGGTCCTCCAAACGATGTTTGATCGTCTTGCCCTCCGCCAAGTATACCGCGTCCTCCGCGATGTTGGTCGCGAGGTCGGCGACGCGCTCGAGGTTGCGGCTGACGAGAAAGAGCTCGAGGGCGGCCGAGATGTTCGTCTGGTCTTCGAGCATGTGCGTGAGGAGGATGCGGAAGAGCGAGTCGTGCAGCGCGTCGACCTGGTCATCGCGCTTCACGACGTCGCGCCCGAGCACGCCGTCGCCGCGCACGAAGGCATCGAGGGCGTCGCCGAGCATGTGGCGCGCGCGGCGGGCCATGTCCTCGACTTCAGGATCCGGTGTGATGTCGGAGCGCATCGCGACGAGGCGCTGCGTGGACTGCGCGATGTTCACCGCGTGATCGCCAACGCGCTCGAGATCGGAAGAAATCTTGATCGCGCTGATGATGAAGCGGAGGTCGCGCGCCATCGGCTGTTGCAGCGCAAGGAGGGAGACGGCGAGCCCTTCGACCTCGACCTCGAGGGAGTCGAGCTCGCTGTCACCCTCGATCACGGCGTCGGCCTTGCCGGCGTCGCGCTGCAGCAAGGCTTCCACGGACATGTCGACGAGGGCCTCTGCGCGCTCGGACATGTCGAGCAGCCGTTGCTTCAGCTGATCGAGTTGTTCGTGGAAGTGTCGAAAACCAGCGGTGTCGGCGGGGCTCATCCGAATCTCCCTGTCACATAGGCTTCGGTCCGCGGCTCGCGGGGACTGGTGAAGAGACGATCGGTGTTGTTCACCTCTACCAGGCGGCCCAGGTAGAAGAAGGCGGTGTATTCCGAGACGCGAGCCGCTTGCTGCATGTTGTGGGTGACGATGACGATCGTCAACTCCCGCTTCAGCTCGTAGAGCAGCTCTTCGACTTTCTGGGTGGCGATCGGATCGAGCGCACTCGCCGGCTCGTCCAGCAGGAGCACTTCGGGATCGTTGGCGAGCGCGCGAGCGATGCAGAGCCGTTGCTGCTGCCCGCCGGAAAGTCCCTGCGCGCTCTGGCGGAGGCGATCCTTCACCTCATCCCAGAGCGCGGCGCGGCGGAGCGAGGTCTCGACGACCTCATCGAGCTCGGCGCGCGAGCTGGTGCCGTTGATGCGCGGACCGAACGATACGTTGTCGTAGATGGACTTGGGGAACGGATTCCAGCGCTGGAATACCATCCCCGCGCGCTGGCGAAGGGCGACGATGTCCGCATCGGGGGAATAGATGTCCTGCCCATCGAGGTCGATCGCGCCCGTGTGTCGCGCGCCGGGGATGAGCGCGTTGAGCCGATTGATCGAGCGCAGGAGCGTCGACTTGCCGCATCCGGACGGCCCGATGAACGCCGTGACCGAGCGCGCGGGAATCGTGAGATTCACGTCGAAAAGCGCCTGCTTCTCACCGTAGAAGAAGGAGAAGTCCTTCGCGACGATCGTTCCCGGGTGCCCCTCATCCGGGGGCATCGTGATCGCTTCCGGGCGCTCGACCGTGGCGGTGGCCTCGGTCATCCGAAACGCCCGGTAATGTACGCTTCCGTCCGATCGTCCTTCGGCGTCGTGAAGATCGAGCTCGTGTCGGACATCTCGACGAGCTCGCCGTTGAGGAAGAAGGCCGTCGAGTCGGATACGCGTGCGGCCTGCTGCATGTTGTGAGTCACGATCACGATGGTCATGTCGCTGCGAAGCTCGTACACCAGCTCCTCTACGGCCTGCGTGCTGATCGGATCGAGCGACGCGGTGGGCTCGTCGAGCAGCAGCACTTCGGGCTCGGTCGCGAGCGCGCGTGCGATGCAGAGACGCTGCTGCTGGCCGCCCGATAGTCCGATCGCGCTGGTGGCCAGGCGATCCTTCACTTCGTTCCAGAGAGCCGCACGCGTGAGCGCTTTCTCGACGATCTGATCGGTCTCCACGCGCGAAGGCTTGTTGCCGTCGAGCACGCGCAGGCCGGCGGCCACGTTGTCGCGGATCGACATGGTCGGGAACGGCGTCGGACGCTGGAACACCATTCCGATATGCTTGCGCACCGCGATCGCGTTCACGCCGCGGGCGTAGATGTCCCGTCCATCGAGCTCGACCTCTCCTTCGACGCGCGCCGTGGGCACCGTCTCGTGCATGCGGTTGAGGCAGCGGAGGAAGGTCGACTTGCCGCACCCCGAAGGTCCGATGATCGCAGTGACGTGCCGATCGTAGATCGCCATGCCCACTCCCTTCACGGCGTGCACACTCCCGAAGTACGCGTCCAGCGAGCCGACCCGCATGCGCGGGATCGCGTCGGCGGCCGGTGCGGGGCGTTTCACGAGCGACACGTCGTCCTGCTGAATCGAGGGCTCAGTCGCCTCCACCGGTCGAGAAACGGGAGCGCGTGGCGAAACGCGCGATGAGGCTAATGATGAAGATGAGCGCGATGAGGACGAGCGCTCCTGCCCAAGCGAGGGAATGCCATGCGTCATAGGGGCTGATCGCGTAAGAGAAGACCTGCAGGGGAAGTGCGGAGATCGGTTGCCTGAGTGAGGTGGACCAGAACTGGTTGCCGAATGCCGTGAACAACAACGGTGCGGTCTCGCCGGCGATGCGGGCGATTGCGACGAGCGCGCCGGTGACGATTCCCGCGCTCGCCGTGCGCAGCACGATCGAGAGCGAGGTGCGCCAGCGGGAATAGCCGAGCGCGAGCGCCGCCTCACGGAGCGAGACGGGGACGATCCCGACCATCTCTTCCGTCGTACGCGCGACCATCGGGATCATCATCGCGCCGAGCGCGACACCTCCCGCGAGCGCGGAGAAGTGGCCGACGGGGCGCACGAGAAACTGCCACGCGAAGATCCCCATCACGATCGACGGGAGGCCGTTGAGCACGTCCGAGAGAAAGCGCACGGCATTCGCGAGCTTCGCGCCCTTTCGCTCGGCGAGATACAACCCGGCGCCGACGCCGATGGGAAGGCCGACGGCGCTCGCGAGCCCGATCAGGATGAGCGTGCCGACGATCGCATTCGCCAGGCCGCCTCCCGCTTCGCCGACGGGTTTCGGCATTTTCGTGAAGAAGTCCCACGAGAGCGAGCTGACGCCGAGCGTCAACAGATGTCCGAAGATGAAAATGAGCTGGAGCACCGCGAGCACGGCGGCGCCGATCAGCACCACGAGCATGAAGCCGCTGACGACGCGGCGGCGCTTGAGCGTGCGCACCGTGCGCTCGCTGAAGGCGCGCTGGCGAAGCGTTGGGCGGAGCGGTGGCGACAGTGGAGGAGTGGCGGCGGTCATGCTGTTTTCCCGCTCGTGTTGCGGGAGACCTGCCACACGAGCCAGCGCGCGATGCCGTTGACGATCAGCGTGATCACGAAGAGCACGAAGGCGACGGCCATGAGGGCGGAGAGGTGCGCGTCGTTCGATGCCTGACTGAACTCGTTCGCGAGCAGCGACGCCATCGTGTATCCGGGAGCGAACAGCGACGCGGCGATCTCGGGGCGATTGCCGATCAGCATCGTCACCGCCATCGTCTCGCCGAGCGCGCGGCCGAGGCCGAGGATCACGCCGCCGACGATCCCGGAGCGAGCGTAAGGGAGCACCGCTCCCCAGATCGCCTCCCAGCGCGTGGCACCGAGGGCGAGCGCGGCCTCGCGCTGCGAGCGGGGAACCGCGAGCAGAACCTCGCGCGAGACCGAGGCGATGTAGGGAAGTACCATGATCGCCAGAATGATCCCGGCGGCGAGCATGCTCGGCCCATACGCTGAGCCGGAGAACAGACCCGTCTTGTCGAGATGCAGCGTGTCGCGGAGGAACGGCATCACCGGATCGCGCAGAATGGGAAGCAGCACGAAGATGCCCCAGAGCCCGTACACGACGCTCGGAATTGCGGCGAGCAGATCCACCAGAAAGCCGACCGGCTGACGCAGCCAGCGCGGCGCGAGCTCCGAGAGAAAAAGCGAGACGCCGATCGCCAGTGGGGTGGCTAGCACGAGTGCGATGATCGACGAGACGATGGTCCCGTAGATCGCCGGCGCGGCACCGAACTCTCCCTTGACCGGATCCCAGTCGCTCGATGTAAGAAATCCGAAGCCGAACTTGTGCAGCGTGGGCCATCCCGCGACCCCGATCTCCCACGCGATCGCGAGCAGGAGAACCGGAACACATAGAGCGAAGAAGGTGATGGCGCCAGTGTAGACGCGATCGCCGATCGCGGCACCGTGGATGCTGAGTGTAGCGCCCTCTCCATCGCGAGCTTCGACCACCGCACGCCCGTCGGGGAGACTCACGGAGCAGTACCGGCGGTGATCGAATCGATGCGAGCGGTGAGCGTCGCGATCAGCGGCTGCGGGAGCGGTGCATAGTCCAGCGATGCCGCGCTCGTCTCGCCCTGCGTCAGGTACCAGCGAAGGAAGTCGGTGAGCTGCTTCTGTTTCTTGGCGCTGGGAATCGTCTTCGGAACGAGGAGCCACGTGAACGACGTGATGGGATAGGCTCCGGCGCCGGGGGCGTTCACGATCGAGATGCGAAAGTCGGAGTTCGGCGGAAGCTTCGCACCGATTCCTGCAGCGGCGGCGGTCGCCGATTCGATGGACGGCTCGACGTATTCGCCCGCCTTGTTCGCGATCGCCGCGGTGGCAAGGTGATTTTGCTTTGCGTACGCCAGCTCCGTGTAGCCAATGGCTCCTTCGGTCTGCTTCACCTGTCCGGCAACGCCTTCATTTCCCTTCGCGCCGATGCCGACCGGCCAGGAGAGCTCCTTTCCCTTTCCCGGAGCAGCCGCCCACGTGGTGCTCACCGCGGTCAGAAAATCCGAGAAGATGTATGTCGTTCCGCTGCCGTCGGAGCGGTGCACGACGAGGATGTCCTTGACCGGAAGCTTCACTCCCGGATTGAGCGCCGCGATTCGGGAGTCGTTCCATTTGGTGATCTTCCCCGCGAAGATCTCAGCCACCGCTTCGCCGTTCAACTTGAGCGGCTTGTCGAGCCCCGACAGGTTGTACGTGATGACGACGGCGCCGATCACGGTGGGGAAGTGCAAAATCGGCCCCTTCGCCTTTGCCAGCTCCGCATCGGTCATTGGCGCGTCCGAGGCTCCGAAATCGACGGTACCTTCCGTCAGCTGCCGAATTCCGCCGCCAGAGCCGATTGACTGGTAGTTGATCTTGACGCCAACCTTGGTGGCGTAGTCCCCGAACCATTTGCTGTAGATCGGATACGGGAAGGTCGCTCCCGCGCCCGTCAGGTCGGCGCCGCTGCTGGTGGAGGGTGCGGCGGCCGCGCCCGAATCCGCGCCGCCGGCTTTTTTTTCGCCGCCGCAAGCGAACACGGCAAGCAGGGGAATCGCGAGGAGGATGCGACGGTTCACGTGGGTGCTCCGGGAGGGCGAAGGGGGGTCCAGTGGAAAGATGCAGGTCCACATTCACGGAAAGAGGCCGGGCCTGTAACAGCATCGTCACAGGCCCGGCCCAAGGTGCTAGCGCGTTTCGGAACCGACTAGAAGACCAGCTGCCAATGCAGGAAGAATGACTCGGCCTTGCTTCCCGAGAGGCCGTTCTTTGGGGTCGTGGCCTGGTAGTCGAGCGCGAGCGTCGACTTGCGGGTCGGCTCCCAGAACACGCCGGCGACGATGAACTGCGCATAGCCGTCGACGTCCTTGTTCGGCTTCCAGTGGTCGTAGCGCACGAGCGCACCGAACGACTGCTTGGTGTTGGGCTGCGTGAACTCGAGGGGGCGAACGATGACGAAGGCATCGTAGAGCTGGCCTGTCTTGTTCACGATGTCGTCCAGCGTGACGTCGGTCGTGTTGCTATCGGAGCCATCCTTCCGCTCGGCGTACTCACCACCAAACGTCAGCCGGCGATCCTTGTTGCCGACGAAGATACCGTAGCGGTCCTTCTTGAGGCGATCCGTGAACGGCGCATCGCCACTGGTCGCGAACGTGCTCGCGTTGCCGCCCCATGAATACCAGGGCGAGATCGTCAGCGTCTTGAGGATCGACGACGTGCTGCCAAGCGGCGTGATGGTTACGCGAGCCTGGAAATCCTTGTACTTGTTGTTCTCGGGGTTGTCGTAGCCGGTGCCGTTTACGACGTCGGCATAGATCTCTCCCAGGTGATTCGGAAGCGTGATTTGAGTCGCGACGCCAAGATCGGCGGAGGAGAAGAAGCCGTTCTTCTCTACGGCCGTCTGGGCGAGGTAGCGCGGCCAGAAGTTTTCCTGGTGATCGACCACGACCGTGTGCAGCACGCCGAGTCGCGCGAATGCCGCCAACCCTTCCGGATTCGCCTTCAGATAGTCGTACTGCAGAAAAGCATACTTGAGGCGAACGAACCATCCTCGATACGAATCGGTACCGCCGCCCTGCTTGATGTCCGTAGTCACACGATACGACACGCGATCGCCGAGCGGGCCCTTGAACGTCAGGTAGACGCGGCCGATGTCGAACTTGTTCGGCTTGGAGCCACCATTTGCAGCCTTGGTTGCCGAGTCGGTTTGGACCTGGAAGTCACCGAAGACCCAGGCTGAAAAGTCGAGTCCCGGGGTCGCGGGCTTCATCGCCGGTGGCGCGGGCGCCGGCTTGGGAGCGTCCGGCGACTTGACGGTATCGGACTTCGTGGTGTCGGGCGTCATGGCCTGCGCGCGCGCGGAGAACGGCGCGGCGCCGAGCGACACGACGAGGAGCGCGGACCAGAACGAAATGGCACGTGTCATTCGAATCTCTCAGGGGTTTGGTGTGGGGGCGCGAAAAGCGGTGAAGCAGCGTAGTGCCGCTTCACCGCTCGTCACGTTGTCTAGCGCGATGCCATCTGGATGGTGCTCAACCGCTTCTGCAACTGCGCGATCATGTTGTCGGGGAGCGGCGCGTAGTCGAGCGAAGCCGCGGACTTCTCGCCATTCTGCAGATACCAGCGGAGGAAGTCGACGAGCTTCTTTCCCTTCGCCGCATCGGGCTGCGTCTGATAGACCAGCAACCACGTGAAGGAAGAGATCGGATACGAGCCCTTGCCGGGCGCATTGACGATCGAGATGCGATAGTCGGTGTTCGCGGGGAGCTTGGCCGCGGCGCCTGCCGCCGCCTTCGTGACCGCATCGATCGTCGGCGTCACGAACTCGCCCTCGGCGTTCTGAAGATCGGCGTACGGAAGCTGGTTCTGCTTCGCGTAGGCGAGCTCGACATAGCCGATCGCGCCCGGCGTCTGCTTGACCTGGCCAGCAACGCCTTCATTGCCCTTGCCGCCGAGCCCGACGGGCCAGGAGAGCTCCTTCCCTTTCCCCGGCGCCTGGGCCCACGACGGGCTCACGGCGGAGAGATAGTCGGAGAAGATGTACGTGGTGCCGCTGCCGTCCGACCGATGGACGACGAGAATGTCGCTCGACGGGAGCTTCGTTCCCTTGTTGAGCGACGCGATCTTGTCGTCGTTCCACTTGATGATCTTGCCGGCGAAGATGTCGGCAACGACGGGGCCGGTGAGGTGCAGGGCCTTCGTGACGCCAGGGATGTTGTAGGTGATGACGACCGCGCCGAGCACGGTTGGGAAGTGGAGCACCGGACCCTTGAGCTTCGCCATTTCGGCATCGCTCATCGGTGCGTCAGACGCGCCGAAGTCCACGGTTCCTTCGGTGAGCTGGCGAATGCCGCCGCCGGAGCCGATCGACTGGTAGTTGATCTTCACGCCGGTCGCGGTGGCGTAATCGGAAAACCACTTGCTGTAGATCGGATTCGGAAAGGTGGCGCCGGCGCCATTCAGATCCTGCGCCGTAAGACCGCCGGCAAAGGAGCCGACGAGGGCACTCGCCAGAGCGAGCATGCGTACACGAGAGTTCACAAAATTCTCCGCGAAGGGTTGTTCGTGCGGAGGAAGTTGTGGCGGGCTCGTAACTGGCTCTTTGTTACTGAGTCACGGTCGTGTCACGGGGGACTTTGATCCGCGTCCTCAGTCGTCAGCTCAGACTGGCGGGACGTCAGCCGGCATCGGGAAAGAATGCCGAGACGACGGTGCCGTCGCCGACGATGCTCTCGACCTTCACGCGGCCCCGGTGCGCTTCGACCAGGTGGCGCACGATCGCCAAACCGAGGCCCGTGCCCCCGGTGTCGCGCGCGCGACCCGAGTCGGCGCGATAGAACCGCTCGAAAATGCGCGAGAGATGCTCGGGAGCGATGCCGACTCCCGTGTCGCGGACGCCGATCGCCTTGCCGCGCTCCGCTCGCTCGCTGAACAGCACGATCACCCCACCCGCGTTCGTGTGGCGGATGGCATTGTCGGCGAGATTCGCGTACACCTGGCGAATCGCCGTCGGGTCCGCGAACGCGCACTCGGCGTGATCGTCGATCTCCACGGTGAGGCGCACCCCCTTCTCGAGTGACGCGCGCATTCTCCCTGCAGCGACCTCACTCGCGACCGCGCGCAGATCCACCGTGACCGGATTCGGCACCCAGCCCCCCGACTCGATGCGCGACAGATCGAGCAGGTCGTCGACGATCTGCTGCATGCGCTGCGCGTTCGACTGAATCGCCTCGACGAATCTGATCCCCTGCTCCGGCGGCACATCCCCCGCCGCGAGCGTTTCCGCGAAACCGAGGATGACGGTGAGCGGCGTCTTGAGCTCGTGCGATACGTTCGCGACGAAGTCCCTCCGCACCGCCTCCACCCGACGCGATGCCGTGAGATCGAACACCGCGAGCACCACGCCGCCGTCGCCGAGCGCGCGGGCCGTGAGCATCATGCTCTGGCCATCGACCGTGATCTCGGTGGGCTCCGTCGACTCGCCAGCGAACGCGGCGGCGAGCGCTTCTCGCAGCGTGCGATCGCGCGGCAGTCTGTCCGCGGGGAAGGGCACGGTGTCCGGAAGGCGGAGCATCCGACGCCCGCTCTCGTTCACCTGAACGATCTGCCGTCGCGCATCGACCGCGATGACGCCTTCCTGGAGGGACTCGATCACCGCATTCATGTGCATCTCGTCGTCCTCCAGAGCCTTGAGACGGCTCGTGAGCTGCTCGGCCATCCGGTGCACCGCTGCCGCCAGGTCGCCGACCTCGCCCGGCGCGGACAGGGCGGGGCGGCGTGTGAGATCGCCCGCCGCGAGCGCTTGCGCGACGTCGCGCAGCTCGACGACCGGCTTGGACACCGCGCGCGAAAATGCGGCGGCGAGGATGAGGGCCGCGAGGAGCGCGACGAAGCCGGAGAACAGCACATCGCGTTGTCCGCGCGCGACGATGCCATCGAGGCTCGCCGTCGACACCGACACGCGCGTCACGCCATACTGCGACCTGATCGCCACGTACAGCTCGTTGTCCCCCGCCGACGGGCTGGTGCGATTGGCGCTCCCAACCGAGTCGCGCAGCGCGGCGATCACTTCTGGCCGCGTGCTGTGATTCTCGAGGCGCGTCCGTGCATCGCCGCGAAACTCCGAATCACCGATCACCCTGCCATCGTGATCGATGAGCGTCACCCGATGTTTGGTCGCTGCTCCGGCACTGGCGGCAAGCGCATCGGGGTCGACGGTGGGCGTCCACTCGCGCGCGATGAGCCTCGCCTCGCGGGCGAGTTGCGCGACCTCGAGCTCCTCGAGCTGACGGCGGAGTCGCACGCCGCTCAGGAGCACGAGCAGCACGATCAGAACGGTGACGACCAGCACCGCACCAGCAAGGAGCCGGTGCGAAAGCTTCACGACGCTCGGGCCGACGGTGAGCGAAGTCGGTAGCCGAAGCCGCGTACGGTCTCGATGAGATCGGATGCGACGCCGAGCTTCGTGCGGAGCCGCTGAATGTGCATGTCGACGGTGCGCGTCTGGATGTCCGGTGCCGCGTCCCACACCGTCTCGAGCAGGTGCGCGCGCCCCTGCACGCGACCGCGCCGCTCGGCGAGCGTCAACAGCAGCTTGAACTCCGTTGCCGTGAGCTCGATCTCCAGCCCGTCGATCTTCACACGATGCGCGGAGCGATCGATCTCGATCGGGCCGATCGTGAGCGCGTCGCTCGCGGCGGTACCGGCGGCGGCGAGCCTGCGCAGAATCGCGCCGACGCGCAGCACGAGCTCCTGCGGGCTGAAGGGCTTCGCGAGATAATCGTCGGCGCCGAGCGAGAGACCGCGGATGCGATCGGCCTCCTCGCGTCGCGCGGTGAGCATGAGCACCGCGACGTCCTTCGTGTTCTCGTTGGCACGGAGCTGCTCGAGCACTTCGAAGCCGGACATGCCGGGAAGCATCAGATCGAGCACCACCAGCGCCGGCCGCTCCTCGCGAGCCGCCTGCAGCGCCTCGGCGCCCGTGCTCGCGGTGGAGACGCGAAAGCCGCCCTTGGCGAGATGGTACGCCACGAGCGCGACGATGTCTTTTTCATCGTCGACGACGAGGACGCGCTCGCCA
Organism: Gemmatimonadales bacterium; assembly: GCA_038239265.1. Taxonomy (GTDB): domain Bacteria; phylum Gemmatimonadota; class Gemmatimonadetes; order Gemmatimonadales; family Gemmatimonadaceae; genus FEN-1250. The sequence goes on along the minus strand of JBBSEY010000071.1, from coordinate 157 downwards.
CCCGTCGGGGCGATCACGCAGCCACCGGCCGGAGACGCTCCAGAATGCGCGCGGCGATCATTTGGATCGCGACTGCGTTCTGGCCGCCGTGAGGAACGATGATGTCGGCGTACTGCTTCGTGGGTTCCACGAACTCCTCATGCATGGGTCGGACGGT
>JBBSEY010000070.1:0-13279 GCA_038239265.1 Gemmatimonadales bacterium | reverse complement strand
CGAGCTGGAAGCCGCCATCCATCACTACTTGGACCAACACAACAAAGCGCCAACGCCGTTCATCTGGACCAAGAGCGCCGATGAGATCCTCGCCAGTGTCGCCCGTTTCTGTCAACGAACTTCAGCATCAGGACACTAGAGGGTCGCTTGCAGGCCATAAATCGATTGAAATTTTCCAGAGAGCACTCCGAACGCGGCGTCACCGAGCGACTCTTCGACACGACAGTGGCCGGTGCGGTCGTGCCGGCCGTCGTCTGGTCACCTGCCGATGCCACAGGCCCACGTCCCCTGCTCCTCCTCGGACACGGCGGCTCGCAGCACAAGGGCGCAGGCAGGCTCGCGGGGCTCGCGAAGCGCTTCGCTCGCGACTGCGGATTCGCCGCCGCGGCAATCGACGCTCCGATGCACGGCGATCGCGTCACACCGGAAGAATCGGCCGTCTTCTTCGCATCGATGCGGGAACAGCTCCAGCGCGCCGGCGGAATGACAGGCGAGCCGGTGCGAACGACCTTGCGATACGCCGCGCAGGCAGCGCGCGAGTGGTCGGCCACACTCGATGCGCTCCAGCAGCTCGAGTTCATCGGCGGCGGCCCGGTCGGCTACTGGGGCCTCTCGCTCGGCTCCTACTTCGGAATCCCATTCGTAGCCAGCGAGCCACGTATCACGGCCGCCGTGTTCGGGCTCGCTGGACTCGGCGACGGCACACCCGAGTTCGCAGCGGCCGCGCGTAGCATTCGCATCCCGATCGAGTTCATGTTCCAATGGGACGACGAGCTGCTGTCGCGCGCGGATGGGCTCGCACTCTTCGACACGTTCGGGTCGGCGGAGAAGACGCTCCACGTAAATCCGGGCGGTCACGCGGGAATGCCGCCCTTCGAAGCCGCGAGCTGGGAGCGATTCTTTCTGCGGCATCTGGGCGCGGCTCCGATCAGCAGGTGAAGATGCAATCGGATTTGTGCTCGCGTAGATTCCTGCTCATGCGCTTCGCTCACCTCTCCCTGCTCGCTCTGCCGCTCGCGCTCGCACCAGCGTGCGCCCAGACCACCACCACGCACCCGCGCCCGCAACAGACGGTCGCGCCCCCAACGCACGCCGATTCCCTCCGCGGCTCGATCACTCCCGAGCGCGCATGGTGGGATGTGACCTTCTACGATCTCCACACGCGCATCTCTCCAGCCGACAGCTCGATCAGCGGCTACGTCGGCATCACGTACGAGGTCCTGGCCCCCGCGCGCGAGATGCAGATCGATCTGCAGCTGCCCATGGTGATCGACAGCATCAAGCAGAATCGTCGCATGCTGAACTTCCGCCGCGATAGCAACGCCTTCTTCGCGTCGCTGCTCGAGTCGCAGAAGATCGGCGCGCACATGGCTGTCACCGTCTACTATCACGGCAAACCGCGCGCGGCGATCCGCCCACCGTGGGACGGTGGCTATTCCTGGTCGCTCGACTCGCTCGGCAACCGCTGGGTCGCCACCTCCAACCAGGGACTCGGCGCCAGCGTCTGGTGGCCCAACAAGGACACCCAGGCCGACGAGCCCGACTCGCAGCGCGTTGCCATCTCCGTCCCCGACTCGATGATCGACGTCTCCAATGGGCGGCTGCGCTCGACGACGCACAATAGCGATGGCACCACGACCTATGAATGGTTCGTCGCGTCACCGATCAACAACTACGATGTCGCGGTCAACGCGGGCAACTACGCGCACTACACCGAGAGCTACGCCGGCGAGGCGGGCGAGCTCTCACTCGACTTTTGGCCGCTCTCTTACCATCTCGACGCGGCGAAGAAGCAGTGGGAGCAGGTCAAGCCGATGCTCGCCTGCTTCGAGCACTGGTTCGGACCATATCCCTGGTACAACGACGGCTACAAGCTCGTTGAGGCGCCGCACCTCGGGATGGAACATCAGTCGGCCGTCGCGTACGGCAACGGGTTCAAGAACGGCTATCGCGGCACCGACCGCTCACACACCGGCCTCGGACTCGGCTGGGACTTCATCATCGTCCACGAGAGCGCGCACGAGTGGTTCGGCAACAGCATCACGACGAAGGACATCGCGGACTCGTGGGTGCACGAGGGCTTTGCGAACTACGCGGAGTCGATCTATACCGAATGCCAGCAGGGGAAGGAGAAGGGCGCGCTCTACGCGATCGGCGAGCGCGCGAACATCAGGAACGATGCGCCGGTAGTCGCCGAGTATGGGCTCAATCGCGAGGGCTCGGGCGACATGTACGAGAAGGGTGGCAACATGCTCCACACCATTCGTCAGATCGTGAACGACGATGAGAAGTGGCGCTCGATCCTCCGCGGGCTGAGCAGGACGTTCTACCACCAGACCGTCACCGGCGCGCAAATCGAAAATTACATCAGCGAGCACGCCGGCCTCGACCTGCGCAAGCTCTTCGCGCAGTACCTGACGACGACGATGATCCCCGTGCTCGACTACGGCACAAAGGGAAAGTCGCTCACCTACAAATGGGCGAATGTGGTCCCGGGCTTCGACATGCCGGTTCGCGGCTTCGTCGGCGACAGCGTGGTGATGCTCCGCCCGACGACCTCATTGCGGACCACGAAGCTTTCGGTAGATGCGACGGCGTTTCGCGTCGACTCCAACTACTTCGTGACCGCGCACCGGATGGGGCACTAGCCTCCTTCCGGTGCGCCGCACTCCCGATCACTGCCTTGCGATCGGGATGCGCACATGCGTGTCCGCCCACGCTACGTCCATCGTCGCCTGCTTCGGCGACGACGACTTCATCGTGATCGTCAGCACCTCCACCGGCGACGCGAGATGCTCGGCGCTCACGCTTCCCGTGCCCACGTCCTTCGCGCGTACCTTCGCATCGATGTCCACACCCCAGCGCTTCGCATCCGAGTTCACCACCACCTGCCACGTCTTCGCGGTCGGGATCACGTAGATCGAATACCAGCCCGGCTCGACCTTCACTCCCGCGACCGTCGCGCGGAACGGCACGTAGAGTGCCGTCGCCTCATCGGCGCCCATGCGCCACGGCTCGCCGTACGGCACCAGCTTCCCCATGACCTCGCGCCCGTTCACGTGCGGACGGCCGTAGCACACCTTCACCGTGCCGCCATCGAGAACCACGGACGCCGAATCGTGCGAGCTCTTTCTCTTTTCGAGCTCGCCGGGCTTTGCCTGGAACCAGCACGACTCTGCCGCCTGCTTCGCCGCGTGCGCCGGCGCGCGCCCCGCCGCCACGAGAGCAACTGCCGCAAAGCCGATCGCTGCGATGACGCTCGGACGATTCCTTCTCATGCATTCCCCCGGAGTTGTCGATGTGCCTCGGATCTCTCCTTAAAGGTAGCGCGGCGTTTGCCACGCTCAACACGCTACCTTTCCACGATGCCTCCCTCTGCACTCCACACACTCGCCGACCGCCTCGGAATTCTCGCCGCGTACGTGGACCAGACCGGGCGCGAGACGCGCGTCACATCCGATGAGACGCGTGTCGCCATCATCGCCGCCATGGGCTTCGATGCGTCCACCGAGGATCGCGCCGCCGCCGCACTCGCGCTCCTCGACGCGCGCGAGGCTGCGCGCCCGCTGGCTCCCGTCCGCGTGATCGTCCACGGCTCCGACTTCACGATGCCCGCGCGCGGCGCGACGCTCACGCTCGAGCGCGGCGGCGACTGGCGCATCGGAAAAGAGCTCCCGATCGGCTACCACACGCTCACCATCGACGGCGAGCAGCAATCGCTCATCGTCGTTCCGCCAAGGAGCATGGCCCCGATCCGCCGCGCCATGGGACTCATCGCCAACCTCTACGCCGTGCGCAGCGATCGCAACTGGGGCGTCGGCGACATCACCGATCTCGCCACCATCGCCGAGTGGAGCGGCGAGAAGGGCGCTGCATTCGTCGGCGTGAATCCGCTACATGCGCTCCGCAATCGCGGTCACGACATCTCGCCGTACAGCCCCGTCAGCCGCCTCTATCGCAATCCGATCTACATCGACGTCATGGCCGTGCCGGAGCTCGGCGAGTGCGTCGATGCGCGCGCTCTCCTCGATGATCCCGCCACCCAGGCCACACTCGCCTCCCTTCGCGCGAGCACGCACGTCGACTACGATCGCGCGTGGGCCCTGAAGCGCCGCGCGCTCGAGATGCTCCATCGCACCTTCATCATCCGCCACCGCGATGCGCGCTCCGGCCGCGGCCGCGACTATCGAACGTACCTCGAGCAGGAAGGCGCGACGCTCGTCAACTTCGCGACCTTCTGCGCGCTCGACGATCACTTCGCCGCCGACGGTACGCCGCACGGCTGGCCAGAGTGGCCCGCCGAGTATCGCCACCCCGCATCCTCCGACGTCATCGCCTTCCGCGCATCGAACGAGAACGGAGTCGACTTCCATCGCTGGCTCCAGTTCGAGCTCGATCGCCAGCTCGCCTCCGCCGCCAGCCTCGCGCGCGAATCCGGACTCGGCATCGGCATCTACCAGGATCTCGCGATCGGCGCCGCGCCCGACAGCGCCGACGTCTGGGCGTTCGGTCATCTCTTCCTGAACGGTGTCTCCGTCGGCGCGCCCCCCGACGGCTACGCACCACAGGGACAGAACTGGGGGCTTCCGCCCATGGATCCCCGGCAGCTCGTCGAGGATCGCTACGCATTCTGGATCGCGCTCATCCGCGCCTCGCTCCGCCACGCCGGCGCACTCCGCATCGATCACGTGCTCGGCCTCTTCCGTCAATACTGGATTCCCGCGGGAATGCCCGGCCCCTTCGGTGCGTACGTCCGCTTTCCCACCGAGGACATGATGGGAATCCTCGCCCTCGAGAGCGTGCGTCATCACGCGCTCATCGTCGGCGAAGATCTCGGTACCGTGCCCCCGGAAGTGCCCGGTGTCCTCGAGCGCTGGGGGCTCCTCTCCTCGCGCGTGATGTATTTCGAGCGCGAGAGCGATGGCCGCTTCCTCCCTGCGTCGTCGTATCCGAAGCTCTCGCTCACCACCGCCGACACGCACGACATGGCGACGATCACCGGCTTCTGGACCGCGCGCGACATCGAGCTGCAGCACATGGCCGGCCTGATCCATTCCGCCGAGCACGCCGCCGCCGCGCACGCACATCGCGACAACGAGCGCCGCTTCCTCGTCGAGCGGCTCGTGGCCGAGGGCGCGCTCAAGAGCACCCAGGCGGAATCGCCGAGCAACGCCGAGCTGCGCGGCGCCGTCCACCGCTTCCTCTGCTCCACGCCGGCGGCACTCGTCGGCATCTATCTCGAGGATCTCGTCGGTGAGCGCGAGCCGGTGAATCTCCCCGGCGTGAGCGCGGATCTCTTTCGCAGCTGGACGCGCCGCCTCTCGCAGTCGCTCGAGATGATCGCGGACGATCCCGACGTCGCCATCGCCTTCCCCGATCCCGTCCGCGCGGGGCGCTGACCCGGGCGACCACAGTCCGATGACGATCCCGATCCGCGCGACCTATCGTCTGCAGCTCAGCTCCGCCTTCAGGCTCGATGATGCGCGAGCGATCGTCCCATACCTCGCGAAGCTCGGCATCTCGCACATCTACGCGTCCCCCGTGCTCCGCTCGCGCCCCGGGAGCACGCACGGCTACGACGTCGTCGACCCCACGCGCCTCGACCCCGAGCTCGGCAGCGACGCGAGCTGGGATGCGCTCGTGGCCGAGCTCCGCGCGCACGACATGGGGCTCGTGCTCGACATCGTCCCGAACCACATGGGCGTCGGCGCCGACAATCCGTTCTGGGACGATCTCTTCGCGAACGGCCCCGCATCCCGATACGCGAGCTGGTTCGACATCGACTGGAACGCTCCCGCGCGCGGGCTCAAGGGCCGAGTCCTCATCCCGATCCTCGGCACCGAGCTCGAGAGCGCCATCGACAAAGGCGAGTTTCGGGTCGCGCTGACCGGCGGCCGCTATCGTCTCGAGTACTTCGAGCACAGCTTCCCACTCGATCCGGCGACGATCCCCTCCGTGCTCGCGCTCGCGACGAGCGCACTCCCCGCGGAAGTTCCGGTGGAGGACGGCTACGAGCTCACGAGCATCCTCCTCGCGCTCGCCGCGCTCCCGCCCCGGCTCACCACTCGCCGCTCGCTCATCGAGAAGCGACAGAAGGAAGCCCCCGAGCTCCTGCGCCGGCTCGAAACGCTCGTGGCGCGATCGAGCGGAGTGCACCGCGCACTCGAGAGCGCAGCGCGTGCCTTCACGTCGGGCGATGGCGCCACCGCGCGCGTCGCTGCGCTCCTCGGCGCGCAGGTCTACGCCCTCGTCTATTGGCGCCGCGCCGCGCACGAGATCAACTACCGCCGCTTCTTCGACATCAACGAGCTCGTCGCCCTTCGCATGGAAGACCCTGCCGTCTTCGGCGCGACGCACCGCCGCATCATCCAGTGGCTGAAAAACGGACAGATCGATGGATTGCGGATCGATCACGTCGATGGGCTGCGCAATCCGCGCGACTACTTCGATCGCCTGAACGCCGCGATCCAGCAGGTCGCCCCGGGCGCGGCGGTCCCGCTCTTCGTCGAGAAGATTCTATCGGGGCGCGAGCGACTCCGCGCGGAGTGGAACGTCGCCGGCACCACGGGATACGAATTCCTCGCCCAGCTCGACGCGATCTGCATCGATCCCGCCGGCCGCGCCGAGATCGAGAAGACGTACCGCAGCTTCCTCGGCATCCGCCGCCCGGAGCTTGATTTCCACGAGGTCGCCACGCGCGGCAAGGCCTTCATTCTTCGCGGCTCGCTCGCCTCCGACGTGCAGCGGCTCGCGCGATTCCTCGCGCCAATCGCGCGCGACGATGCGCGCACCGAATCGCTCACGCGCGCGCAGCTCTCCGAGGGGATCGTACAGCTGATTGCGCACCTCCCCGTCTATCGCACCTACATCCAAGCCGGCGCACTCGCCCTCGACGAGGACGATCGCGCCGCCCTCGAGCGCGCGTTCGCGAGCGCCGGTTCGCTCGCGCTCATGCGCGCCCCCCTCCTCGCCCTCCTCCAAGAAGTCTTTCTCGGCGATCGCTCATCGCTCGGCGAAGATCAGAGGGCGGAGCACGACGCATTCGTGCTGCGCTTCCAGCAGGTGAGCGGGCCCGCGACAGCTAAGGGAATCGAGGACACCGCGCTCTATCGATACTCGCCGCTCCTCTCCCTCAACGAAGTCGGCGCCGACCCCGCAGGCGAGCTCGGCGACGCCGTGGCCTATTTCCACGATGCGAACATCGAGCGGAGCCTCCGCCGGCCCGCAACGATGCTCGCCACGAGCACGCACGACACCAAGCGGAGCGCGGACGTCCGCTCGCGGCTCGACGTGCTCTCGGAGATCCCGCGCGAGTGGGCGAAGCAGCTCGCCACCTGGGAACGCGCGCACCGCCCGCTCAAGACGCGCGTCGACGACAGGCTCGCGCCCGACGCGCACACCGAGTACGTGCTCTACCAGACGCTCATCGGCATGTGGCCCATGCAGCGCGCGTCCAACGGAGAACGCCGCGATCTGTGCGAGCGCGCAATCGCCTTCGCGCAGAAATCCGCGCGCGAGGCCAAGGGGCGCACCTCGTGGACCGACGTCAACGAGGAGTGCGAGCGCGCACTCTCGGCGTTCATCCGCGCGCTCTTCGCGCGACCCGAATTCCTGCGCGAGCTCGAGGCATTCGTCGCGCGGGTGGCGCCCGCCGGAGTGTGGAACGCCGTCGCGAGAACGGTGCTCCATCTCACCGCTCCGGGCTTTCCGGATATCTATCAGGGCGATGAGCTGTGGAACTACTCGCTGGTCGACCCGGACAATCGCCGCCCGATCGACTACGCACTCCGGAACCAAATGATCAGCATGTCACCAACCGGTGACATCACGCAAGCGGCAATCACACAATCATTTGCGAACTCCGGCAACGATTCGTTCAAGCTCGCAATCCTCCGCGCAACCCTGCGCGCGCGCGCCGACCACGCCCCCCTCTTCGCCCACGGCTCCTACCACCCCCTCGCCGCCCACGGCCCCCTCGGCCCCCACGTCGTCGCATTCGAGCGCCGCTCCGCTCCCTCCGCCCCCAGCGACGCCGCCATCATCGTGGTGCCGCGCCTCTCCTACGCCCTCGCCCCGAACCCAACCGGCGAGCTCTGGCGCGACACCGAGCTCCATCTCCCCGCGCCACTCGCCGCCACTCAGTGGCGCTGCGCCATCTCCTCCCGCGAGCTCCTCTTCCCCCAACCCTCCGCGACCAACGTTCGCGTCCCTCTCGCTGAAATTCTCGCCGTGGCACCCGTCGCGGTACTTCTTCGCGTCTCGATATCCCGTCCGTAAGAACCCCGAACTCACCGCTGGCAAAAGCTGAAACGGTGGCCCCACGCGCCTCCAACCTCGTACCTTAAGCCTCTTCGCCGCACACACCTCCCCGTATCCCCGCCCCCAGCTCCGCGTCATGACGATTCCGACAGGCGCCATCGTCGCCTATTTCTCGATGGAGATCTGCCTCGAGCAGGCTATCCCCACCTATAGCGGCGGACTCGGCGTCCTCGCCGGCGACACCCTCCGCGCCGCCGCCGATCTCGAAGTGCCGATGGTTGCCGTCACCCTCCTGCACCGGAAGGGCTACTTCACCCAGCACCTCGACCCCAACGGGCAGCAGCACGAGGAGCCCGTCAATTGGAATCCCGAAACGGTGCTCGCCCCCCAACAGGCGCGCGCCTCCGTCGAGATCGCAGGGCGGCGCGTCGAGATCCGCGCGTGGCGCTACGACGTGCGCGGCGCCGGCGGCCACGTCGTCCCCGTTTTTCTCCTCGACACGAAGCTCGATGAGAACTCGGAGTGGGATCGCACGCTCACCGATTGCCTCTACGGCGGCGACAGCCACTATCGCCTCTGCCAGGAAGTCGTGCTCGGGATGGGCGGAGCGGCGATGCTCGAAGCGCTGGGCTACGCCGATCGCGCGCAATACCACATCAACGAGGGACACGCCGCGCTTCTCACCCTCACGCTCCTCGAGCGCGAGATGGCAGGGCGGGCGCATCGCGACATCAGCGAAGCCGATCTCGAGCGCGTGCGCCATCGCTGCATCTTCACGACGCACACCCCCGTCCCCGCCGGCCACGACCGCTTCAACGAAAGCGAGTACACGACCGTGCTCGGCGCCGATCGCGCACAGATGCTCGTCGATGCGCGCGTGATCGAGGATCACACGCTCAACATGACGCACCTTGCCCTCAGACTCTCTCGCTACGTGAACGGCGTCGCGATGCGGCATCGCGAGATCTCGCAGGGAATGTTCCCCGACTATCCGATCGACTCGATCACCAACGGCGTGCACGCGACCACGTGGACCGCGCAGCCGTTCCAGGAGCTCTTCGACAGGCGCATTCCCGAGTGGCGTCGCGACAATCAGTATCTCCGCTACGCGATCGACATCCCGCTGGAGGAGATCCTCGATGCGCACGCCGAAACCAAGGCGGCGCTGTTCGCCGAGGTGCTGAAACGCACGGGAGTGAAGCTCGATCCTGCGGTGATGACGATCGGCTTCGCGCGCCGCGCCACGCCGTACAAGCGCGCCGATCTGATCTTCTCGGACATCAAGCGGCTCAAGGCGATCGCGGAGCGGTCGGGGAGGATCCAGCTCCTGTTCGGAGGAAAGGCGCATCCGCGCGATGAGGGGGGGAAGACGCTCATCAAGCAGATCTACGCGGCGGCCGCGTCGCTCCCCGCGTCGGTGCACGTGGTCTACGTCGAGAACTACGAGATGGACATCGCACATCTGATGACGTCGGGGGTCGACCTCTGGCTCAACAATCCGACGAAGCCGCTCGAGGCCTCGGGGACGAGCGGAATGAAGGCCGCGCTCAACGGTGTCCCCTCGTACTCGGTGCTCGATGGCTGGTGGGTGGAGGGATGCATCGACGGCGTCACCGGCTGGTCGATCGGCGCAGCGCGCTCAGATGAAGACGAAGAGATCGCGGACCTCTACGTGAAGCTCGAGCGCGTGATCCTTCCGCTCTTCTACGGGCTCCCCTTTTCGTGGGCGAAGGTCATGCGCAACGCGATTGCACTGAATGGCTCGTTCTTCAACACGCAACGCATGGTCGGCCAGTACGTACACAATGCGTATTTCCCGCCCAAGGATCAGCGCCCAATCCCGGTCGCGGCGGCGGAAAATGCGAAGGAAGAGGTGCACAGCGCGTGGGCGGGGGTGCAGTAGCGCCTGCGCGCTTCGCGGAGGGAAATGAGCCCTACAGGCACAAATGGATGCAGTTGCGTCCAAGCGGGCTCGGCGATTATCCTGGAGTGTGCCCCCCAAAACCGGCCACGCGATGCCGTCAGCAAGCTCTCGCGCCCGCCTGCGGTGGGCCAGCAAGAAGCGAACTTTCCGTCGCCGGTGGCCCGTCTACCTGGTCACGATCATTCTGTGCATCACGGCCGTCGCGCTGGCGATCATCATCGTGAACAACGTCGACGAGCCCGCGAAGACGCCGCCGACGCCCATACCGAAGGCAATTCGCTAGCCGTGGAGCGAGCGACCGCGCGCACTTAACTATTGCGTGCGCCCTGACGTCTATCGAGTGTCCCCCACTCGACGACAGGCTCATGAGACCTGCACTGCTCGCAGCGATCGCGGCACTCCTCGCACTATCGGCTCCCGCACTGCCTGGGCAGTCGACGCCGGGAATGGACATGTCCGCCGCCAATGGCGCGATGTCCGGCGAACCGATGCCGATGGCGCACATGACGATGACGAAGATCGGCCCCGTGCATGCCGGCGACTCGGCGCGCGCGTCCTCGATCGCCGATACGCTTCGCGTCGCGATCGCGAAGTATCGCGACTACCACGTGGCTCTCGCCGACGGCTTCACGATATTTCTACCGAACGTTCCGCAGAAGGTCTACCACTTCACGAGCAGGACGAACGGGCTCAAGGCGCTCTTCACCTTCGATCCATCGAGGCCGACTGCGCTGCTCTATCGCAAGACGACCGACGGCTATCGACTCGAGAGTGCGATGTACACGGCGCCGAAGCACTACTCGCTCGAGGAGCTGAACGAGCGGGTGCCCCTGAGTGTGGCCGAGTGGCATCTGCATACGAATTCGTGTCTCCCGCCCAAGGGACGGGGGCAGGCTATTCTCCCCGCGGGCGATGCACCGTCGCGCTTCGGTCTGCGCGGCACGATCGTGACGCGAGAAGCCTGTGATGCGGCGGGTGGCCACTTCCTGCCGACGCTGTTCGGCTGGATGGTGCATCTGTCGCCGTGGGAGAAGGATCCGGCGCTCGTGTGGGGCACGCACGACGAACAGGTGCATCGACCGGCGACAGGCCATTAGCGGCCTCTAGAGAGCTCTAACGAGTCCGAATGTATCCTTTATGTACGCTTTTGAACAGCGCCATTGCGTTGTCAGGGCGGCCCCCTTAGCAATTCTCCCGGGGCGGGAAAGGTATGAAGCGATACGTCTCCGGCTCCGCCTTACACCGTGCTCATTTCGCAAGCAGGCTTTCCACGCGAGGATATCCGATGATCGACGACCTCAACCGCTCGATGGGCGGCAAGGCGAATGCGGATGCTTCCGAGCTGCTTCGTCAGCGAAATACACTCCGCGCGCTGCTCGAGCTGCCACTGCTCACCGCGGCGAGCCGGCTCGCGAACGGGGGCGACTTCGACCGCTCCGCATTGCGTGAGGAGCTGCACAGGGTGTGCGCTGTCGCGAAAGGCTCCGGTGTTCGCGCGGAGCAGATCGTCATCGCCGTGAAGGAGATCTGGGCATCGCTTCCGGAAGCTCGCGTGGTCGCGCGCACCGCGCACGACAAACCATTCCTCAGCCACGTCGTCTCGGTGACGCTCGACGAATACTTTGGAGATTGTAATGGTATTTCCTGACTAAATCGGCCCGTGCGACTCGCTTCTTGCCTAGGAAAGCAGCAACGAGTTGCCGAGGTTGTGTCGCGGATGAAGAAGGCCAGACTGGAAACGCTCGTCGAGCGTGAGATCTATTCGGAAGATGGGACGCGATGGCGTGTGCGCGAGGCGCGCGCGTACGGAGTGCCCGGCGCCGAGCGGGAGAGCTGCCTGATATGCGATTCCGGAACCGTGTGCAGGCGCCTGTGGCATTATCCGGGACAGTGGGAGACGCTGTCGTCCGAACAGCTCATGGAAATCGTGGAGCATCCGCGCTGAGTTGAACTTTCAGCGCTCGCGCCTTGCTCCCGCCACCGCCGGCAGTGCGGTCGGCCGATCGATCTGCGTTTTGAGCACGATCGATGTCTCTGTTCCCTCCACCCCCGGAATTTCGCGCAGCTGCTCCGCCAGCTCGAGGAGCGCCAGTGTGTTCTGGACGCGCACCTTGAGCAGCAGGCCGAGCGCGCCGGCGACGGAGTGAAATTCCTCGATCGCATCGATCGACTCCATACGCGGCAACAGCTCCGAGCATGGTCGCGAGGAGCGCACGCCGATGTAGGCGAGCACGTCGAGCCCGAACGCGGCGGCGTCAATATCGATCGTCCACCGGCGGATCACCCCATCGTTGGTGAGACGTCTGAGCCGTTCGTGCACGGACGATGGCACCATGCGAACGAGCCTGGCGAGATCCTCGAGGCGAAGTTGGGCATCGTGCTGCAGGGCGGCGACGAGGGTGCGATCGGTGGCATCCAGCATAATCATTCCATTGCAATCGATTTGGCTCAACCGAAGAATTTTCGGTCGATTTGCGTAAAAAAGGATAGTTATTGTATGATTTTGACGCAATAACAAAATCCCTTTGCAACGAGCCTTATAATGCAAGCCCTCCTCGTCGTCGACGCCCAGAACGAGTTCTCTCCCGCCGGACTCCGCCCCGTCCCCAATCACGACGCCGCCGTCCGCGCCATCCTTGCCCACGTCTCCACCGCTCGAAGCGCCGCCCGCCCGGTCGCCTGGATCCAGCACCACAACAAGCCCGGGGAATCGCGCGCATTCATTCCGGGCAGCTGGGGCGCCGCCCTCACCCCTGGACTCGGCCCCACTCCCGGCAGTGCGAGCAGCGAGCGGCTCTTCACCAAGGAAGTCTTCGGCGCCTTCACCACCACGCACCTCGAGCGCTGGCTCCGCGACCTCGGCGTCACCAGCGTGCTCGTCACCGGCTTCTACGCCCACATGTGCGTGTCGACATCGGTGCGCGAAGCACTCGTGCGCGGCTTCGATGTCGAAATCGATCCCGACGCCACCGGTGCGCGCGAGCTCGACGACCCGCTACTCGGCGCTCAATCCGCGGACGAGGTTCGTCGCACCGCGCTGCTCCAGCTCGTGAACATGGGGGCGACGCTCGCGGCCGACTACAGCCGCTTGCACTT
>JBBSEY010000069.1:0-13294 GCA_038239265.1 Gemmatimonadales bacterium | reverse complement strand
TCACCTCGGTGCCCGATCTCCGCAACAAACTCCTGCGCTACATCCAGTTGCATAACAAAACAGCACGACCATTTGCGTGGAGCTATGCGAATCCCAAACACCGCGTCCGTGCCATCAGAAACTCAGACGCGGTCCACTAGCCCGTCGCAGTTAGGCCCAATCGCTCCCGAGCGCTCCACGATGCACGGCCGTCGCCACCAGGGCGCCATTCGCCCCGGCGGCGGCGAGCCGTTCGAGATCCTCGCGGTGACGCACGCCGCCCCCCGCAATGAGATCAACCCCCGGCAACGCCGCGCGCATCTCCCGCATCATCGCGTCGTCCGCCCCTCCTGAGCCCCCGACGCGCGCGAGATCGAGCACGATCACCGCCTCGGCTCCCGCATCCACCCCCCGTCTCGCCAGCTCGCGCGGCGCCATCGCGCGCAGACCGTCCGCCTGCGCGAGCGGCACACCGCTCCGCAAATCGAGACTGAACACGACCCGCTCGCCGCCAACTCTCTGCACGATCGCCCGGAGCATCTCGAAGCTCGGCAGCGTCTCGAGCCCGACAACCACGCGATCCGCCCCCGCGTCAATGAGCGCGCACGCGTCTCCCTCCGTACGCACCCCGGCATCGATCCAGCACCGCGACAGCCGCGCGAGCCCCTGGTGCATCGCGTACTGCGCCGCCCCGCCTCCGATTGCATCAAGGTCCGCGATGTACATCTCGGTCGTTCGCAGCACCGCCGCGTACGCCTGCGCGAGCGCAAGCGCGTCGCCCTGCATCGGCGAAATCGCCGACGCCACGGGCTCATAGCGCGCACGATCGCCACCCGTTCCATGCACCGCCTCTCCCGCTCGGAGATCAATTACGGGTATAATGCGCATCCGCGGCTCCTCACGACACGCACGAGCAATGACCGTTCTCGGCTGGGACATTGGAGGTGTGAACACGAAGGCCGCGCGCGTGGCAGGCGCCGTGGCGCTCGCCGCGCGCAACGAGCCCTTCGAGCTCCAGCACGCGCCCACCACCCTCGCGGCGCGACTCGTGGGCCTCGCCGCCACGCTCGGCGCCGATGGCTCCGAGACCCACGCGATCACCATGACCGCCGAGCTCTCGCAGCTCTTCCGCACGAAACGCGACGGCGTTGGCTACATCCTCGACGCGATATCGCACGCCTTTCCACACGCGCGCATATGCGTCTACACCGTCGACGGTCGCTTCGTCGATCTCGCGGCGGCGCGCGAGGCGCCACTCCTGGTTGCCGCGTCGAACTGGGCCGCCACGGCGAATCTGGTCGCCACGCGCATCAGCGATGCGATCCTCGTCGACGTCGGCACCACGACCACCGACATTATTCCCATCGCTGATTCGCGCGTCGCCGCCATCGGACACACCGATCCGGAGCGCCTCCTCTCCGGCGAGCTCCTCTACCTCGGCGCCGTTCGCACGCCCGTCGAGGCAATCGCCCACCGTGTCCCACTGCACGATGGCCTCGCCGGCGTCTCGGCCGAGTCGTTCGCGCTCTCGGGCGATATTCACGTCTGGCGCGGCGAGCTCTCGCCCGAAGGGTACACCGCGCCCACCCCCGACTCCCGCCCCACGACGCGGACCTTCGCGGGCGAGCGCATCGCGCGCGTGGTCTGCGCGGACCGCGAGCTCCTCGACAACTCCGACATCGATCGCATCGCCGCCTTCGTCGCCGACACGATGATCGCACGCATCGCCGCGTCGATCACGCGCGTGCGCGAGCGTCATCCGCACGTCGCCACCGCAGTCATCGCCGGCCACGGCGCCTTCCTCGCACGCGCCGCCGCCCGCCGCGCGGGCCTTCGCATCGCGACCGACGATCTCATCGCCGCCGGCGCTCCGCGCGCAGCGGGTGCCGAGACCGCCTTCGCCGTTGCGCTCCTCCTCGAACGCTGGCTCGCCGGGAAACACCCGTGATCGACGCCGTCGTCAAGATCGGCGGCGCGCTGCTCGGCGAAGGAGACGCGCTCGCCCGCACGCTCGCCGCCCTCGCACTCACTGCCCGCGAACGCTCGCTCCTCGTGATTCCCGGTGGTGGCCCCTTCGCCGACGCCGTGCGCGACGTCGGCGAGCGACATCCCCTCTCCGAGGACGACGCGCACTGGATGGCCATCCTCGGCATGGATCAGTACGCGATGCTCCTCACCTCGAGGATGCAGGGCGCCGAGCTCGTCTACCGCCCCGGTGAGATTGCGCGCGCGCACCAGCGGCACCAAGTCCCCGTGCTCGCTCCCTATCGCTGGCTTCGCGAGGCGGACCCGCTTCCGCACTCGTGGGATGTCACCAGCGACAGCATCGCTGCGTGGGTCGCGTCCGAAGTGGGCGCGAAGTGGCTCATTCTGATCAAGCCCGATGCGCATGATGCCCTCACGGTCGTCGATCGCTACTTCGATCGTGCTCGCGCCCCCTCGCTCCACTACTCGATCATGACGCCCGCGCTGCTTACCGGAAGCTGGTTTCCCGCGTGAGCTCTCGCGCGATCGCGTGCGTGTCTCCACGATGCACGCGAAGCAGATCGCGCGCCGTCACCAGCTGGCGTACCCGGCTCTCGCGCACGCGCCCCTCGCGCCCGTCCTCGCACGCCGCGCCGCGCACGCCCACGATCTCCGCCCCCGCCTCGTAGGCGAACGCCAGATCGTCCACGGAGATTCGCCCCGCGAGCGCCACGAGCAGCGAGCGCGCACGAGCCTCTCGCACGAGCGACCCCAGCGCAGCGCGCCCGAGGCAGCGAAAGAGGCCGGCGCCATCCTTTCGCACGGTATCAACCAGCACCCCCATCGCGCCCTCGGCCGCGGCCGCCGCGAGCACCGTCGACGGAGCCGCACCACCCACCTCGTCCCAGTCCGCGTACGCCACCGCGACTACGGCGCAGGGCGCGGTGGGCAGGAGCGCGCCATCCATCACCCGCGCGAGCCGCTCACGCACCGCCCCGCTCTCGCGCACATCCGCGAATCCTACCTTCACGAACATCGCCCCCGCTTCGGCCGCCGCTCGCGCCCCGTCCGCCAGCGCGTCCGCATCGCCCGCGTCACCAAGCGCTGCGCTGACGGGACGCACACCGTTCACCGCAGCGATGATCTCGCGCAGCACCTCGTTTCGCACCGGACCAAGTGCCCCGAGCGCGGGCTCCTTCGCATCGATGATCTCCGCGCCCCCTGCCAGCGCGCTCCGCGCCTCCTCAGCACTCCGAACACTCACCAGCAGCCGCATGCGCTCCCCCTTGTTCCGCCCATGCATCCGGCGCTAATTAGTGCGCAGTCGCCGGTAAGCTAGCATCATTTTCGGGAGCGCCACCAGTTGCCCGACGCACTGTTTCCTCTCGCCGGCAAAGTGGCGCTCGTGACCGGTGCATCCACGGGAATCGGACGCGCGATTGCCCTGGCCCTCGCCCACGCAGGGGCCGACGTGGCGCTCACCTATCGCACCGGCATCCGCGACGCGACCAGCGTCTCCACCGCGATCGAGCGAATCGGCCGGCGCACCGCCGTCTTCCAGCTCGAGCTCGCCGATCCCGCCTCGATAACGGCGCTCGCACGGGACCTCGCAGACCAGTTCGAGCGCGTCGACATCTGGATCAACAGCGCAGGCGCCGACATCCTCACCGGCGAAGACGCGAAGAAATCCCGCCTCGAGAAGCTCGATCAGCTGCTCATGGTAGATTTGCGCGGCACCATCCTCGCATCGTGGGAAGCCGCACGCATGATGCAGGAGCAGCCCGACGGCGGCGTGATCATCAACATGAGCTGGGATCACGTTCTCTTCGGCTTCGAAGGCACCAACCCGCAAATGTTCTCTGCCGTCAAGGGCGGAATCTTGAGCTTCAGCAAGTCGCTCGCGCGCTCCGTCGCGCCAAAGGTGCGCGTTAACATCCTCGCGCCCGGTTGGATCGAAACGGAGTTCGCAGCGACCGCAATGGATCCCGCGTACTATCGCAACGTCGTCGAGTCGACGCCGCTCAAACGATGGGGCACTCCCGAAGACGTCGCGCGCTCTGCCGTCTTTCTCGCCTCACCGAGCTCCGCATTTCTGACGGGGCAGATGCTCATGATCGGCGGCGGCGTAGTAATGTGAGATACCACTCGTGAGGAGTCGCAACGCATGGTCAGAAAGGATCCGACGTACACAGAGGAGCAGATCGCCGAGCAGTTGAAAGCGCTGCCGGGGTGGTATTACGAGGACGAGTGGATTCGCCGACAGTACAAAACGGACGGCTGGCCGACGACGCTCATGCTCGTCAATACGATCGCGTACTTCGCCGAGGCGGCGTATCACCATCCCGATCTCACGGTGACGTGGGCAAAGGTCGGCGTGAAGCTGCAGACGCATTCCGCCGGAGGCATCACCGACAAGGATTTTGAGCTCGCGCGCAGGATCGAGGACGCCGTGCTCTGGCGCCCCGAGACCGGGCGCCCCATCGGGCTCGAGGGCACGCCGAACAAGTTCGTTCGGGGCGGCGATCCGAAGTAAGTGACCGCAGTCCGAACGCCGTCGCGCGTCCTATTCGTCACGGGAAAGCTCGCCGAGCCGGCGCTGCGGAGCACGCTCGCGGATATGAAGGCGCCCTTCGCTGCCGACGTCGCGATGCTCCCCATCACCGTCGCGGCGCTCATGACCACAGAGTGGATCGCCAGGCACCTCGAGGTGCCGGAGGGCACGGACCTCGTGCTCATCCCGGGGCTCTGCGAGGGCGCGACCTCGCCGATTGCCGATCGCTTCACCGTGCGAGTGGAGAAGGGCCCGAAGGATCTGCGCGAGATCCCGGAGTTCTTCGGTCAGGCCGCCGCGCGCGAGGACTACGGCGCCTGGGACATCGAGATCATCGCCGAGATCAACAACGCACCGAAGCTCTCGGGCGAGGCGACCGTGCGCGAGGCGCTGCGCTTCCGCGACGCCGGCGCCGACTACATCGACATCGGCTGCACACCCGGCCTCGCCTTCCCCGCACTCGGATCGGTCGTGCGCGAGCTCGTGGCGCTCGGGATCAAGGTGAGCATCGACAGCTTCGATGCCGGCGAGATCCGCACCGCGGTCGACGCCGGCGCCACGCTCGTGCTCAGCATCAACGGAAGCAATCTCGATGCCGCGCGCGAGCTCGCTGGGCGCGACGTGCGCGTCGTCGCGCTCCCCGACTTCGGTGCGCCGCTCGCGACGATCGAGCCGACACTCGAGCTGCTGACGGCATTGAAGATTCCGTTTCTCATCGATCCCATCATCGAGCCGATCGGCTTCGGCTTCATGGCCTCCCTCGAGCGGTACGCCGAAACGCGCCGCCGGTGGCCGGGCGCCGAGATGATGATGGGCGTCGGCAACATCACGGAGCTCACGGCGGCGGATTCGACGGGAATCAACGCGCTGCTGATCGCCATCTGCCAGGAGCTCGGCGTTCGCGCCGTGCTCACGACCGAAGTGATCCCGTGGGCGCACGGCTCCGTGCGCGAGATCGACATCGCGCGTCGCCTCATGCACCACGCGGTGACGAAGAAGATCCCACCGAAGCGCGTGGACGACCGCCTCGTCACGACGAAGGACGCGAAGATTCTCGAGTACGGAGAAGCCGAGCTGCGCGAGCTGCAGAGCCGGATCACCGATCCCAACTTCCGCATCTTCACGGATCGAGCCACGATCACGGTGCTCAATAGCGACCTCTTCGTCCGCGGCACCGACATCCAGGAGATCTTCGCCCAGCTCGGCGTCGACGAGGCGACACACGCCTTCTACCTGGGGAAGGAGCTCGCCAAGGCGAAGCTCGCGATCACGCTCGGCAAGACGTATCGCCAGGAAGGCTCGCTCTCGTGGGGATACCTCACGCCGCCGGACGACGTGAAGTCCGAGCACGTGAAGCTCACGCAGCGATCGCGCCGCACCGTCGCACCGAAGAGCCCTTCCGAGGGTGACCCTTCACCCGCATGAGCGCGCCCCTCGTCGAGGAGCTGATCCCCGTTCCCGATCCGCTCGACTGCTGCGCGCGCTTCAGAGCGCTTCCCTATCTTCTCTTCCTCGACAGCGTGCGCGACCCCGGTCGGCTCGGTCGCTATTCGTTCCTCTCCGCCGATCCCGCACTCGTCGTGCACGGCAAGGGCGCCCACTCGGCGGTGCTCGATACGCGTACCGGCACGGAGACCCCGCTCGCCACGCACGCCCTCGCTGGTGTGCGCGAGCTCCTCGCCCCGCACCTCGCACCCCCGCTTCCCAACCTGCCGCCATTCCAGGGCGGCGCCGCGGGCTACCTCGCGTACGACTGGGGCGCCGTTCTCGAGCAGCTGCCGTCTCCGCGCTACGATGACCTCGCGATCCCGGACGTCATCTTCCCGATCTACGACTGGGTCATCGCATGGGATCATCTCGAGCATCGCGCCTGGCTGATCTCCACGGGGCTGCCGGACATGGGCACGGAGAAATCTCAGCGCTGTGAGAGTCGCTTGAGAGGAGTTTTGGCGAGGTTGGCCTCGTATTCTCTTAGTACTAAGATATTATTGACACTTCCGCTCACGAGCGCGCATCCGCGCCCGCGCGACCCCGCCCCCTCGTATCCCGTCTCCGATACCGAGCTTCCCGCGCACCTCGACCTCCGCTCCTCGTTCACGCATCGCGGCTACCTCGATGCGCTCACCACCGTCCGCGACTACATCGTCGCCGGCGACATCTTCCAGGCGAATCTCTCCCAGCGCTTCGAGGCCCCGCTCACCGAGTCGCCGTGGGCGCTCTACCAGCGCCTCCGCACGATCAACCCGGCGCCCTTCGCCGCTTTTCTCGACTTCGGCGCCCTCACCGTCATGAGCGCCTCTCCCGAGCGCTTCCTGAGCCTCGACAGCGCCCACCAGATCGAGGCCCGCCCCATCAAGGGCACCCGCCCCCGCGGTGTCTACCCCGCGCACGATGCCGCCCTGGGCCGTGCCCTCCTGGAAAGCATCAAGGATCGCGCGGAGAACCTCATGATCGTCGACCTCATGCGGAACGACCTCTCGCGCGTCTCCCTCCCCGGGAGCGTCCGCGTCCCCGAGCTCTTCGGGCTCGAGCGCTACGCCACGGTTCACCATCTCGTCTCGACCGTCACCGCCACCCTCGAGCCCGGTCGCGACGCCGTCGACCTCCTCGCCGCCACCTTCCCCGGCGGCTCCATCACCGGCGCGCCGAAAGTCCGCGCGATGGAGATCATCGCCGAGCTCGAGCCCTCTCGGCGCGGCGTCTACTGCGGCTCCATTGGCTACATCTCCGTCACCGGCGTCATGGACACCAGCATCGTCATCCGCACTTATCAGGCTGTCCATGGACGCGTATACTTTTCCGCAGGCGGCGGAATAGTCGCCGACTCCGATCCCGAGCAGGAATATCGCGAGACCTTCGACAAGGCCCGCGCGCTCATACGGGCTCTCACGCCCTGACCCGCTCGGGTCGGTACTCGACCCTCAAGCTCCGGGATCCGCGCAGCGTGATTCTCCTTCTCGACAACTACGACTCGTTCGTCTACAACCTCGCGCGCTATGTGCGCGAGCTCGGCGAGCACCCCGTGGTCGTCCGGAACGACCGGATCTCCCTGGCCGAGATCCGCGAGCTCGCCCCTTCGCACATCATAGTCTCCCCCGGCCCCTGCTCGCCCACCGAAGCCGGCATCTCCGTACACGCGATCCGCGAATTCGGCGCCACCACCCCCATCCTCGGCGTTTGCCTCGGCCACCCGGCGATCGGCACCGCCTACGGCGCCGAAGTCGTGCGCGCGCGCACGCCGATGCACGGGAAGACGTCGCGCATTCATCACGACGGCACCGATCTCTTCGAGGGCATTCCGTCGCCATTCACCGCGACGCGCTACCACTCGCTCGTGATCGCCCCCGATTCGCTCCCCTCCACGCTGCGCGTCACCGCCACCTCCGAAGACGGCGAGATCATGGCCGTCGCACACCGCACGGATCCCGTCGTCGGCGTGCAGTTCCATCCGGAGTCCGCGCTCACCGAAAACGGCTACTGGATCATCGACCGCTTTCTGCACGGCGACCGCCCACACCCCTCACCACTGCCCAATCGCGCGGACCTGTCATTCGCGACGGCCGCGACGCGCGAGTCGGATATTCCGCCGGTGGAGCTCGTCCGGTGATGTTCTGGTTGAACGGCGTCGAGCGCTCCGCCGACGAGCCGCAGCTCTCGCCGATCGACCGCGGCTTCACACTCGCGGACGGGATCTTCGAGACGATGCGCGCGGCCAACGGCGTCGTCTTCCGCCTCGACGCGCATCTCGATCGCCTCTGCAACGGGGCCCGGCTCCTCGGCATCCCGATCCCCCCGGGGCTCCGCGATCACGTTGCTGCCGCCGCGCGCGCGACCTTCGCCTCCGGCTACGTGCACGCGAGCGTTCGGCTCACGGTCACGCGCGGTCCCGCGCCCCCGGGGCTCGCGCCGCCCCCACACCCGGCGCCGACGATAGCGCTCGCCATCTCGCCGCTGTCACCGCCCGACGCGCCGCGCCCCATCGTCGCGGTGATGGCGAGCGCACGCCGCAACGAGTTCGCACTCACCTCCGGCATCAAGTCGCTCTCCTACACCGAGTCGGTGCTCGCGCTCGCACAGGCGAAGTCGGCCGGCGCCGACGATGCCATCTTCCTCGACACCGCGGGCCACGTCTCCGAAGCCACCGCGAGCAACCTCTTCGCGCTCATCGACGACACGTTGGTCACCCCCGCACTCAGCTGCGGCGTGCTCCCCGGCATCACGCGCGCGGCCGTGCTCGAGCTCGCACCAGCACTCTCGCTGAACACGTCGGAGCGCGAGCTCACCGAAGCCGAGCTCGCGCTTGCATCCGAGATCTTTATCACGAGCTCCATCCGCGAGATCGCCCCGGTGTCCCGCATCGCGATGACGGCCGTCGGCACCGGCCGCTGCGGTGTCGTCACGCAGAAGCTCATCGATGCATACGCCGCGCTCGTGCGCAACGAGTGCCGCGCGTGATCGTCGAGGCGATCATCACGACGATGGACGAGGCAGGGGTCGTCAACTTCGCGCCGATGGGAGTGGAGTGGGGCGACGATCGGATCGTCGTCAAGCCGTTTCTCGAAACGACGACATTCCGCAACCTTCGCGACACCGGCGCCGCCGTCGTCAATCTCACCGACGACATCATGCTCTTCGCCCGGGCGGCGATCTCGAGCCCGCAGTATCCCGCCGTCCCCGCGGTGCGCGTGCGCGGCGTCGTGCTCGAAGCGGCGTGCTCGTGGCGCGAGCTCGAAGTACGCCACATCGACGCGACTCCTCCTCGCTCTCGCATCGACACCGCCGTCGTACACACCGGCGCTCAGCGCGAGTTCATCGGCTTCAATCGCGCGCGCAACGCCGTGCTCGAGACGGCGATCGTCGCTACGCGCACGCACCTCATCTCCGCCGCCGAGATTCGCGCGGACGTCGCGCGCCTGCAGATCGTCGTCGACAAGACGGCAGGGCCCCGCGAGCACGAGGCGATGGCGCTGCTCACCGATCACATCGAGCACAAGCTCGCCGCGATCGCGGCCACGCAGGGTGCCGGTGGCTGAGGTCATCGTACGCATCGAAGCTCCCGCGCGCCTCCACTTCGGCATGCTCGACCTTCGCGGCTCGCTCGGCCGCCGCTTCGGCGGAATCGGGGCTGGTGTC
Organism: Gemmatimonadales bacterium; assembly: GCA_038239265.1. GTDB lineage: Bacteria > Gemmatimonadota > Gemmatimonadetes > Gemmatimonadales > Gemmatimonadaceae > FEN-1250. Next base: position 3,666 of record JBBSEY010000069.1, on the reverse strand, counting down.
TTCAATCCGTCGCTGCAGATCGAGGTGGAGAAGGCGGGCGCTGTCGAGTCGGAGGGGGCCGATGCGGCGCGCGCCGCCGCGTTTGCGACGCGCTATCTGGCGTCGCAGGGAATACGGAGTGGCGCGCGAATCGTCATCCGGCGCGCGATTCCCGGTCACTCCGGGCTTGGCTCCGGCACCCAACTCGCTCTCGCGGTGGCGCGGGGAATCGCCGAGCTCTACGATCTCGACACGAGCTCCGGTAAGCTGGCGGCCGCGGTTGGTCGCGCGCACAGGTCGGCGATCGGAACCTGGCTCTTCGATGGGGGCGGCTTTCTCGTCGAGGGGGGCAGACGCCACAGCGACGACCGTATCGCGCCACTGCTTGCACGCATCGCCATCCCACGTTCGTGGCGCTGTATCGTCGCGCTTCCACACGGCGCACCAGGCGTGAGCGGCGACTCCGAAGCGCAGGCCTTCGGCCAGCTTCCCACACCATCACTAGCGTCGGTGGAGCACCTTGCCCACCTGCTGGTCATGTCGCTCCTCCCGGCGCTCGTGGACGGCGATCTGAAAGCTTTCGGCAGCGCGATCACCGAGATTCAGCAGATCAATGGAAGCTGGTTTGCGCCGGCGCAGGGTGGACCGTTCGCGGCAGGCACCACAACCGAGCTGATCGGAAAGATGTGTGAGTGGGGAGCTACGGGCGTAGGGCAGAGCTCGTGGGGCCCGGCGGTGTACGGCATCGTCGACGGCGACGACGCGGCCGAGCGTATTGCGGCGGGTGCGCGGGAGCTGATCAACGGCACCGGCGCGGTGTACGTCAATGAATTCGCAGACTCCGGCGCGCGCGTAACTGTGCTCGATTCGTCAACCGGCCGCGCCTGAACGCGCTGTGCGCCGCCCACATTGGGTGGCGAATACATCCCTCGAGGATACGATGAACGATTTCAGAACGATGCGGGCGCCTCAGCATTGGATCGCCGCACAGCGCATGGTCGTTGGCGTGTGGTTCGCAAAGAGTATCCTGACGAAGATCACCATCGTGCTCGCCGGCGGATTCTTCCCCGCGCCCGCGGCAACGGCGCGCTGGCAGGGAGTGATGCCCAAGCTCATCGCAAAGTACGCGGCGGACAATCCGTTTCCGTGGTACAAGAGCTTCCTGCTCGACACGGTCATCCCCGGCTCGCACGTGTTCGCGACGCTGACCGCGCTCGGCGAAGTCTCCGTAGGCATCCTGCTCCTCTTCGGCTTTCTCACACCACTGGGCGCATTCTTCGGACTGCTGCAGGTGGTGTTCTACGGACTGGCGGTGCAGCAGCAAAGCTCGGGGCAGCAGGGCTTCCACGTGGTGCTCTTCGTGATGATGCTGACATTTCTCTTCACGCGCGCGGGGAGACAGTGGGGTATCGATGGTTGGCTGCGCGAGAGATATCCATCATCGAAGCTGGTGCAGCTGCTGACGTAGCGCGGATCGCCAATGCGCTGATGCGAAGAGGGCGACCCGGAAGCGGGTCGCCCTCTTCGTGCGTGCAGCCTTCGCGATCGACTACGGATTCGCACCCTTGTCCATGTGCGGACGTCCGGGATAAAGCCGGTTCGAGCTACGCGCGTTGACATATGCCCAGAGGTCTTCCATCTGTTCGGGCGAGAGGAGCGCCTTCCACGTCGGCATCCCCTTGTCGAGGCGGCCATTGGTCACCGTGGTGATGAAGACGTCGTGCGTGACGCTCCCTTCCGAGCTCACGGAGTGACGAAGGTTCGGCGCGATTCCACCGCCCATCGCATCCACGCCGTGGCAGCGATAGCAATACACCGAAAACATCTTCCACCCTTCGTACTCCGCGGGGGAGACGAGCAGATGATCGACGGCGCCGCCTGCGGCAGCTGTCTTCTTCGTGGTGTCGGCGGCCTTCTGTCCCGTGTCCGACTTCGCGGCCACCGGCGCGGCGGCAGGCGTCGTCGCGGCAACCTTCGCTGCGGCAACTGGCGCGGACTTCGCGCTGTCGTGGTGCACGACATGATGTACCGGTGCCGGCGTTGCCGGCTTCGGATTCACCATCGCCGCTCCCGTCGTCACGTTTGTCGCAGCAACCGCCGGATTCGACTTCGACTCCGCAGAGATCGTCGTCTCACCGGTCGAAACGCTCTCGACGGCCGAAGACGGGCTCGTGGTCGTCACGCTGCTGACTGTAGTAGCAGAAGCAGCGGACGTCGTGCTGTCGACCTTGCCCGCATCGTTGCGGGCGCAGGCGGCGGCGAAGCTGAGAACGCTCCCCACGAGCACGAGACGACCGAGTAGTGAGACGGAGTGAGAAACGGAGGGCTCGAAACAACGCTTCATCGACATTCTGGTTCGCTCCTGTACAATGCCAATACGGATGGTCGCTCAGCGCGTGGTGCCTAGTGTAGGCACGTTGTATTCCATGAGAATCCTGTCGATCTCTGGCTTTTTTCGTACCAGTATTTCGTCGATCAGCGATCGCAGCTCGCGGTCGGAGCGGCGCGTTCCAATCGCCACCGAATACGCGAACGGGAGATCCACACTGTCGGAGTCCGGGAGCGCCGTCAGAGTCATCGGCACACCTGATTTCTTCGCGAACCACCCGGCAAGGGGACCCCACACCAGCGCGACATCGATATTGCCCTTGGCGAGCGAGTCGATGATTTCACCGGGATGGTGCTCGTCGTCGTAGAACCCAGCGAAGCCCACCACGCCGATTCCGGTGATCCCGTGTGCGCCAAGCGCGTGCGCCGGCGGCGTATTCGTGTAGTCTCCGTCCAATAGATTGACGCCGACTCGAAGCTTCTTGAGACGGGGATCATCGAGTGATTTGATGTCGAGCTTCTTGTCCGTACGACTCACGATGTAATATGTCGAGCGGTAATACGGCTTCGAGGTTGCCACGGGATCGAATCCGATGGGCACGCCGATGACCAGGTCACAGCTTCCGGCGCTCAGCGTATTGCGCAGATAGCCCCGCCTGCTGGGCCACCATGCATACGACACGCTGTCCCCGAGCTCGCGGGCGATCACGTCCGCAATCCTGTTGTCGAACCCTTCGCGTTTCTGATTCGTGAACGGCATGTTCTGCGGATCCGCGCACACGCGCAGATTGTGCTTCTGCTTCCACATGCTGTCGGGGCTCAGAAGGATCACTGGCTCGTTCGATCCCTGCGCCGCCGCGCGTCCTGCGAGCGTGACGAGCAATGCGAGCGCAACGGCCGTTCCCCTCATGTAAGCCTCGAGTTTCATGTACATCTGTTTGATACGATTGTCAGCAGTGCAGGTTCCTTGAGGGTACGAACAAACCCGGTGCCGAAGCAAGCTTCGACACCGGGTTTTTTGAACACGAACTGTTTCCAAATAGCTTACTTCTTCTTCATCGGGTCATCGAGCGCGAACACGGTGAGCATGGCAGCTTTCATGATCGGTTCCTCAGAAACGGGTTATCGGGATTTTCTGCGCGCACAATGGGCAGTCGGCCGACTTGTAGTTCTCCGGCGCCTTGTATTCCGCGAGCGCGACGTTGGGCACGCCGAGCTCGAGGTTGGCCTCGCAACGATCGTAGATCTCGACCGTCGCGACCACCGTGCCGCCGGCGTCCTTCACCAGGTCGGCACAGCGCGCGAACGTCTCGCCGGTGTTCCGCACATCGTCGGCCAGCAGCACGCGCTTGCCCTTGA
>JBBSEY010000068.1:0-13648 GCA_038239265.1 Gemmatimonadales bacterium | reverse complement strand
CATAGTCGATGACCTGATGCGTCTCGATGGCGCGGCCGAGCGCGCCGAGTCCGGTGCCGAGGATGATGGCGACGTCGGGAACGCGCGCGAAGCGGTCGCGCACGACCTGCGCAGCGGCGGACGCCTGCGCGCGCGTGTGCGCGACGTGCGGGGGAGCGGCGGTGTGCGGAAATGGATCGTCCAACCGATACGGCGTCATTCCTTGACGAGCGAATCCAGCCAGGCGGGGGTCTTCATGTGCACGCGGCTCTCCCCGTCGGCATCCTCGCTGGCCTTCGGCGACGGCGTTGGAGGCGCGGGCGCGACTCGCGATGCGCCCTCCGCGGCGGCGAGCTCCGCGAGCTGGCGCTCCGCGATCTGGCGCAGCTGCCCAATGAATGCGCGGCGCGACTTCTCGAGTCCGACGATGTCGGCCTCGAGCTGGCGGGTGTCGTTGCGGATGGAGTCGAGCTGCCGCTCCCCTTCGGCGCGCGCCTCGCGCAGAATCAGCTGCGCCTCGCGCTCGGCCTGCTCGCGAATCTCGGAGCGAAGTTGCTGCGCGGAGACGAGCGCCTCGTTGAGCGCCTTGTCGCGATCACGAAACGCGCGGAGCTGCTCGTGGAAGCCGCGCGCCTTCGAGTCGAGCTCCTGGTTTACGCGGGTTAGCCGTTCGAGCTCCTCGGCCACCTGATTCCGAAAGTCCTCGACCTTCTTTTCGTCGTAACCCCGGAACGACTTGGCGCCGAAATCGTAGCGCCGGATGTCGAGCGGAGTGAGGTGGAAGGATTCATCGCTCATAGGCCTCTCTCTCCAAACAGGACGGTGCCAAGCCGGATCATGGTTGCCCCTTCCTCGACGGCGAGCTCGTAATCGTTCGACATCCCCATCGAGAGATCGTGCGCGGGATGCCCCGCGCCCACCAGCAGATCACGCGCGGATCGCGCGCCCTGAAAGACCATTCTCGTCGTTCGCTCATCCGCACCGAGTGGCGCCATCGTCATCACGCCGGTGATGCGGAGCCCGGCCCGCGCAACGAATTGCTCGGACTGCGCCGGCATCTCGGCCGGCGCGAATCCGCCCTTCGTGTCTTCGCCCACGACGTTCACCTGCACGAGCGCATCGACGCTCTGCTTCCGCGCGATGCCGAACGCGCTCACCGTATCCGCGATCGACACACGATCGATCGAATGCACGAGGGCGAAGTGGTCGAGGTCGCGCACCTTGTTGCGCTGCAGGTGGCCGATGAGATGCCAGCGCACCGGCACATCCACCGCGGCCATCTTGCCGAGCGCTTCCTGGACCTTGTTCTCGCCCACGTTCCGGATTCCGGCCTTCCAGGCAGCCTGGACGGCATCGGGGCCATGCGTCTTCGTGACTGCGATCAAGGTGACCCGCTGTCCATGCCCCCCGCGCGCCACCGCTCGAGCCACCCGATCAGTCACCTCCGCCAGCCGCGCGCCGAGGTCTTGAAATGACATAAGCTGTGAATTTACCGAAGCTTACAAACTGAATCAAGAGATGCCAGCGCGATTCCGCCGCGAGCGATCGCGAGATATTGCGCGGGACATCCGAGGTAGGCGCGAAAGCTTTCCGGAGCGGGGTCGATGCCGGTGCCAGCCGCCGCGGGTGCGAGCGGAAATTCGCGCGCGAGCGACAGCGCCGCCGCCGTGTCGACGCTCGGTGCGTCGCGACCGAGCCGGACGACGCTCGGCGCGGAGGCCGGCTCGACGAACACGAGCCCGCGCGCGACGGTGAGATCGCCCGCCGCCTCGCGGATCGATTGGGAAGCCATGAGCGATGCGGCGATCGGGCGATGCCGCGCGCGGGCCTCCCGGGCCACGGAAGCGATCATCGTGGCGGAGGCACGCGTGGGCGCCACGTCCGGTTGGGTGACCAGCGACGCGCGCCGCGCCAGCTGCGCGCGATACCACTCCGTACCGAGCAGCGGCGCCACGACGACGGTGACGTCGGGACGCATCCCCTCCACGCCCTGCGCGTACCACGCGGGAAAGGAATCGTTGTCGCCGCCCGTGAAGAGCACGGCGTTTCGCGGCGCGGATTCGAGCAGCGCGTGCGCCACCGCGAGCGCGATCGAGCGTTCGGCTCCGGCGCGCCGGTCCGCGGCGGGAGCATTGAGCACGAGCGGAGCCGCCGCGGCGAGCACGCCCACGGGAATCCACCGCGCCCCGGCGCGCCTCGCGAGCGCGACCGCGCCGATACCGGCCCACGCGCCCCACACCCAGAAGCCGAGCACGAAGAAGTAGTCGCGGTCGCGAACCTCGTGCGGCGCACTGTCGGGGAGCACGCCGAAGCCGAACGACGCACCCGCCTTGAAGTTCAGGTACACGATGAGGCCCGCCGTCGCGCTGAGGAAGAGCAGTGCGAGCGCACGCCAGCTTCGCGCCTGCATCCTTCGATGCGCGACGCTGCCATACACTCCGAGCAGGGCGAATGCGACAGTGATCGGCGTGCGAAACCAAGTGGGTGCAACACCATTCGAAACGCCGAGCGCCACCTGCCAGTCCGCGTACTCGAACCAGTTTGCGAGCTGCGCCCAGAGCGGCGCCTGTCGCGGCCACAGCCCGGCTGCGCCGTACTGACGCCGCCCGACGACATCGCGGAGCGCACGCAGCGTCGTTGGCGCGCCCTCGTTGAGCCACGGATCGAAGCGCGCGCGCACCACGAGCACCGCGAGCACGGAGAGCGCGAGAAGCGCGACACCGACCGTCGCGGCGCCCTCCCTGCGCTCGCCCGCGCGCGCCAGGAGCAACACCAGGGCGAGCGCGACGACCCCCGCTCCCGTCACCACCACACTTGCGAGCCCCACTCCGGCAGCGAAGAGCAGCACCGCCGCGAGCCGCGCGCCCGCGCGCCACTCGATCGCACCACTGCCGTCGCCGCATTCGCGCTCCGCCACGAGTAGCACCGCCGCCGGTGCCGCCACCAGCGCACTCAAATGCAACGGTACCGCAATCGCGAACGCGTACGCCGTCGCCACGCGCCACCGCGGATCCCCCGCACGCCCTCGCCCGGCGCGCTCGGCGGCATGCAGCGTCAGCATCACGAGCAACAGCACACTCGCGTACACTTCGGTCTCCGTGGCGCTCGACCACACCGTGAACATCCCGCCGGCGCACAGCGCGCTGGCGATGGCCATCGCGCGCGACCCGGTGGTGCGCGCGACGAACAACGCGAGCAGCCCCCCCGCCGCCGCGGTGCATGCCGCCGAGAAGAGATTCGTTGCGAGCGCCATCTCCGCGAATGGCAGCGCGAGCGACCAGACGCGCGCCATCATCACGAACAGCGGCGTCCCCGGCTGATGCGGAATTCCGAACGTTCGCACGGCGGCGATGAACTCCCCCGCGTCCCACATGGTCAGTCCGGGGGCGAGCGTCCCCAGGTACGCGGCGAGGAGCATCGCCGCGGCGCCGATCGAGACTCGGGTGGCGGCGCTCAGCCGGGGAGGTGGAGCAGCGGATGCTCCGCCGTAGGACGCGGCTTCCCGCCCGCGATGATGTCGCGCAGCTGCGGCGGCGTGAGCCCGCGCGTCAGCTTCCCGTCGTCCGCAACGGAGATCTGCGCCGTCTCCTCACTTACCACGATCACGAGCGCATCGCTTTCTTCGCTGAGGCCGAGGGCCGCGCGATGACGCGTGCCCAGCGTGCGGTCGAAGTTCTGCGCCTGCGAGAGCGGGAGGATGCACCCCGCCCCGACGATCGTGTCGCCGCGGATGATGACCGCGCCATCGTGCAACGGGGAGTACGGCGTGAAGATCGTCGCGAGCAGATCCGCGCTCACCTTTGCCTGCATCTCCTTGCCGCTCTGCACGTAGTCACCGAGCGCGATCTCACGTTCGAGCACGATGATGCAGCCGATCCCCGAACGGCTGAGGCGCTCCACCGCGTCCGCGACTTCTTCGGCCACCTCGCTCACTTCCATGCGCCGGAAGAAGCGCGTCACGCGCGACTGCCCGAGGTGCGCGAGCGCCGCGCGGAGCTCCGGCTGAAAAATCACGAGCGCCGCGAACGCACCGTAGGTGAAGACGATGCCGAGCAGGTAGGTGATCATCGTGAACTTGAACACCCACGCGAGCGCGTAGGTGAGCACCAGCACGACGATCCCGATGAGCATCTGCACGGCGCGCGTGCCGTGCAGCAGGAGGAGCAGGCGGTACACTCCGTATGCCACGACCACGACCTCGATCGCGTCGCGCCAGCCGACGGCGAGAAAGCGCAGCTGTTCGAACATCGTTACTCGTCCCCTCCGTCCAGAATGCCCCACGCCATGTCGAGGGCGCGTCGCGCGTGCCCGACATCGTGCACGCGAAAGATGCGCGCCCCGCCGGCCAAAGCGAGGACGTTCGCCGCGATCGTTCCGTCGATGCGCTCGTCGATGTCCCGCGCCCCGCTCAACTCCCCGACGAACCGCTTGCGCGAGACACCGATCGCCACCGGGAGCCCGAGCTCCGAGAACCTCGACAGCTCGCGCATCACCGCCAGCGAGTGCTCGGTGCGCTTCGCGAAGCCGATTCCCGGATCGATCGCGATGCGCTCGCGCGCGACCCCCGCCTCCCTCGCCCACTCCACGCGCGCGCCCAGCTCCGCGATGATCTCGCCCACCACGTCATCGCCGTACCCGGCGTCGTCGTACGTCCCCATGGTCGCCACGTCGCCGCGCGAGTGCATCAGGATCACCCCGGCGTTGAGCTCGGCACACGCCTCGGCCATCCTCGGATCGAGCCGAAAGCCCGACACGTCGTTGATGACTTCGGCGCCGTGCGTGAGCGCCGCGCGCGCGACACTGCTCTTTACGGTGTCGATGGAAACGGGGACATCGGGATGCGACTGGTGCAGGAGATCGAGCACCGGGAGCACGCGGTCCAGCTCTTCCTCCTCGCTTACGGGCGACGCGCCCTGCGGACGCGTTGACTCGCCGCCAATATCGAGCAGATCGGCGCCCTCCTCGATCAGCATGCGCCCATGTCCCGCCGCGGCAGCGGCGGAAAAAAACTTACCCCCGTCGCTGAAGCTGTCGGGGGTAACGTTGACGATCCCCATGATCAGGGGTCGGTCCAATTGCAGCACGCGTGTCGCGAGCCGCCAAGCCACTGCGCTCACGCGCGGCGTCGCCACGCGGCGGGGGTCACGCCGGTGCGACCTCCGGTCCACCCAGGAGCCCCGGCCGCGTGGGCTTCGGCTGCACGACCACGCCCGGCGTCACCGGCACGGGAATCGTCGGAGGCGCGCCCGTCTTGCGGGGCGGCAACGGCGTTCCCTGCACGAGCAGCGCCGCATCATCCGCGGTGAGCGTCTCGCGCTCGAGCAGTGCCTGCGCCATCCGCTCGAGCAGATCGCGATTGTCGAGCAGCGTCTGCTTCGCGCGCCCGTACGACTCGTTGAGCAGGCGCGTGACCTCCGCGTCCACCAGCTGCGCCGTACGCTCTGATACCTCGCGATGTCTCGAAAGCTCGCGACCGAGGAAGACCTCCTGCTCGTTGTCGCCTACGAGCACCGGCCCGATCGCATCCGAGAGTCCCCACTGCGACACATAGCGTCGCGCGAGCGACGTCGCCTTCTGAATGTCGTTCGAGGCGCCGGTCGTCACCTTGTCGTGTCCGAACACCAGCTCTTCCGCGACGCGCCCACCGTACGTCATCACGAGCATCGCCTCGAGCTGCTGGCGCGTGATGGAGTAGCGATCCTCCACCGGCAGCGTGAACGCGAGTCCGAGCGCACGGCCGCGCGGCACGATCGTCACCTTGTGCAACGGATCGCATCCCGGAGTCTTGATCGCGCACACCGCGTGACCGGCTTCATGGTACGCCGTGTTGCGCTTCTCGTCGTCCTTCATGACCATCGACTTCCGCTCGGCGCCGAGCATGACCTTGTCCTTCGCCTGCTCGAGGTCGTCGAGATACACCTTGTCCGCGCTGCGACGTGCGGCGAGCAGCGCGGCCTCGTTCACGAGATTCGCGAGATCGGCGCCCGACATGCCGGGCGTGCCGCGCGCGATCACCGTCACCTCAACATCGTCGGCAACGGGCACCTTGCGCAGATGCACGCGAAGGATCTCCTCGCGACCGCGGAGGTCGGGGAGATCGACGACGACCTGGCGATCGAAGCGCCCCGGCCGCAGGAGTGCGGGATCGAGCACGTCGGGACGATTCGTCGCCGCAATGAGGATGACCCCCTCGTTGGACTCGAAGCCGTCCATTTCCACGAGCAGCTGATTGAGCGTCTGCTCGCGCTCGTCGTGGCCCCCGCCGAGTCCGGCCCCGCGATGGCGGCCGACTGCGTCGATCTCGTCGATGAAGATGATGCAGGGCGCATGCGCCTTGCCCTGCTCGAAGAGATCGCGCACGCGGCTCGCGCCGACGCCTACGAACATCTCGACGAAGTCCGAGCCCGACATCGAGAAGAAGGGACGCCCCGCCTCGCCCGCGACCGCGCGTGCGAGCAGCGTCTTTCCCGTGCCCGGAGGGCCGACGAGGAGCACGCCCTTGGGCAGCCGCCCGCCAAGGCGCGTGTACTTCTGCGGATCACGGAGGAATTCGATGATCTCCTCGAGCTCTTCCTTCGCCTCATCCGCGCCGGCGACGTCGGCGAAGGTGACCTTGGGCGTGTCCCCCGTGAGCAGCTTCGCCTTGCTCTTGCCGAAGCTGAACGCCTTGGCGCCCCCCGCCTGCATCTGGCGGAAGATGAAGAAGAAGATGCCGACGACGAGGAAGAAGGGCAGGTAGACGAGCAGCTGCGCCAGGACCGACGGCTTCGCATCCGTGGCGCTGATCTCGACGTTTTTCGCGCGCAGGCGCTCGATCTCCTTCGGATCGTTCGCGACGGGAAGATGCACGGAGAAGTGGAGCACGTCCTTCGCCGCGGCCACACTCGGCACTTTGTGCCTGAAGTCGCCGTTGATGACCTTCCCTTCCTGGATCGAGATCTTCTGGATGTTGTCCAGCTCGAGCTGCTGGCTGTACGTCGAGTAGTCGATCTCGGTGGTTTGATCGCGTGCGCCATTGACCTGCATGAAGACGATCGGGATCAGGATGACGATGATCCAGAGCGAGAGCGTCTTCGAGATTTTTCCCCAAGTGAAGTCGCGCTTGGGGGGAGGTGTGCGATCAGCCATTACTGCAAGCTCGCGATATAAGGGAGATGGCGGAAGTTCTCCGCATGATCCAACCCGTACCCAACCAGGAACTCGTGCGGTGCGTCGAATCCTACGTACCGTACCGGATAGCGCAGGTGCTCGGCGATGTGCTTGTGCAGGAGCGCGCAAATCGCCAGTGATTTCGGACGTCGTACCGAGAGCAGGTCCATCAGCCGGCTGAGGGTTCGCCCCGAGTCGACGATGTCTTCGACCAGCAGGATGTGTCGCCCTTCGAGCACCGTCTCCGGATCGTACACCATGTGCACGTCGCCACGCGACGACGTTTCGGAGCCGTAGCTCGAGGCCACCAGGAAATCTACCTGGATGGGACGCGTAATGTGTCGCACCAGATCGCCCAAAAAGATAAAGCTCCCCTTCAGCAGTCCCAAGACGAGCAAGTCGCCGTCGGGATATTCGGTCGAGATCTCTGCGCCGAGCTCGCTCACACGCTGGGCGATGGTGTCGGCCTCGAATGCGATGCGTTTGACGGCGCGTCCGTCGAGCCTCGGATCAGCGATCGATGCGCTCACAGTGATAGGTCACCACCGGCCGACCGGACCGGACGGACGCCGCACTACTGCGACGGACACCAGGAACCCATACGATCTCGTCGTCGGCGAGTACCACCGGCCACGCACTTCGACTTGCCGCATCGACTCCCGCGTCTCGCAAGAGCCCCTTCACACGCCGCTCGTCGCCCCCCGCCGGAACCATTCGATCGCCGGCGCGCCACGTGCGCACCGTCAACACTTTGCGAGCGGGAAGTTTGGCGCTCCACAGCGAATCGACGTTTTCCTCGCGGGCATCGAAACGAAAGCGACCGAGCAGCACCTGCCCCTCGAGGGTTAACGCGCCCGATGGTGGTTTAGTTGCGGCGCGCCGAACGATGATGGATCCGCGGTGCGCGGTTGCTTCGAATCCTCCCGAAAGCTGCATCCGCGCTCCTTGCTTCGCACTATTGGTAAACGCGACGAGACGGTCCGTTCCCCGCCAGTCGAGCGTTGCGCCCGCACGCGCGGCGACGGTCGGCCACAGGAGCGCGAGCCCATCGGCATCGAAGCGCCGAATCGTGTCGCGAGCCACGCGCACCGCGTCATCGCGCATCTCGAGCGCGAGTTCCCGATCCACGAGCGCATCGATCTCCGCTCGGAGGGCGGCGGCGCGATCGCCGAGCGCGAGCAGCTCGGCCCCGATCGACGGATGTGCGCGGGCGAGCGCCGGGAGCAGATCGTGGCGGATGCGATTGCGCGCATGGTCGGGGCGCGCGTTGCCGGGATCCTCGATCCACTCGAGATGCGCGGCGGCGGCGTAGGCGGCGATCTCCTCTCCGCTCACCGCGAGCAGGGGGCGCACGACATCGCTCCGCGCGGCGAGCGCCGCGAGTCCGCGCGCGCCAGAGCCACGCATGACGCGCATGAGCACCGTTTCGAGCTGATCGCTTCGGGTGTGCGCGGTAGCGACCCGTGCACCGCGCTGCGTCGCGATCGCGCGGAGGAAGCTCCAGCGCTGCGCGCGCCACGCGCTTTCGCTGCGCATGGCGACGCTCGCGCGCCCGCAAACGAATGCGAGCGCGTGGCGGGCCGCCACACGACGGACGAGTGCGACGGACTCGGCGGCGTGTGCGCCGGTCGCATGATCGAAGGTGGCGACGCACGCAATGGAGCCGGGCGCGCGCGAGGCCGCTGCGTGGAGCAGCGTCATCGAGTCGCACCCGCCCGAGACGGCCAGGACGACGCGCTCTCCGCTCAGCTCGCGCGCGACGAGCTCCGAAATCGATTCGATCACTCTACAGTCTAACTCCACTGGCTACGGCGGCGCAGGCACCATAGATTCCGCAGCGAACGCCCAACCAACGAGGATTTCGGTGGAAACACACGGCCCGCTCGGCGTCATCTGGGTAAGTCTCGGCCTTGGCGCCTTTTACCTGGCGCTCATCTGGATCAACTCGTTGCTCGGGATGGTCATCACGCCGCTTTTCGTGCTGCTGGGCAACAGCGTCTACAACATGATCTTCCACAAGAAGCCCGCGCCGCCGGCCAGCTGACACTCTCCGCCGGGAATTGTCGTAATAATGTGCGGGACGGGACTTCGGTTTCGTCCCGCTCGTCCATCGTGGAGTCGGATCGTTTTCGTCACGGTGCACACCGTCAAGGAGACACATGATCGGAATCGTCCTGCTCGTAGTCATCGTCGCCTTCGGATTCTGGTTCGTCGGCGTGTACAATTCGCTCATCGGGCTGCGCAATCAGGTGTTCAACGCCTGGAAGCAGATCGACGTGCAGCTCAAGCGTCGCCACGATCTCATTCCGAATCTCGTCGAGACCGTGAAGGGCGCGATGAATTTCGAGAAGGAGACGCTCGAGTCCGTAATCTCGGCGCGCAACCAGGCGATCGCCGCGACGCGCGGCACCACCGAGCTTCCCTCCGCGCAGCAGGTGCAGGCGACGGCGGCGGCGGAAGGACAGCTCTCGTCCTCGCTCAGCAGGCTGTTCGCCGTGGTCGAGGCGTACCCCGATCTCAAGGCCACGGGCAACGTCGCCCAGCTGCAGGAGGAGCTCACGTCGACGGAAAACAAGATCGCGTTCGCGCGCCAGCTGTACAACGATCAGGCGACCGTCTACAACACGCGGCAGCAGCAGTTTCCCGGCAGCATCGTCGCGGGCTTCGCGAAGGCGACGCCGGCCGAGCTATGGGAGATCACCGATGCGGCGGAGCGTGAGGTCGTGAAAGTCGATCTCTCATTGAACGCCAAGAAGTGAGCGACGAGGTAAATCTCTTCGCGCAGCAGGAGGCCAATCGCCGGCGCTCTCGATGGCTGGTGATTGGCTTCATCCTGTTTTTCGCGTGGCTCGGCGTCGGCGGCGATTTCATTTGGTACCTGGCCACCGCAAAGGCGCCACCCGAGGCGTATCACCACCTCTTTCCGTGGATTGGCATCCTGCTCACGGGCTTCGGCGCGCTCATGGCGAAATACTCGTACAGCACGGGTCCCAGCAACGTTCTCAAGTCCACTGGCGCGCGCGAGATCTTCGACGCGCAGACCCCGCAGGAGCAGCAGCTCGTGAACGTCGTGGAGGAAATGAGTGTCGCCTCCGGGATCACGAAGCCGCACATCTGGATCGTCGACGATCCTGATCCGAATGCCTTCGCTACGGGTCACGACGAGTCGGACTCGAACATTGCGGTGACTGCGGGGCTGCTCACCCTCTGCTCGCGTGACGAGCTGCAGGCCGTCGTTGCGCACGAGATGGGGCACATCAGGAATCTCGACGTCCGGCTCATGACGCTGCTCGCGGCGCTGGTGGGCGCGGTGTCGCTGATCGCGGATGGCGCCGGTCGGGTGATGTTCAACGGGGGCTTCGGACGGTCGCGGAGCCGGAGCAGCAGCGACAGCAAGGGCGATTCGAATCCGCTCGTCATCCTGCTCTTCGTCGTGTGGATCGTGAGCTGGATTCTCGCGCCGTTCATCACGCGGCTGCTGGCGATGGGCGTGAGCCGGAAGCGCGAATACCTGGCCGACGCGATGAGCGCGCAGTTCACGCGCAACCCGAGCGCGCTCGCGACCGCGCTCACGAAGATCGAGAGCGCGAGCGCGCCGACGACGAGCATCAAGGGCGGCGCCGCGCACCTGTGCATCGCCGACCCACTCGGGCGCGCCCTGAACGGCAGCGAGGGGAAGATGGCCGAGCTGTTCGGCACGCACCCGCCGATGGCGACACGGATAGCACGGCTCAAGCTGATGGCGTACGAACAGTCGCCGCACGCGATCCCGGGCGCGAACGCGGCGCCGATCTCCGCGCCATCGCCAGCGAGGGTGGGGGCCAGCTGAGCGAACCGGGAAGTGCAAACGCCGAGGCGCACACGAGAACGGACGTGACGGCCAGGAAACGGAAGCCATGATGCGCACGACAAAAACGCCGTCGCCTCGAGAGAGGCAACGGCGTTTCTTTTGTCGGTTGCCAGGCTCTACTTGTGCGCGAGGTGGAACTGCTCCGCCTCGGTGGAGCCCGCGAGCGCCGCCGTTGCCGACTGGCCGCTCGTGACCGCCATCAGCACCTGATCGAAGTAGCCGGTGCCCGCCTCGCGCTGATGCTTCGTGGCCGTGTAGCCATCGGCCTCGCGGGCGAATTCCTCGTTTTGCAGCTCGACGTACGCGGGCATCCCCTCGGTGCTGTAGCGATGCGCCAGATCGAAGGAGTAGTAGTTGATCATGTGCCACCCCGCGAGCGTGATGAACTGGAACTTGTAGCCCATCGCGGCGAGCTCCCGCTGGAACTTCGCGATCGTCGTCGCGTCGAGGTTGCGCGACCAGTTGAACGACGGAGAGCAGTTGTAGGCGAGCATCTTTCCGGGGAACCGATCATGGACGGCTTCGGCGAACTTCTTGGCCTCATTGAGATCGGGAGTGCCCGTTTCGCACCAGAGTAGATCGGCATACGGCGCGTAGGCCAGCGCGCGCGCGGCGACCGCGTCCATGCCGTTGCGAATGTGGAAGTAGCCCTCGGTGGTGCGCTCGCCCGTGGTGAACGCCTTGTCCGCCTCGTCGATGTCGCTCGTGATCAGCGTCGCCGCAAGCGCATCCGTACGCGCAATGATCACCGTCGGGACGTCGAGCACGTCGGTCGCCAGGCGCGCCGCGTTGAGCGTGCGCACGAAGGAGGCGGTGGGAATGAGCACCTTGCCGCCCATGTGGCCGCACTTCTTTTCAGCCGCCAGCTGGTCTTCGAAGTGCACGCCGCTGGCGCCGGCCTCGATCATCGACTTCATGAGCTCGAACGCGTGGATCGGTCCACCAAAACCGGCTTCGGCATCGGCGACGATCGGGGCGAGCCAATCGCGGCCGGCCTTCCCCTCACTCCATTCGATCTGATCCGCCCGCATGAGCGCATTGTTGATTCTGCGCACCAATGCGGGCACGCTATTCGACGGATAGATGCTCTGATCGGGGTACGTCTGCGCGGCGAGATTGCCATCCGCGGCGACCTGCCAGCCGCTCATGTAAATCGCCTGCAGCCCGGCTTTCACCATCTGCACGGCCTGCGCCCCCGTAAGCGCTCCGAAGGTATGCACGTATTCCTTGCTATGCAGCAGCTCCCACAGCCTGGCCGCGCCGCGCGCCGCGAGCGAGTACTCGACCTTCACCGACCCACGAAGCCGAACGACGTCTTCGGCCGTGTACGTGCGCTCCACCCCGTTCCATCGCGGGTTCTTCGCCCACCTGGATTCCAGCTGGCTCGCCTCGGCGGCGAAGTTGACGTTGCTCATCTCGCACTCCCTGTGAGTTCACCGGATCAGGTCCGGAATATGTTGTCGTTGCTCCGCGTCCACGCGGTCGTAGCGAGCTTGCAGCGATCTCCGCGCCGGCACGTTACATACTCGTGCGCGGGCTGGAAGTCTAAGCCGCCCGGACCGCATTGGCCCTAACCGGTCGGATAGGCATGGAGCGTCTTGCGCGCTGCCGGGTAGCATGGCGACACGGAACATTCCAGCACCGCGCTTTACTTCCGCTCTCTCAACGCAATATTGGTTCTCGCCCCCAACTTCAGGCCATTCGATGCTCGCTGACACGATTCTTATCATCGACGACGAGCCGCAGATCCGGCACGTCGTGAAGAATGCGCTCGCAAACGAGGTGGCGTCCGTGCTCGAGGCCTCCGACGGCGCCGAAGGACTCGCCGTCGCCACGGCCGAGCATCCGACGCTGGTCGTTCTCGACCTCGGCCTTCCGGACATGCCCGGCATCGACGTGTGCCGCTCCCTTCGCTCGTGGTCCGCGGCGCCGATCGTCGTCCTCTCGGCGCGGCACTCCGATCATGAGAAGGCGTCGCTGCTCGACTCGGGCGCCGACGACTACATCACGAAGCCGTTCAGCAATCTCGAATTCGCAGCGCGCATCCGCGCAAATCTCCGCCGCGCTCAGGCCTCGCAGATCGCGGCCTCCGCACAGCCGATGCAAATCGGATCGCTCGTCGCCGACTTCACCACGCGCGTGCTCCGCCGCGGCCCGGAGACGATTCACCTCACGCCGATCGAGTGGGAGCTCCTCCGCACCTTCGCGACCCAGGCTGGCCGCACGCTCACACACCAGCAGATCTTCAACGCCGTGTGGGGACGCGCCTTCGGTGATCCGCAGCAGTATCTCCGCGTGCACGTCGCCAACCTGCGCCGCAAGATCGAGACGGATCCCGTGCGTCCGCAGCTCATCGTCACCGAGCCGGGGGTCGGCTATCGCTTCGAGCTCCCGCGCTGAATGACGTACGCGCCCGAGCGCCGGCTGACATCGGCGTTCGTCTGGACGGCGATTTTTCTCTTCGCCACCATCGTCATGGTCGGCGCGCAGGGAGAGATCACCGAGGCGCACGTTGCGCTCGTGTATCTCCTCGTCATTCTCGGCGGGAGCTCGGGAGGTGGCCGCGGCGTCGGCTTCACGCTGGCGGTGCTCGCTTTCGCCTCCATCGATTTCTATTTCCAGCCACCGTAGGGACGGTTCTAGATCTCGAAGCGGCCCGACTGGATGGTG
>JBBSEY010000067.1:0-13826 GCA_038239265.1 Gemmatimonadales bacterium | reverse complement strand
ATTCCCGGGAACTTGAAGTTGCTGTACAGCGCGAACAGGATGAGAAAGATCAGCACGATCGTGATCGGCAGCACCACCTGCAGCTGCCCGCGACTCGCCGCGTAATCTTCGTACTCTCCTCCCCATCGCACATGGTAGCCCGGCGGAATCTTCACCTTCCTCGCCACCTGCTCCTGCGCATCCGTCACGGCTCCGGCCAAATCGCGTCCTTCGACGGAGTACTGAACTCCGATGAACCGGGAGTTGTCCTGCCGGTAAATGAACGACGCGTCGTTCGTGAGCTCGATGGCCGCCAGCTCTCGCAGTGGTATCTGCTGACCATCCGGCGCCGACACGCGAATGTTGCCGATCGCGTCGGGTGTCTCGCGGTATTTCGGCTCGAGCCGCACGACGAGATCGAACTGCCGCTCCCCCTGCACGACGGTGGTCGCGGCGCTTCCGCCCACGGCCGCCTCGATCAGCGCGTTGACATCCGCGACGTTCACTCCGTAGC
The DNA here is from genome assembly GCA_038239265.1 of Gemmatimonadales bacterium. GTDB lineage: Bacteria > Gemmatimonadota > Gemmatimonadetes > Gemmatimonadales > Gemmatimonadaceae > FEN-1250. The sequence continues at coordinate 13,333 of JBBSEY010000067.1, read as the reverse complement.
GCGCGATTTTAGCCCGATCGATCTTCACGCTGAGGCTCGGCTGCCCGAGCTCCTGCACCAGCGTGACGTGCGTGATGCCCGGCACGGAGTCGAGCACCTGCTTGACCTGCTTCCCCTTTGCTTCGAGCGTCGCGAGATCGGCTCCGAACAGCTTCACATCCAGAGAGCTCTTGAGCCCCGTCTCGGCCTCGTTCACTGCGTCTTCCGCCGGCTGCGTGTAGTTGAACGTGATCCCTGGAAACGCCGAGAGCTTTTTGTCGATGGCGGCGATGAGCTCGGGCTTGCTGTGAATCGAGCCCTCCCAGTCGCTGTACGGCTTGAGCCCCACATAGAACTCAGCGTTGAAGAAGCCGGTGGGGTTGGTGCCATCGTCGGGTCGCCCGTGCTCGTTCGCGACGACCGTCACTTCGGGAAACGATCGCAGAATCCCGCGAATTTGCGGCACGATGCGCGACGACTCCTCGAAGGAGATCGTATACGGCATCGTCGACCGCACCCAGAGCGCGCCCTCGTCCAGCTTGGGCATGAACTCGCCACCAATCGTCGGGATGAGGGCGAGCGAGATCACGAAGAGCAGCGCCGAGCCCCCGATCACCCACCAGGGACGTGCGACGACCGCTGTGAGCGCTCTCCCGTACCGGTCGAGCATCCAAACAAAAACGGGATTACGCCGCTCGCGAACGCCGCCCTTCAGAAACCAGATGCACATCACCGGCAACAGCGTCAGCGTCAGCAGAAACGAACCGATGACCGCGAAGATCGTGGTGTCTGCCATCGGCTGAAAGAGGCGCCCCGACGGCCCGGCGAGCGCGTAGATCGGAAGGAACCCCGCAATGATGACTGCGACGGCGAACAAAATCGGCCGGTCGACCTCCGCGGCCGCATTGACGATGACGTCCCTGAGGTTGTACTGCGCTCCGTGTCGCAGCGCGAGCTGCCGATAGATGTTCTCCACCATGACGACCGCGCAGTCCACGATGATCCCGAAGTCGATGGCACCGATGGACAGCAGGTTCGCCGGAATGTGCTTCAGATCCAGACAGATGAAGGCGAACAGCAGTGACAGCGGGATGGTCACCGCGACGATCAACCCGGCGCGGATGTCGTAGAGGAAGAAGATCAGGATCACGATGACGATCACGATGCCGCGCAGCAGATTGTCTTTCACCGTGCGCGTCGTGAGTGCCACGAGCTCGCTTCTGTCGTAGTAGGGCCGAACCTTTACATCCTTGGGGAGGATGGAGTCGTTCAGCTCCCGCGTCTTCGCCTCGACACCCTTCAGGACCGTCTGCGCCTGCTCACCCTTTCGCAGAACGATGATCCCCTCCACGGCATCGTTCGTCGAGTCGATGCCGAATTGACCGAGGCGCGGCGCCGCACCGATCACGACGTCGCCAATGTCCTTGACCAGAATCGGCGTTCCGTTGTGCACGGCGATGACGACGTTGCCGATGTCCTCAAGCGTCTCGACGCGGCCCAACCCTCGCACGTAGTAGAACTGGCCGCCTTCCGAATAAAAGCCGCCACCCGCGTTGCCATTGTTTGCCGCGAGCGCGCTCGCGACCACCGGCACAGAGAGCCCCGCGCCCGCGAGTCGTATCGGGTCGATCACCACCTGATACTGCATCGTCTCTCCGCCCAGAGACGACATGTCCGCCACGCCAGGCACCGACTTGAACTGGCGCTCGAGCACCCAATCCTGGATGACCTTGAGCTCCATCGCCGAGCGATCCTTGCTTTCGACCACGTAGCGATAGACGAGCCCCGAAGGTGAAGCGAGGGGCGCGACCGACGGCGTGGTCCCGTCAGGTAGCCCGACATCCGGGAGCCGTTCGAACACCTGCTGCCGTGCGAAATAATTGTCGGTCCGGTCATCGAAGGTGAGCCGAACGTCGGACAATCCATACAGCGAGATCGAGCGCATCACCTTGAGCCCCGGCAACCCGTTCATCACGAGCTCCGCCGGCGCCGTGATGAGTCGCTCGACCTCCTCAGCGGCGTGGCCCGGCCACTGTGTGACGATCTCCACCATTGGCGGCGACAGATCCGGATAGGCATCCACCGGCAGGCGCTGCAGCGACCAGATGCCCACCCCGATCAGCAGCAACGCCAGAAAAGCGACGATGAGTCGCTGGTCGATCGCTGCTCGAACGATGCGGTTGACGAAGGAGTGCTTGAAGTGCTGCGGCTCATCCGGCACCGGCACTTCCTGCTGTGTGGGCTCGCTCATTGACTCTGCGCGAACTGGAGAAAGAGACCGCCCACCTGGATCACACGCTCGCCATCCTTGAGCCCTTCGCTGATCTCGTACGCGTCGTTCACGCGCGAGCCGAGCGTGACCTGCCGCCGCTCGAAGCCGCCCGCCGGCAGCTGCACGAATACGAATGGAAGATTGTTCTCATCGCGAAGCACGGCGCTCACGGGAAGCAGAATCCCGTGCTTCTCCTTCGCCGAGTGAATCGTAGCGGTGACGTACATGTCGCGCTTCAGCAGATGCCCCGTGTTCGGCACGACCACTCGCACCTGCGTGGCCTTCGTCGCCGGATCGACCAGCGCCTCCACATAGTCCACGGTGCCGGTCAGCGGACGCGGTGACGCACCCGTCACGACATCCACCTTGTCGCCATGCGTGACCGATGCGAGATCGCTCTCGAAGACGCTCGCCATCACCCACACCGTCGACAGGTCCGCCACCGTAAACGTCGGCGTCGTCCCCGCGGCGAGCAGCTGCCCGGGGTTGATCAGCTTCTCCACCACGGTCCCCTCGATGGGCGCGCGAATCACACCCTGCACTGCCGTCACGGCCTTGTTGTCGCGCAGCCCGTTCAGCGTTGCCGAGTCCACGCCGAGCGCCTGCAGCGCCTGCAGCGCGGCGTCACGATCCGCCTCCGCGCTCACCGCATCCGTCTGCGCCTGCTCCATGTCGCGGCGCGCAATCCCGTCGTTCTTGAACAGCGCAGAGTCCAGTGTCGCAACGCGACGCGTCTGCACCGCCGTCGCCTGCGCCTTCCGGAAATCGGAGACCGCCGTCGCAAAGTCGGGCGACGATACCGTCGCGAGCGCAGCACCCTTCTTCACCCATGCGCCAGGCTGCACGAGAATTCGCAGAACGGGCCCCGAGATCGGCGCGAGCACCTGTGTCGACATGTCGCCATCGAAGGCGACCGTCCCCGTCGTCTGCACCTCGGGGCGGAAGGAGACGGTCGACACCGGCGCGATCTTCAGATGCTCGAGCTGATCGGGGGTCAACGTCGTCGTCGCGATCCCCGGCGCCGGCCCCTTCGCTGAGGGAGGATCCGACGCTGCCTTCGCCTCACTCTTGCCGCCGCATGCGCCAAGAATGCAGAGCGCGAGCGGAATCGACAGCCGGCTCGCAGCGCGCGGAATCATGGAGTCCTTATTCATGCGATTTCTCATCAGGCGTGGAGTCGAGCGGAGCGCCGGTCGCGCGCTCGAGATCGGCGACGGCATCGTTGAGTGCGCCCAGCGCAGTCGTGTACTGGTTCCGTGCATCGAGCAGCGTTCGCTGCGCATCGATCACCTCGAGCGCAGACGAGCCGCCAAGCCCATAGCTCGACGACGCGATGCGGTACTGTTCCTCCGCACTCGGCACCAGCCGATCCGCCAGGAACTGCACCTGGCGGAGCGCGGTCGACGCGGTCGCGTACGAGTTGCGAAGGTCCTGTCCCACCTGGGCAATCACATCGCGATACGACTCTCGCAGCTCAGCCTCCCGATGCTTCGCCTCGGCCACCTCTCCCTTTTGATGCTGCCAGAAGAAGATCGGGAGATCGATGCCGATCGACGTCGTGTACGTCGGATCTTCTCCGTAGATGTTGTTGCGCGAGAGTCCGACGGTGACATCGGGGAGAAAGAATTGCTGCGCGAGCCGCTCGTTCGCGCGGGCGCTCTCGCGCTGACGCTGGAGCCCTCGAAGCTCCGGACGCGTGAGCATCGCAAGCCTCTCGAGCCTGTCGAAGTCCACGGGTACCGCCGGAACACCGAGCGTGTCGGCAGGATCGATCGACGCGCCAAGCACCCGCCCGAGCAGGCGATTGAGTCCCGCGCGAGCGTTCGCGATCCCGCGCTCGTTCGCGATCAGATCGTTCTCCGCCTGCGCGACGTCGACCTGCCCCTTCACGATGTCGAGCTTCGCGGTCGTCCCCGCGTTGTAGCGCGCTTCGGTTTTTTTGACGAAGTCCTCGGCCGGGTCTTCGAGATGAGCAGATCCTCGCGGTGCCTGAGCGCCACGAGCAGCGAGTCGTACGCCTGCGCGGTCTGTGCGGCGATGAGGTGGCGCTGGAGGATGTAGAGCTCGTCGAAGTTGCCGAGGTCTCCCTTCGCCGCCTGCCCGCGCAGGATGATCTTGTTCGGGAAGGGGATCGTGATCCCGACGCCGACGTCCGTCTCGTTGCCCGTGTGCGGATGAAAGGCGCCGGTCGCGCCGAGATAGTTGGCGGAGACCGACGGCTCGGGAAGCGCGTATCCCTGGGTAACGCGCGCCCGCGCCTGCGCGATCTGCTCGCGCGCCACGGCGAGCGTCGGATTGTGCGCGAGCGCCTCGGCGATCGCCTCCTCGCGATCGATGCGAAGCGGCGCGTTGGTGCTGTCCTGCATCTGCGCGCTCAGCCGCGTCGCGCCGCGCGATTGCGCGGCGAGCGGTGACAACGCGCCGATGAGCAGCAGCGAGTGGCGTGCGAACGTCCGAATGATCATCCCTCTCCAGGCTCGTCTGGCGGCGGGCGCGCGCGATGCACGATAGATGCGTGTGCATACGGCGCCGCGGTGAATGCAGGCGTCGGCTACGAATCAGCTCTGGATCGGGATCAGCCCGGATGGCGCACGCGCGCGCGAACTAGCGGCAGCGGCGGTGCGTCGTGATACGAGAGCGTGCCGCGCGCGGGCGGCCGCCGATCAGAGCTCGCGCTGGGCGGGCGGGGCTCGAGGCGATGCGACGGAGAAACGATCGAGCGAGATCGACGGGAGCTCGACGCTCGCGACGACTTCGGCCGCATGCTCCGCGGGGATCGCCATGCGCACTGAAAGCCCGGTGCGGCCAATGAGCTGACGCGCTACGCAGACCGCGCAATTCGCCTCGTCGTGCGCGTAGTGCACCCTGGTGCCGTACGCCTCGACGTGCGACGGCGCGCTCCTTCCCTCGTTCGCGTCCGCGAACGGCACGACGGCCACGATGTCGAACTGCGCGAGCGCAAACATCGCGAGCGCGATCCAGAACCAGTGTGATCGTTTGCGACAGGCAGGGCCAACGCGGAATGGCATCCATAAAGCTTGTCATGGCGGCTACCGCTGTCGAGCCTGACTCGAGTTAAGCTCGGATACGGGGCATTAAGGTGCGGATCCGGGGAAATATTTGTGACGACACTTCGGAAAGGCGGTGCTTTCGGCTTCGCCAACCGACCATTCGTGTGCGTAAAATGTGCGTTCGTGTGCATCGCGAGCGCGATCGCACTACGGCGGCGTCAGGGCCAGCCGCGCAGCGTGCGTCACCTCTCGACCTCACAGTACGTCTATGTGCGATCAGACGAATCGCCCGCCGCCGGAGCACCAGCGTCCGGTCCGGTGTTCCTGTGATAGCGCTCGACATCGACAGAAGTGACGACCGTTGGCGGGAGGCGGCGCTCGCCGTCGCGAGCACTCCCCGCCCGAATTCTCCGCGCAACGGTCTGTCAATGACCGGAGCTGCGATATCGTCCTCCGCGCGCGGCCACGCGAACACCATCCCAATCACGGCAAAGAGGAGCGCGCACAGTGCACCGCCGAGGAGAATGTACGCCTTCACGGACGGAGTGTGTGCGAGTGGGTCGACGCCGGTTCCTGCGAGCGCGGCCTGTACATGAGTCCTAGCCAGATGAGGCCGGAGACGATCATACCTCCGCACAGGAGTTGACCGGCGCTGAGAGGGACAAGCACAAATCCGAGTTGCGCGTCGGGCTCGCGCGTGAACTCGATCCCGAAGCGCAGCACCCCGTAGCCAAGCAGAAACGCAGCGGACGGAAGACCGGGGCGTGACCAGCCGTGTGCCCGCGCCTTCTTGTCCAACTGCCAAAGCAGGAGCGAGAGCAGCATTCCCTCCGCGGCGGCTTCGTAGAGCTGCGATGGCTGGCGCGGCGCCCGCAGTGGATCGCGGGGGAAGATCATCGCCCACGGCACGTCGCTCACGCGTCCGTACAGCTCTCCGTTGATGAAGTTGCCAATGCGCCCGAATGCCAGCCCCGGTGTGCCCGCGAGTGCCATCGTATCGGTGACCGAGAGCACGGGAATGTGTTGCCGCCGTGCGAAGGCGAGGCAGGCGAGAGTCATCCCGATCACCGCACCGTGAAACGAGAGCCCTCCATGCCACACGCGAAAGAATTCGGATGCATCGGATCGATAGTGGTCTGGCTCATACACCAGAGCGTAGACGATTCGTGCGCCGACGAGCATGCCGATGATCAGGTATCCGACCAGCGCGTCCAGCTGTTCGTACGTCATCGTGATGAGTCGTCGCCGTATTCGCGATCTGGCGATAGACACCCCGACCGCGTAGCCAAGGAAATACATGACGCCATACCAGCGAATTGCGATCGGTCCCAGGCTGAAGATGAGTGGAGAGATGTGCGGGTAAGGAATTGTCATACCAACGCTGGCGGGGCAATGAGCGCGATAGTCCGTCGCACCAACGGCCTCACAGCCGAAACAGCTGATCGCGCAGCACGCGCGCACGAATTCGGCTGACATCGATCTCCTGGCCATTCGTCAACCGAACCGTGTACGTGCCCCCCGGCATCGAGCTCACGCGCTTGATGGCGTCGACATTCGCGAGCGAGCCGCGCGAGAGGCGGACGAATTGCGACGGATCGAGACGCGCCTCGAGATCCTTCAGGCGATAGGTGACCGTATGCCGCTCGCCCGAGAGCAGCGTGATATGCAGAAGCTCGCCATCGGCAACGACGGCGCAAATCGTGGAGACCGACACGAGAACGATCTCATCGCGATTCCGAACCGGGATGCGACGCAGGAACTCCTTCGTGGTCGACGCATCGAGCACGTCGGCGACGCGCTGGAGCCGCATGGCCTCATCCACGCGAAAATCCGCGCCTTCGAGACGCTCGTGTGCCCGCATGAGCGTTCCGCGAAGGCGCATGGGCTCGACCGGCTTCAGCAAATAATCGATCGCCGCAAGCTCGAACGCACGCACTGCAAATTCCTCGTATGCCGTGACGAAGGCGACGAGGGGCAATCGACTTTTTCGCAGGAGCTTGATCACGCCGAGGCCGTCGACCTCGGGCATTTGGAGGTCGAGAAAGGCAAGGTCGGGATGCAGTCGCTCGATGACTTCGACGGCTTCGGTACCCGTCGACGCTTCGCCCACGAGCTCGACATCCGGACACTGCCGAAGGAGATCGGCGAGAAAGCGACGCGCCGGTCGCTCATCGTCCGCAATGATTACGCGAAGCATTGATGCGGTCATCGACGCTCGGGGGAGTTTGTGCTCGCGCGACAGTGATCGTGGGCTAGTCAAAGCTATGATTTCGCTCGTGGCGCGCGATCAGCTTTCTACGAGCGGTCGATTATCACCAATGAGCTGCCTCAAATGCAGACCGCAGCGGCTCGCTGAGCCAGCGCCCGGGCTTTGGCCGTTGATCGGGGTGATCGGACCGTTCATTGGGCTTCCAAGCCCGCTCGCGAAAAAGTGCTGTGACGCATCCGACGGCGACATGATCTTCGACACTCCTCGTTACGGAGCACTCGGATGCGTGGCAGCTCGCTCGGTGGTCGTCTCTCGTTTCTCGTTGTCGCCGCCGGCCTCGCCCTCGGCCCACTATCCGCGCGCGTCGCGCACGCCACGGCGTTGTTCGGCGGGGACATCGCGGGCGTAATCCGCGACTCCACCAATGGAGCGTCGCTCGCGAACGCCGAGGTTGGGGTCAAGCAGGGGAACCGGATCATCGCGAATGCCGAGGCCGATCAATTCGGCCGCTTCGTCGTGCACGGCGTGCCCGCAGGTGGATACGTCGTGGAGGTGCGGCTCATCGGCTTTCGACCCGATAGCCAGGTCGTCACCGTTGCAGAAGGCGGGCGCGTCAACCTGACGTACCAGCTCGTACCCGCTGCAACGCAGCTGCAGGAGCTCACCGTCTCCGCACAGGCGCCGATCGCCGTTGATACGCGCAGCGGCAACCAGGTGTACAAGCAGAACGACTACCACGGCGCGCCGTCGGCGACGACCTCGCAGATTCTGCAGCAGAGCATCGCCGGTGCCGTGCGCGCCCCCACCGGCGAGGTACACATTCGGGGACAGCACGCCGAATATCAGTACTATGTAGATGGCGTGCCCGTGCCCTCGGGGATTTCCGGAAGCCTGAACGAGCTCTTCGACCCCAGTGTGGTCGATCGCATCGAGTTTCAGACGGGTGGCTGGGATGCGGAATTCGGAAACAAGAACGCGGCAATCGTAGACGTGCGTACGCGCATCCCGACGGGTGGCTTCCACATGAACCTGGATGGTTACGCGGGCTCATTCAACACGAACGGCCAGGGGCTCAACGTCAGCGACAACGTTGGAAAGTGGGGATTCTTCCTGTCCGGCTCACGTCAGGAAACGGGGATGCGACGCGAACCCGTGGTCTTTGATACGGTCACACTGAAGCCGCTCAACTTTCACAACAGCGGCCAGGACTATTTCAGCTTCGGCAAGATCCAGTTCACGCCGTCGGATCGTGATGTGTTCAATCTCGAGGGCAACTGGTCGCGCACCCACTTTCTCGTCCCCTACGATTCGACGGCTGGCTTCGTCGACGATCGGCAGACGGATATCAATAGTTTCGCCAACTTCGGGTGGCGCCATCGCTTCGGCGAGCTCGACTCGGCGAGCGCCTCGAGCGGAGAATTGTTCACCAGCTTCTACTACAGGCACGGCAGCCTTGAGTACGCGCCGAATGTGAACGACGCGCCCGGCTTCTTCTTCTTTCCCGATACGACGACGCCGTACAACATCGCGGAGCAGCGCAACTTCGACACGTACGGCACGAAGGTCGATTTCCGCTGGCGCACGAGCCACTCACTGGAATTCAAGACGGGTGTGCAGGCCTCGGTGACGACCGGTCGAGAAGACTTCAATTCGACCGATGCGTCGGGCAACAGCGGGCCCGGCTCGAATTCCAATTTGAAGGGACACGACGTTGGCGTATACGTGCAGGATTCGTATGCGCCGGTCGAATGGCTCGAATTGCGCACAGGTCTGCGCTACGACACGCATGTGGCACCCTTTGCTGGAAATCAGCACCAGGTGAGCCCACGCGTGAAGCTCAGCTTTTTCCCCGACCTCGCCAACACGTTCTACCTCTACTACGGCCGTCAGTTCATACCGACGAATATCGAAGACCTGCGCGCCATCACCACCGTATCCGAAGGCGGGGATACCACGTCGTCATCGCCGACGCTGCCGGAGCGCGATGATTTCTACGAGGTTGGCTACATTCACCGCTTTCCGGCGGGAATCGTCTGGAAGCTGTCGGGATATATCAAGAACTCCAGCCCGGGCATTGACGACAATACGATTGCGGGAACCGCAATCGTGACTTCAGTCAATCTCGGAAAGGTCAGCGTGCGGGGAGTGGAGACCGTGCTCGAGGTACGACCGGGCGGCCCGATCTCGGGTTACCTGAATCTCGCCCTCAACCACGCGTATGGTCGCGGACCGGTGACGGGCGGTTTCTTTCCAATCAATATTGCGGATGTTCCCGGCAAATACTTCGATCTCGACCACGATCAGCGAGTCTCGTCGGTCGCCTCCGTGGTCTATTCGAAGAGCCGCTTCTTCGCCAGCGCGACGGGCATCTACGGTTCGGGGCTCACCAACGGTGCGGACATTACCTCGCCGATCGGAACAGGGTTGTTCGACTTCAACAAGTCCATCCACGTCGATCCGAACTTCATCACCAACGGCGCGTTGGGCTACAGCCTCCTCATCGGCAACACCATCGTCCGGCCGCAGCTCTTCGTCGACAACATCTTCGACAAGCGGTATCTGCTCAAGGGCGCCTTCTTCAGCGGCGCTTCGGTCGGTCGTCCACGAACCTTCGAAGCACGGGTCGACATCGGCATCTGACGCGGGTGCGGTGCGTCGTAATCCGGCGCAAAAGCCACCATGGAGCAGAGCGGCGAGGGAAGTTCCCCGCCGTTCTTGCTTTTTGCCCACCTCGCAGGGCCACGATATATTTTTTCTCTCGCCTCGGTCGCTCACGTCTCGATCGCGACCGGTTTCGCGCGAGTCGCTATCACGTTCGTTTCAAATGGCACATCTACATCCTGAGGGAAAAGCGCATGCGACTCGGAATGATCGGCACGGGAAACGTGGGCGGAACCCTCGGGCGGCTGTGGGAGTCGCAGGGGCACGACGTGCGCTTCGGCGTTCGCGACCCGAGCACCCAGGCAGGCGGCGGACTCAACCATGATCGCACCGGCACCATCGGCGACGTCGCCTCCTTCGCAGACGTCATCATACTCGCCGTTCCCTGGTCCGCGGTCGCCGACGCACTGCTGGCGACGGGGCCGCTCACCGGCAAAACGGTCATCGACTGCACCAACCCACTGCTCCCCGACCTCTCCGGCCTCGCCCTCGGCACGACCACATCGGCCGGAGAGGAAGTCGCGAAGCTCGTTCCGAATGCCAAGGTCGTGAAGTGCTTCAACACCCTCGGCGCCGGGAACTTCGCAAACCCGTCGTTCGGAAGCGAGAAGGCGTCCATGCTCTACTGTGGCGACGACCCCGGCGCAAAGCTCACCGTCGCGGAGCTCGGCAATCAACTCGGCTTCGACATGATCGATTCAGGCCCGCTCTCGCAGTCGCGCTGGCTCGAGGCGATGGCGATGCTCTGGATCAGCATGGCCTACAAATACGGCGGCAGTGAGCGATCCGCCTTCCGGCTGCTTAGATAGTTCGCGCGCGCGTGGGGGCGCGCGACGCTACGGCGTGCGCCGGGGCGTGGACGTGGGGAAGGCGCCACTCGCGCGCACGCCGAGCGCCGCAGAGGGAGTCGAGCCCTGCGCGATGTCGCGCTCGACCCCCTGCTGAAAACGGAGGAGCTCCGCGTCCTGTGCCCCCGCCACCGTCAGCGCCGAGATCACGGTCGTCGCCGTGTCACCGGGCACGCCGCGCGCAATGAGATCCGAGAGCACCGCGAGCGCGACGGTGAGCGACCCGCTCCTGCGCGATGCGCGCATCTGCGCGAGCGCCGCGGGCGCGATTCCCGCGTGGAGCGCGCTCGCCCCCGCGATGATCTCGGCGTCACTCGACGCCGCACCAAGCGCAGCGCGCGCATCGCCGAGCTCGCGATCCAGCATCCGCACGGCGACGAGGATGCGCGCGCCCTCGGCGCGCTTGCTCGCGCCCTCGAGCGCTTTCTGTACCAGCGGCTCGCTCGGAATTCCATCCGCGCGCGCGCTGTCGATCAGCGCGACGACGGCGTCGCGCGTGTGCGCATCGAGTCGCGCGTCCAGGCGCGCGTCCTGCGCCGAGAGCGCGAAAGGCGCGCACATCAGTGCGAGCACGAGCACGAAGAGCGCACGCGCGGGATTCCTCATTGCGTTCCCCGATTGGCGATCACCGTGAGCGCGGAGTTCGGCTCGCCGAAGTCCTCGCCGGTGGCCTGCGGCGCCGCAGGATCCGGCCGCCACACCGTGCCGTCGACCACGAACGCGTAGAGATGGCGCCCCGGCTGGATCGGCACCTCGACGGACCACACGCCACCGGTTGATGCCGCGCGCAGCGGGGTCGCCTTCGGATCCCAGTCGTTGAAGTCGCCTACGAGCGCAACGCTCGAGGCGTGCGGCGCGACGAATCCGAATTGCACGAGCGACGATCCGCCGCTCGCGCGCGCGACGTCAGTCGCCGCCACACGCACGCGCGGCGAACGGAGGTAGAGCGTCGATCCGGCGACGGCCACGGCGAACAGCGCCGCAGCGGCGAGCGCCACGAGCGGACGCACGCGAATGGTGCGCGGGCGCGTGAGGCGCGCGATGCGATCGCCCACCCCGCCCGCGCCGCGATGCACCTCGTCCATCACGCGCGCGTCGAAGAGTGCCGCATCGATGCGGAGCGGCCGGCGCAGCTCCTCCACCGCGCGGCTCAGCACCGCTTCGTCGGCCGGTGTCGCGTCGGATTCATCGTGCTGGCGCATCCTCTCCCTCCGTCAACATCCGCCGCAGTCGCTCGCAGGCACGCTTCACTCGCATCTTGAGCGCCGAGACGCCCGCTCCGGTGACCACCGCCATCTGCTCGTACTCCATCTCCTCCACGTGCTTCAACAGAAACGCCTCGCGCTGATCCGCATCGAGCCGCGACAGCGCCAGTCCGATCTCCTCGCGCAGAGCACTCGCATCTGCGGGATGATCGAGCGCGATCGCGTAGTGCCGATCCTCCGCCGACACGAAACGCCGTTCGCGTCGCGAATTCTTTCCTCCCGCCGTGCGGCATCGATTCGCGAGAATGGCGAGCAGCCAGCTGCCGAAGCGCGCCGGATCCCCGCAGCGATTGAGCGACCGATATCCTCGCACGAATGCATCCTGCAGCGCCTCCTCGGCATCCTCACGATTGCCGAGCATGTGCAGCGCAAATCGCGCGTACCGATCCCTGTATCGAGCGACGAGCCGTGCGTACGCTTCCGAGTCGCCCTTGAGAACGATCTCCACGAGCGCACCGTCTGAAAGCTCCACGACAGACGAGACCCCGGCACCGGGCACGGCGTCACTTTCGGCCTCGAGCGCAGGGACCGCGGCTATGGAACCACCACGAGTCCAACGATTCCGTTGAACTCATCCTGCACGCGGCCGGCTCCGGGCGGAGCGCTCCATGCTCCGCCGTCGACGCGGATGTTCACGCGATGCGCCCCCGGCGCGATGCGAAGCGCCAGCTCCCATTCATCGTTGGCGGCGTGCCGCATCGTCATCGGCTGCCAATCGGTGAAGTCCGCCATCAGCTCCACCATACACGCGGCCGGCGCGCGCGCGTAGATGATGCGCGTCGAGCCGTTGGCGCGCACACCGAAGGCGCTGGCGCTGGATCGCGCGCCGGGATGGAGCGCGTGCGCGATCCACGTGCCGCTCGCGAGCCTCACGCCGAACGAGAAGAAATTCCCCCCGACCCGGCCCACCGCAGGCTCCCGCGCGCGCGTGCCCCCGGCGGCGACGAGCGCGAACTGTTCGCCGAGCGCCCAGCTGGCCTGTGCGCGTCCCCACGTCGCGCGCTGGCCGTACGAGGTGCTGACTCGCGTCCCGAGCAACCCGTTGAGCGCGAGAGGGCCACTCGACCAGTAGACACTGCTCTCGAGAT
>JBBSEY010000066.1:0-14200 GCA_038239265.1 Gemmatimonadales bacterium | reverse complement strand
GACCTTTCGGCCGTCGTACTTCTCCGAGATGTTGACGCAGACGCTCTGGCTCACTGGATGGTATGCACTCCTTCGCTGGAGAGATGGCCAGCGAACGGGTCATCTTCTGCTCGTTGCGGGCTGCGTGGGCTGGATGGCCATTACGCGACCGCTCACTGCGGTCGCGAAAGCGATTCCAGTATCGATAGAGGTCGAGCTTATCATATGGAAAATTGGGGCGTGGACGCAGCTCGCCGCCGCGATCGGGTTGGGAATCGCCTTTCTCGCTGTCATTCCCGCGTGGAGCGCCCGCACGACGGGCAATTGGCGCGTCACGCCACTGATGCTGTACACGAACCAGTACATGCCATACGACGTACCCGGGTTCGGTTTGCGCGCGCGCCCGTTGCTTCGCGAGGCATCACCCGAGATCGCGTGCTTCGAGAAGGATTACGGAGCTGCGCACAAATGGCACGTTCCGGGTGCGATGTCCTCGAATCTGTACGCGCGCACGAGCGAGGCGCTGCGGGCGTTCTTCGCCGATCGGCGGCGCGGACTGATCCTGTTTGCGGCGCTCGGAATTGTCGCGAGCCCCGCGGAGCTCGGGTTCATGATCGCGACATCCATAACACTGGTGCTCGCCTATCTGACCTACGTACACAACGCGGATTGGACGGTCTACTATCTCGAGACACAGCCGATGTGCGCACTCCTCGCGGCTGCGGGGATCTGGGTCGTCGTCTCCGCCGTCGCGCGGAGATGGGCGCGCGTGCCGAAGACGGAGGCGCCCGCTGCCGGCGGACGGCGCGTCGCAGAGTGGTGTATGGGGGGCCTCGCGCTGTTGATGTTCCTTCCGACGTTGAGAGGTGCGGAGATGGTTCATCACTTCAAGTCCATCGGAGACTTGCCACACAGGCAATTCCGAAACGCCGTGGACACCCTGCCGGGTGGCCGCACGATCGTATTCGTCCGCTACGCTCCCGGCGCGGGATGTCAGCAGAATCTGATTCAGAACTATCCGCCGATGTCCACTGCCAGAACGTGGATCGTCAACGACCGCGGGACGGACGACGCGCGCCTGCTCCATGCCGCGCCGGACAGGAAGGCATACCTCTTCGATGTGCCAACCAGCACGATGGAGCCGCTCGTTCTGGAGAAAGGGCCGGCTCAGCGCTGAGCGCTGGCGGATCGCCGCCGCCTGTGGCGACACCGGGAACCTGTAATACAACATCATTTCCTGTGATCTCGTCCATGGCTTTGGATACCAGAGCCGCCGGTTGAAGCGTGGGCCGAGCACGTATTTTCGATCGAACAACTTCGTAAAGCCCGCTCGTTCGAAATCCGCTCCCCTGAGCCCGTACCAAGCGGGTCCTGTTTCCGCGTCCCAGAACACGAGCGTGCCAGGCGCTGTCTCTCGAAGCATTTCGAGATCGCGCGCGCGGTCTCCCGTGAAGAAGAGACGATGCCGGGTGTCGCAGCGCTGGATGATGCACATGTATGCCTGGCTCCAGATCAGCAGCCGCACCTGAACGCGGTTCGCGTTCAGCCACGATTGAGCGTTGGCGATCGCTTGCGCGTCGCGCGCGGTGTCGTGATCATCCACGAAGTAGAGGTCGCTTCGTGCAACGACCAGGAAGAGCACGACGGTGAGCGAGTACGCCGCCACGCGCGCGGGCGCGCGAGCGCGCACGGGGATACGCCCAAGCGCACTCCAAAACGCGTCGACGACCAGGTTCCACCCAGCCAGCGTGATGAGCGCGATCGCCGGCGCCACACACACGAAGTATCGAGGGTATCCAGCCGAGCCGAACAATCCGAAGTGACGCAATACGCTGTGCAGCACGAAAAGCATTAGCACGAGCGAGGTCGCCGCACCGATCCTGCGGCCAAGAAGCAGTGCCAGGAAGCCAACGGCGAAGAAGGGCGCGAGCCGTCTCGCGACGACTTCGTAGCGGTTATCCCAATATTCGAGCCATGGCGCGGTGCCGTACAGTGCGCCGGTAGGGGCCCATTGGTGCGGCCAGTTGTGCGGAATGAACATCGGATCGTGCGTGATCACGAGCGCCGCAATCCACCAGGCGACGACAGCCGCCGCGAGTAGCGGCATCGCGCGTGCGCGTCGCCACCAGACATCGTCGAGACGCTTGTCCGCCAGCGTCCAGAGACCCCAGAGGACGCACACGAAGAACCCCTCCGGCCGCGCCAACGGCAGGAGTGAGGCGATCGCCATCGACGCCTGCACACGTCCCGCGTGGCGGACCCTGAGCGCGATCACGAGCACGAGCGCGAACAGCGGCTCCGTCATCGTCTCGGAGGCAATGAGCAGGAGCGATGGTTGCAGCGCGAGGAATGGAATCGCGAGCTCCGCGCGCGGCATTCCTTCATCCTCTGCCCAGCGCCAGCACTGCCACGCCGTGGCGACGCAGATCACGACAGTGAACAACTTGGCCGGCATGTAGCCGATCAACGCTGGGAGTGCGTACAGCGCCGTGAAGAGGGGACGTCCCCACACGTCCACGAGCAGCACGTGATTCCAGCCGGCATCGCGCGCGAACAGAAAATGCGTGCCGCCGTCCTGCTGGTAGCTATCGCGGTACAGCAGGGCGAGCGCAATGCCGGCGAAAGCGAACGCTCCCAGCCATGCCCACGCACGCCATGCATTCGGCATTCGGTCCGAAGCTACCACTGGTGGTAAGGGCATATCGAAGTATCCGAGCCGCGGCTAATGCGCTACAACCTACTATCGCGCTAGCGGCACCGAGTCCGCCGACTCGAGCACGTAGTCGAAGACGCCGTCGCCATTCCCTCCGCACGGGAGCGCGCTCCGCGAGCCGAGCATGTCGTTACCACTCGCGCCAGTCGCCGAGCCGTCGCTCTTCACCGCGATGCGCAGCGATTTCGCGGACTCGAGGGTGCGACGCGAGGGATCCTCGGCGCCCACGCACTGCCGATTCATGAGCGCCGTTTCCACGCCGTGCGCGCCAAGGGTCCCGTCAGCCGCGGTGCGCCGGCTCGCGATCGCGTACTCTTTTCCGTCTGCCGCGGTCAGCAGCACGCGGTAGGCGTGTCCCGGCTTCAGGTGCTGCGCAAAGACGTACCAATTGATAGCGCCATCCACGAGGAGATAGTTGAACGTCCCCGCCGAGTTCTTCTCCGTGGCCGAGGTGGCCGCCGTCAGCGGCACGGTGCTGTAGCCGGTGAGATCGGGCATGATCGTCACCGACTTCGCCACAAGCGGGTCGTCACCGCCGGTGCATGCCGCGACGAGCGCCAGAAGCGCGATCGCCCCGGCGATGCGCGCGCGTCTCACCGCTTCGACATGGCGGACATCGCCCGCGCCGCGATCGGCTCCGGCGACATCGCTTCCGACAGCTCTTCTGCGTGGGTCACGTATGGAACGTTCGTGTGCACCTTCCACGTCACCCGTACGAGCGCGTGCCGGATCGAGTACGCCGCAACCAGCCAATACCCGGCCGCGAACAGAATCAGGAATGGCGTCGCGCCGTACTCCTGCGTAGAGATCGCGTAGCCAAGACCGGCCGTGGTATAGATCGCCATCGCGAGCTCGACGTAGACGGTCGCGCTGAAGCGGCTGCGATACTGGAGCTGATGCCAGCGCTGGCCACGCTTCGTGAGGTCGTACTTTGGTGTGCGGATGAATCCCGACTTGATGCCGAGCCATGCTTCCGTCGCAGCCTTCGCATTGTTGACGCTCAGGCCGATCGACTGTGCGAGAAAGGCGGGGAAATACATCATCCGCCTGAGCCAGTCCTTGTGTAGCGCCCGCTCCGCCTCGGCGTGATAGGAATACGTGCCGAAGAGCGAGAAGATGAAATACGCGGAGATCGGCCACGCGATTCGCACGTTGCTCTGGTGCGCGATCACGACGACGAGCGGATTGATGATGCCGATGAGGAGCAGTACCGGGTAGGTGCTGTTCGAGAGCAGATGCAGCGCCCCCTGCAGCTTGAGCCACGGAGAGAGATCCGAGCGCATGAGACTCGGCAGCACCTTTTTCGCGGTCTCCTGCGTTCCCTTCGTCCAGCGGAACTGCTGCGCCTTCAAGCCGTGAATGTCCGCCGGGAGCTCGCTCGGGCACACGACGTTCGGCACGTAGGCGATCTCCCACCCCGCGAGCTGCGCGCGGTAGCTCAGGTCGAGGTCTTCGGTGATCGTGTCGTGCTGCCAGCCGCCGGCCTCCTCGATGCACCTCGTGCGGAGCATAGTGCCGGTGCCGTTGAAGCCGAGGAGCAGCCCCCCGTAGTAGCGTCCCGTCTGCTCGATGGCGAACTGGGCGTCGAGCCCCATTACCGTCGCGCGCGTGAGGGTGGAGTACTCCTCGTTGAGATAGCCCCACCGCGCCTGGGCGATGCCCACCTTCGGATCGCGCATGTGCGGGAGCATCGCGCGAATGAAATCGGGGGGAATGACGAAGTCGGCATCGAAGAGCGCGACATATTCGGCGTTCGTCTTCGAGAGACCGTTCTCGAGCGCGCCGCTCTTGAAGCCCTCCCGATCCGCGCGATGGATGTGCACGATGTCGATCCCCTGCGCACGGTAGCGGCCCACGAGGCTTCGCGCGAGCTCTACGGTATCGTCCGTCGAATCGTCGAGCAGCTGAATCGAGAGGCGCTGGCGCGGATAGTCGAGCTCGGTCGCCGAGCGGAGGAGGCGCGCCAGCACGTAGCGCTCATTGTAGATCGGGAGCTGCAGCACGACATGCGGAAGCTCCGCCTCGGCGAGGGGAAGGGGATGGTCCAGCCACCGCGCGCGGCTGCGTCGATAGAACGTGACGAGCACATAGCGATTCAGGCTGACGAGCGACAACAGCAGCAGCGCAATTCCGTATGCAACGAGGACGACACGAGGAAGCATTGGCTCGACGGCGGAGGGATCGCTTGTCGCGGGCAACAACGCACGCGAGATCGAATGAGAAAGGCCTATTGCACAGGGCGAGCCCGAAAATCCGGATTGCCCTCAACTACTCACGACGGGAAATGAAATATTCTTGATGCGGGACCGATGTGACACAGGTCGCAAAGCTTTCTAGACACTGCTGTGGAATTTCGTTGCTCGTAAGCCGTCAATCGAGAGAAACCCCGGCTACGACGACGGCGTCACTCGCCACGCGACTGCCGTCCCTTGCCGGCAACGGACCGAACTCTAGTACGCCTCGGGGGCGTTCCCGTTCCGGCAGTGTTCGCCGGGCAGGAGGCCGAGCGATGTGTTGCGACCCCGTTTCCTCGAATCGCGTCGTTAGTAGTCGTCGAATCCGTCCCGGGAAATCGCGTTTGTGATCGTACAGCTGGCCCTCGCGGCCGGTGCTTCCCGGTCGACGTCGCGCGCGGTGGCGCGCGCCGCGGCGTGGCAAACGTCCATCCATCTTCTCCACCGCGGTCGAGCGTTTTTTCAAGGCGCAGACAACTCTGGAGACGAGGGAGCCGCGCGCCTGGCGCGAGAATGCCAAGTCGGCGCTCGCGACGCCGCGGGGGCGCGCCTACATCCTCGGCGATCGTATCGAAGTGCGATTCCGCGAAACGTAATTGCGCCGACCGTGCTCACCGGATCGAACCGGACGAACATCATTGCGCCGGTTGCGTCCGCCGAGCTGCACATCCGGTGATGCCCGATGCAAACACGACGCATGTCGAGCGCGCGTGCGCGCGTGATCGGCGACAGCGGTGTGCACATCGAGGAAATGCCGGGCGTCATGCCGAGTCACAGTGCGAACATCACTACGGCGCCAGTGCGGGCGATTGAGGCGCTGATCCACGAAATGCTGCCGGGTGTGCCGGTCACGACACCGCTCGCGGCGGCTGCAACGGATCGTCCGACGTACAGCAACGCCGGGATCCGGGCGTACGGTCTCGATCCCTGCATCACCGAGAACACGGAAGCGGAGCGAGAGGTGCAGGGCATCGATGAACGGCTCTCGATCGCCAACATCGAGTTCGGTTTGAAGCTCATCACGGGGATGCTTCACCGGATGCAAGGAGCACGAGGGCGGGCGATCGGACGTCCGTACGAGGCAAACCCCCTCTCCGTGACGGGCGTCAGAGTGGTCGCTCCCTATTGCATCCTTCGCGGCTCCCTATACCTTCCGCCTTCGATGGACCCGTTCTCAGAGGATGAACGAGATCCTTTCACCACTCCGGAGAAATCTCGATGGCAACGAAAAAGAAAGCCGCAAAGAAGTCGGGCGCGAAGAAGGCGACCAAGAAGAAGACGGTGAAGAAGGCTGCGAAGAAGGCGGCGCCGAAGAAGAAGCGCACGCCGAATGCGGCGTTCATGAAGCCGATGCAGCCGGACGAGGCACTCTCGGCGGTCGTCGGCGGCGGTCCGCTTCCGCGCACGGAGATCACCAAGAAGCTCTGGCAGTACATCAAGCGGAACGACCTGCAGGACAAGAAGGTGCGTCGCAACATCAATGCGGACGAGAAGCTCCTCAAGGTGTTCGGCGGCAAGAAGCAGGTCTCGATGTTCGAGATGACGAAGCTCGTCAACAAGCACATCAAGTAACACTCGCGATTCACGAGTGTAGGTAGAGGGGGCGTTCCCGATCCGGGGCGCCCCCTCGCTGCATCCGCTCGCATGGCCTTGTGCCACGCTGAGCGCGCGCGGATTATCGATCCTCCTGCAGCGCCTGTTCCCTCCAGCTCACGAGTGCAGTGGCCGCCAAGAAACGCAGTAGCAGTGCGCCCGCAAAAAAATCCGTCGTCGCGGCCGCGCGAAAGTCGAGCGGCGGCGGCAGGAAGGAACCGTTCATTACGCGCGAGGGGATCATCTCGCTCCTCTACGCCGTCGCGATCTTCCTCGTCATTCGCGTCTTCCTCATCGCGGCTTTCCACATCCCGTCGGAGAGCATGGAGCCGACGCTCCTCATTGGCGATTTCCTCTTCGTCGATGAGCTCTCGTATGGGGCGCACATCCCCTTCACCAATCTCAAGATGCCGGGCTTCACCACGCCGAAGCGCGGCAGCGTGGTGGTCTACGAGTCGCCGCCGCAGCGGTGCATTCCGAATCTCGCGGACTGCCCGTACATCCCGGGCGACGACTCGACGCCCGTCGTCGTGAAACGCGTCGTCGCCGTCGCCGGCGATACGGTGTACATGCGCAAGGGGCTCCTCCACATCAACGGGCTCGCCCAGCGACAGGGATTCGGCGCGATCACAGACCCGCTCGCGCAGGATGAAGTGTCGCCGTACTTTGGCTGGCAGCACGCCTTCGAGGTGAAGGGGTCGCGCTTCGGCGAGCCGCCGGCGACACCGTCGCACGACGACTGGGGTCCGCTCCTCGTGCCCCCCCAACATCTCCTCGGCCTCGGCGACAACCGTTACCACTCGCTCGATGGGCGCTACTACGGCTTCGCGCCGCTCGCCAACGTGCGCGGCCGCCCACTCTTCCTCTATTTCTCCTTCGATCTGCAGGATTGGAAGTTCCGCTGGAGTCGCGTCTTATAGATCATACGCTAGCTCCCCCACAGCCGGACTACGATGACAGCAGCCGCTCCGCCCAAACGCGCCCTGCTGCGCGACCTGACTCTGTTCGGCACGGTCGCCCTCGTCGCCGGCAACATGCTCGGCACGTCGCTCTACACGCTTCCCGCATCGGTCGCCGCCGTCGCCGGACCGATCGGGCTCGTCTCGTGGGTCATCACCGCGGCTGGTTTTTTCCTACTCGCGCTCCTCTACTCGGAGCTTGGCCCGCGCTACCCCCGCACCGGCGGGCCGTACGTCTTCGCCCGCGAGGCCTTCGGCGACTACGCGGGCTTTCAAACGGTCTGGATGTACTGGCTCAGCGCCGTCGTCGGAAACGCCGCCATCGTCACCGGCGCGATCGGCTACGCGGTCACCTTCTCGCCGAAGCTCGCCGGGAGCCACCTCGGACAGTTCATCCTCGCCCAAGGCGTCGTCTGGATTCTCTGCGGCGTCAACATCCTCGGGGTCAAGCAGAGCGCGCGCGTGCAGAAATCGATTCTGCTCATCAACATCGTGCCGCTCGTGCTGCTGTCGCTCGCGCTCTTCAAGCTCAATCCCGCCAACTTCCACCCTTTCCATCCCAAGGGAACGTGGACCCCCGTCGCCGCTGGCTCCGCGCTGATGGTCTGGGCGTACGCCGGCATCGAATCGGCGACGGTGCCGGCCGAGGAGATGCAAACGCCGCAGCGTACGATTCGACTGGGGACGCTGCTCGGCTACGGGTTGGCGACGGTAATCTTTCTCCTGTCCGCGGTGGCGGTCATCGGTGCTCTGCCGAATGACGTCATCGCATCGTCGGCGCGCCCGCTCGAGCTCGCGGTTCGCGAAACGCTCGGCGAGTGGCCGGCTGTGGCGGTGAGCATTGCCGCGATCGGGGCGTCGATCGGTGTGCTCAACGGCTGGATCCTGATGGCCGGGCGCATTCCATTCAGCGCGGCGCAGGACGGGTTGTTCTTCTCGGCCTTCGCTCGCATTCATCCCCGGTTCGGAACGCCGTACGTGGCGTTGATCGGCGGCTGCGTGATCACGAGCCTGATGCTGACCTTGTACTTCATTCCGGGGAGCACGCTGCTCGAGGTGTTCAACTTCACGGTGCTGCTGGCCAATCTCGGAACGCTCTTCCCCTACATCTACAACTCGGCGGCGGCGCTCATGCTGGCGCGCCGGGACCGCGAGCGATTCAGCATGCGCGAGCAGCGAAAGACGTCGCTGCTGGCCCTCGTGTGCTTCTTTTTCCTCGTCTGGACGACGTGGGGGGTGGGTGCCCAGGTGGTGTTCTGGGGGTTCCTCGTGCTCCTCCTCGGCACGCCGCTCTACATCTGGTTCAAGACGCGGACGCCGCTCGCGGGCTGACGCGTCACCCCTTCGACTTCGTTGGAATTGTGTGTTGACATAAGGGAAGTGGAGTTGTAAATCGAATCCCGAGTGATTTACTCGGGATCAAAAACCGCCCTCCGGAATACGCACAAATGCAGAGGTCGACCTTCCGCAGGCGTATCGCCCCATCGAGTACTCGTTTCTCACGCCGTTCGCGAGCCTCACGCGCATCGATCCGAAGCTGAAGGACCCGAAGGGCTACAACCTCGATCTGGGATGGCGCGGCTCGCTCGGCGACCTTCTGCGCTTCGACGTCGGCGTCTTCGACCTCGTATACCACGATCGCATCGGGCTGATCTCCGGCGTCGATTCCTCCGGCACGCCCTTCACCGAGCGCACGAACGTCGCAACGAGCAAGCATCGCGGCGTCGAGTCGTATCTCAGCGTGTCGCTCACCTCGCTCCTTCACGCCGCGTCATCTCTCGGCACGCTGGATGTGTGGGACGCGCTCGGCTACACGCACGCGCGCTACACCGACGGTGAATTCGCGGGGAACACCGTCGAGTTCGCACCGAGTGTAGTGAATCGCGCCGGAGTGAGCTACGGGCGCGGGCGGGGGTCGGTGGGGGGCCAGTGGAGCTACGTCTCGAGGCAATTCACCAATGCGAACAACACCGTGGCGAGCGTCGAAGCCGACGTCGGGATCGTGCCCGCGTACCACGTGATCGACCTGTCTGCCAGGTGGCAGCTCGATCGCACCGTCGGCTTCGACTTCGGCGTGAACAACGTCGCCAACCAATACTATTTCACGCTTCGAACAACGGAGTATCCGGGTCCCGGCATCATCCCCGGCATCGGTCGCAGCATCTACCTCGGCGCGCGGGCGGGGTTCTGACCGTGGCGACTCGCAACTCCCCGCGGCCTCGCGCGTCTATAGCCTGATGACGCGCCCCCGCCCGCGCTGGCTCCCCACCTCCCTTGCGGGTCCAACGCAGGCGCTGTGCGGCGCCACGATCCTGTTTCTGCTTTTCTCGCACCCGTTCACGCCGCGGGCGGCGCTGATCGCCGACATCCTCCTCGTCATCCAGATCACCGGCATCGTCGCCGTCGCCGCCTCGGTGGCGAGCACCGCCACCGGCACGCGCCGCACGATCTGCCTCGCAATCGCGATCGCCGCCGCCTTCGCTTTTCTCGGCCGCCTCTCGTGGATGGTGTTCGTGCTGCAGAACGGCTCGCCGCCGGTACGGCCGCTGCTCGAGGCGACTACCGGTGCGATCATGCAGCTCACGATCACGATCGGCCTCACGACCGTGCTCGCGCGCTATCGCCATCGCAACTGGATGCGCTTCGAGGTTCTGATCGACGCGCTGCTGCTCAGCGTCGCCGTGTCGCTGCTCGTCCTGCAGGCGGATGTCGGGCTCGCCGACAACGCAGGCGCCCCGCCGCTGCTCCGCTTCTTCGCGCTCGCGTGGAACATCCTCGCGGCCGCGAACATGGTCCTCATCACGCTCCTGCTCATCTGGCGCGGCGAGGCGCTCGGCGCCCGCCTCGCCGCGGGACTTTCGCTCGGCGTCGTCACCCTCGCGCTCGCGAACTTTCTCTACGCTCGCTTCGTGCTGCTCGATGGGATGCCCGTGCCCCGCTCGGTGTTCGGATTCTGGACGCTCGCCGAGATGTTCCTCGTCTACGGCATCCAGCCGCGTCCGCAACAGCCCCTCGGCGAGTCGCGCGAGTCGCCCATGTTCGCGACCGAGTCGGCGAAAGTGCGCACCTTCTCGATCGTCGCCGCGATTCTCATCGCATCGTGGAGCGGCGCGTCCGTTGCCTTCGGCGGCGCTCCGAGCCCGCTGCTCGGCTTCGGGCTGCTCGCGTTCGGCGCCCTGCTCGCGCTTCGCGCCGGTCATGCGCTCTTCACGCAGCAGCGCACCACCGAGGTGCTCGAGCACGTCGCGGTGGCCGAGCGCGAGCTGTCGGCGATACTCGAACAGCGCGTGGTGCTCCGCACGGAGGAGCTGGCAGAGGCGCATCGAGTGTTGCAACGGATGTGGACGCTGGGGCAGCAGATCGCCCTCGAGCTCAATCCGGGAAAGGTGCTGCAGCGTTTCCTGGAGGCGAGCGTGGACGTGCTGCGCGCGGACGGCGGCGCGATCGGCCTCGTAACCGACGAGCGCATTGCGGTCACGACGACGTACGGCCACGGCGACGCGCTGGCCGGCGCCTCGTTCGCGGTGCAGGAGAGTACGCTCGGGCGCGTGGCGCGCAACGGCACTCCGTGGATGACGAGCGATGCGCGGACGGAGCGCGCGGGCGACGACGTGCTCGTGTGCGCCGAGGCGCGCGGGCTCGTGGCGATCCCGCTGCATCGGCGCGCGGAGCGCATCGGGGCGATGATGCTCTTCGTGCGCGAGCGGCGCACCATCACCGAGCGCGAGATTGCGCACGTCGAGGCGATGGCGGACTTGCTGTCGGTGGCGCTGGCGAATGCGGAGCTCGTCGAGACGCTGCGAAAGGCCGAATGGCGATTTCGCACGCTCTTCCGCGCAGCGCCGGATGCGGTGCTGACGGTGCTGCAGAGTGGGCGCATTCGCGAGGCCAACGACGCGGTGCAGGAGCTGGTGGGGCTGCAGCCCGTGCAGCTCGTGGGGCGAATGCTCGAGGATCTCGTGCTGCCGGAGGATCGATCGCATCTCGCGGACCAGGTGGCGCGCGTGATGGACGGCGAGGAGGCGCGCTTCGAGGTGCGGATGTGGCACGGCTCGGCAGTGCGCATCGCGTCGCTCGCGGCGAGGCTTCTCCCCGAGGCGGATCCGCCGCAGATGCTCGTGGTGGGGAGAGACATGACGTCGGATCGCGAGATGCGCGCGCGGCTGGCGGAGAGTGAGCGCCTCGCCAGCGCGGGGGAGCTGCTCGCGGGGGTGGCGCACGAGGTCAACAATCCGCTCAGCACCATCAGCGCGTTCGCGCAGCTGCTGGAGCGCGAGGAGCTGACCGAGTCGCAGCGCGAGAGTGTCGAGGTCATTCGGAGCGAGACGATTCGCGCGAGTCAGGTGGTGCGGGATCTCCTCACCTTCGCGCGGCGCAGCGAAGGGGAGGTCGGCTCGATCTGCATGAACGAGCTGGTGGAGCGCACGATGCGACTCAGGATGCACGACCTCAAGTCGCGCGGCGTACAATGCGAGAGGTCGCTCGCGGAGGATCTGCCGTACGTGACGGCCGACGCGCGGCAGATCCAGCAGGTGCTCCTCAATCTGCTGACGAATGCGTCGCAGGCGATGGCGCCGACTGCGGGGGGCCCGCTGCGCATCGAGACGCGGCTGGAAGGGAATCGCGTGTTGCTCGAAGTGACGGACAGTGGCCCCGGAATTCCGGCGGAGGCACGCGCGCACATCTTCGAGCCGTTCTTCACGACGAAGGACGATGGCACGGGGCTCGGCCTGAGCGTGAGCTACGGGATCATCGCGGCGCACGGCGGGACGATCACGATACCGAAGAGCACGAGTGAGGGAACGACGTTTCGCGTCTCGCTCCCGGCGTACGATCCGACGGAGACCGGGGATGGCGGAATCGCGACGGCACTCGCGACGCCGTCGCCACTGGCAGGGGCCAGGATGCTCTTCGTGACTTCGGACTCGACGATGCGTGGGAGCGTGCAGGCATTCGCTCGGCTGCGCGGCTTTCGCGTGACGTCGGCGAGCGATGGCGCGGCGGCGCTCGCATGCGTGCGCAGCGAGGCGTTCGACCTGGCGGTGTGCGATCTCGATGCGCCGGGGCTGCGTGCGCCCGCCTTCCTCATATCGCTCAGGAGCGAGCAGCCGCCGCTCGCGCGGAAGCTGCTCTTTCTCAATGCGTCGGCCGATGAAGAAGCACACTACCAGGGGAAGACGCTGGCGCAGCCGTTCGAGCTGGATCGTATGGAGCGCGCCGCGGCGGGGGTGCTGAACAGCCCCAAGCGTATCTCCGGCGTTCATCTCATGCAGTCCTAGAGGGGGTCGACCTCCCGTTGCGCCCGCTTGGCATGGTCGTGTTATCCGAGGAGGAATCGCGCGTGAAAAACAACACGATGATGTACGTGGGCCTGCTGGGCGTGGTGGTGGTCATCTGCGTCATCAGCATTGCCTATCGTTTGCAAAAGCTTGCGGCGCAGCGGGTGGACGCCGAGAAGCGGGCGTCGGTCGCGTTCGAGGAGATGAACCGGACGACGAAGGAGCTGCGCACGCGCAAGGGGAACGACCCCGTGGACGATCCGACGCTGACCCCCGGCGAGCGGCTTCGACGCATGTATCCCGGGGTGCAGCGCGGGGCGGCGGTGTCGGACGGAGAAAGCAGCTAGCGCGCCAATGCCGCGCTAGATTGCCGGGAGATGGCTTTCTTCCCGGAGTTCCCGTTCAAGGGCGAGCGCGTCGACTCGCTGCTGGCGCGCATATCGCGCTCGCTCGTCCCGATGGCGATCATCACGGGGATCGTGGTTCACTCGTACGTGTGGTTCGTGCTCATTCGCGCGAGCGTCCACTTCGACTGGATCGCACTGCTCCTCGCCTTCGCCGGGCGCTTCGTGCTTCTCCTCGCCCTGGCCACGGTCTACCTCGGCAACCATCCCGTGCGACACTGGATCTGGCGCGCGCCGGCGTTCGCGGTGCTCGAGGTCGCGGTGGAGGCGATCTACGTGTTCGCGCTCATCACGCTGGGCACGGAGCGTGTCGGCACGGAGCGGGCCAGCCAGCGCGACTGGTGGGGGATCGTGTCGGACATCGCGACGTATCACGGCGTCGCGCTGCTGGTGTTCAGCCTGATCCTCGCGGTGGTCGTGCAGACCGTGCGATATGCGCTGCTCAAGCACGAGCATCGCGACTCGACGGCGATCAAGATCCACGACGAGCGCGAGATGGAGAAGGCTGAGGAGCGCATCGAGGCGCGCGAGGAGCGCGCGGCCGAGAAGCGGAATACGGGGTCGAATCGGGCGGTGTAGGGCCCGCCCCGTAGTTAGCTTTCACGTGCAGCCTATCTCTCACCACGTGTCAGCATGCCATACGATGAACGCTTTGTCGCTCCGATGCGCGAGGAGCTCACCCGCCTCGGCGTCCGCGAGCTCCGGACGGTTTCCGATGTCGATGCGCAGCTCAAGGATGCGCATGGGACGACGCTCGTCGTCGTCAACTCGATCTGTGGATGTGCCGCGCGTAACGCGCGCCCTGCGGTCGCGATGGCGCTGCAGAATGCCACCACGCCGGACGCGGTGACCACCGTCTTCGCGGGACAGGATCTCGATGCGACCGAGCGCGCGCGGGGCTATTTCACGGGCTATCGTCCGTCGTCGCCGCAGATCGCGTTGATGAAGGACGGGAAGGTCGTCTTCATGCTCGAGCGCAACCGGATCGAGGGGCGGAGCTCGACGGAGATCGCAGCGGATCTGGTCGGCGCGTTCGACT
>JBBSEY010000065.1:0-14477 GCA_038239265.1 Gemmatimonadales bacterium | reverse complement strand
TCTATCGCGTCACCCGCCAGCCTCTGCACCTCGGCCACCGTCCCCGCGCCCTCTTCATCTGGCGGCGACGCCAGCACGTCGGGAAAGCGAAAAATTGTGGCCAGATCTACCGGACCGTCCAGCTTGTGTCGCTGCTGCAATCCCCGCAGCAGCTCGGCGTAGCGGGCGACCTTCTGTTCGTCGATCGCCTGCACTCCCGCTGCCGCCCGCTCGATTCGCGCCGTCGCGGTCACGTGCCCGCGCGTAACGCCCTTGCGAAGCTGCTCACGGAGCTCGCCTTCCCACTGGGAAAGCACGCCCGGCAGCTTGATGCTCGGATTGAAGAAGCGATGGTTCACCGTGCGCAGCTCGAGCGTGACCTGCTGCGATCCGATGGGGCCCGCCGCCGCCCCGAAGCCCGTCATGCTTCGTATCATGTGGAATCGTGTAAGTTATGACGCCACAACGAGCTTGTCAATTCCAGAACGACCAGCGGACGCCATAGAGTATGCGCTGCGGCGGCTGCGTGAAGCCGGGCACTTTCTCGACCCTCGTGGGCGAGACGCCTGAATACGAATTGATGAAAATGGCGGCGTCGAGAATGTGGAACTCGATCCGTCCCACGATCGCGTGGCTGAAAATAGCGACCCGCCCGAGGGGGTCCGAGAGCGACTCGAGCCCATTCGAGCTCGGGAAGAGCACGTCCTGGCGGTACTCATGGGCGATGCTCGCGATCAGACGAAAGTGCTTTGACGGGAAGCGCTGGAGCCATTGCGTGTCGATGAACAGCTCTTCCCGCGACTGTAGCTGCGGACGAAAGTAGCCCGCGCTGTTCCATCGCACCGCCCAGACGTTGACGCCGATGTCGTGAAAAACTTTGCCGCGCACCGAAAGGAACGGCCCCGTGGCGGCAATGGTCGGCTGGGCGACGTACGCCGAATCGTACGCGGTCAATCCCGGAACGACGGTGGCATCGCGGCGCCAGAGTCCCGCCGAGATCCACGCTTGCTTGTAGCGGACGCCGGCCTCGACGCGGGCAGAAAGCTCGTCGGAATCATCGATCGACGTGCCTCCGTGTCTCCTCGCGACCGTGCCGGAGACGGCGAAGAACGAGAGTGGCGTCAGCCGGGCGGATGCTTCTTCGGTGGAGCTGCTGTCGCCACCACGCCGCTCGGCGTAAAGCGAGAGTGCGAGCAACTTGTGCTCGAAGCTCGCGCGCAGAGTGGTCGAGCTCACGCCGCCGTTTCGAAGATCGTGATAGCGCTCGGCGCCGCTCAGCCGCATTCCCCACCTGGTGAGGCCACCCGTGACGATGTACTGGGTGCTGAGGCGGGTGGTATCGGCGGAGTCGACCGCGAATGCCCCGGCGGGGGAAAACGGTGAATGCTCGGTGAAGTTGGTGCGAGCCACCATCGCTTGCGCCCACACGCCGCTGTCGGGGGTGCCGAGCCCGACGCGCAGATACATGTCGGCGCGCATGCGATTCTGTCGGGGGATCGAGTCCTCGAGCAGCGCATTCCCCTGGTCCTGTTTGCGCAGATCGCGGGTGCGCTCATCGTGCATCAGGTACCCATCAACGCTCCACAGCTTGTTCGCCCATCCGAGGCGCGCGAACAGCGCGAGATCGTCGCCGCCGCCAACCGTGGGATCCGACGACGTACCGTACTGCTGCCCCCCTACCTGCAGCAACTCGCCATGGTTGTAGCGCTTGCCGAAGAATCCGCGGTAGAGATGCGTGCGCTGATCGCCGTCGAGGACGTCGATGCGCGTGGATGTCGTCGTGCGATCGACGGTCCAACTTCGGCAGTAGACCCGGAGCTCGTCGGCGCCTCGCTCGACCGTGACCTGCTCGAGTGACCAGAGCTGCAACTCGGCGAGATCGAGCGCACCGCCGGCTCGCGGGTCGAGATTGTCGAGCTCCATGCCGTCGAGAAAAATGCGAATGCGCCCCGGGTTGCCGGCGTAGGCACCAAATTGCGGAGATGCGAGAGAGCCCGATGTGAACGACGTAAGCCCGGGGATGAAGTCCAACAGCTGCGTCAGCGTGAGCGCTCCCGTGGCGAAGATCTCCTCGCGATCCCACGTGTACTGCTGTCCGACGCCGAGTACGAGTGGGAGCTCGGCGTGCGCGATCGGCGCCTTGATCGTGTCCTTCGGAATTTTCGTGGTAGAGTCGCCCGGGTGGAGACCGAGAACCGTGATGCTGTCGCCGATGACGGTGTCCGTGGCTGCCTTGAGCGAATCCGGGCGCGGATGAAGCGAGTCCGGGCGCACCCGCATCGTGTCGCCCGTGGCTTTCGTAACCGCGGGCGGTTTATTCGCGTGAACCGAATCGGGGTAGGCGGTGGTGTCGCGCTGGACCTGCTGTGCGCGGGCGCCTTGCACCGCCGCCAACGCGATCAGAGTCCCCGTGAAGCAGCCGCGCCGAAGCGCGGCACCCGAGATCAGTGTGCCCTCCCCCGTACGAAATCAACGAAGAGACTCACGGGAACCCCCGTCGGTCCCTTGGCGATGAAGCCGAGATCGGTTTCGGAATACGCGGTGCCTGCGATGTCGAGATGGACCCACGGGAACGTCTCCGCGAATTCCTTGAGAAACATCGCCGCCGAAATCGCGCCGGCTGCGCGGCCGCCCGTGTTCTTGATGTCGGCGACGTCCGTGAGAATGAGGTCCTTGTAGTCGTCGAAGAGCGGGAGCTGCCAGCCCGTGTCGCCCGAGGACTTTCCGGCCGCGAGGACTTCGTCGATGAGCGCCTGGTCGTTGCCGAAGACGCCGCTGGCGGTGTGGCCGAGCGCGACGACGCAGGCGCCCGTGAGTGTGGCGGCATCAATGACGGCGGCGGGATCGAAGCGTCGCGCATACGAGAGCACGTCGGCGAGCACGAGGCGCCCTTCGGCATCGGTGTTGACGATCTCGATGAACTTGCCGAGCTGGCTGCGCACCACGTCGCCCGGATTCATCGCTTCGCCCGATGGCATGTTGGTGGTGCTTCCGACCAGCCCCACGACGTTGATCGGGAGGGCGAGCGCGCCGATCGCATCCATTGCGCCCAGCACGCCGGCGGCGCCGCACATGTCGAACTTCATGTACTCCATTCCCTGCGCGGGCTTGATCGAGATGCCGCCCGAGTCGAAGCACAATCCCTTGCCGACGAGCACGACGGGCTTGCTCCCGGCGGGTCCCATCTTGTGCTCGAGGACGATGAGCTTCGGATCCTGCGGCGTTCCCTGCGCGACCGCGAGGAAGGATCCCATCTTCTCCGCCGTCATTTCCGCGCGCCCGAGAACGGTAACGGTCATGCCGCGACGGTTGGCGATATCGCGCGCCGTTTCGGCGAGGAATTCGGGCGTACAGATGTTGCCGGGAAGCATTCCGAGCTGGCGCGCGAGATTGATCCCCTGACCGATCGCGATGCCGCGCTCGATGGCGACGCTGGCGGTGGCCTCATTCGACACGAGAATCTGCGCGCTCTCGAGGAATGGGCGGCGCTCGTCTTCGGGGGGGGCGCTGCGCGTGGTGGTGTACTCCCAGAAGCCCATCGAAAGTCCGACGGCGACGGCTTCGAGTGCGGCCTCGCTCTGGTCGTCGGCAAACCAGGCGAGCGAGGTCGCGCCGACCTTGCGCGCCTGACGCGAGCCGACGCTCGCAGCGCGTCGGAGGGCTGCAATCGTGCTCGCTGGCTTGCCGAGCCCGACGAGGAGCACGCGCTGGGGGCCTTTGGTGCCGCCGGCCAGCAGAAGCGTCTCGTCGCGAGCGCCGCGGAAATCCTTGCGGTCGAGGGAACGCTTGAGGGAGCCGCCGAGCGCGCCATCGAGCGCGGTGAGGGCGGGCGTGAGGGTGGCGCCCGACGGGAGCGCGATTACGAGTAGAGACGCGTCGGCCGTGTCCGGCTGCGCGTGGCGTGCGGTAACCCGGAAGTCCATGAATGTAGCTCCGAACGAAGTGCCCAAGGCGGGACTCGAACCCGCATGGCCCGAAAGCCACTGCATTTTGAGTGCAGCGCGTCTACCAATTCCGCCACTCGGGCGAGTGTAGTGCTACCCCACGTGCTGCGAATGCCTCCCGGGAGGGGGACGCTCGCGATATGCTGCCGACAACGTGTGCCCGCGGCCCGTAAGGTTAGCATGGCCACCGGCTTTCGTCCACGCTGGGGGCTATCTGCCTTCCTTTGTGATTGCGTCAGGGCGCCAGCGCGCGCACGATTGCGGCTTTCACCGTCACGCGATCCTCTCGCTGCATGGTGTGAGTGAGCGTCGCGCGCCCTGCCGCTCCCCCGATGCGCCCGAGCGTCGCCGCCGCGTCCACCGCGAAGAGCGGATCGCCGTCGCCCAGGGAGCGCGTCGCGACGGCAATGCCCCGCGTGCGATCGGGCCACTTCGCCAGCAGCTGCAGCGCCAACATGCGAAGGCCGCGCGGCTCCTTCGCATCGGTCAACCGCTCGAGCGCGTTGAGACCCGCTGCGTCGGGTCTCGCACCCAGTCGTCGCGCCGCCTCTGCTCGCACCTCCAGCGCACCGCCGTTCGCGACGCGCTCGACGAGGAGCGCCGTTCCGCGCGGAAAGCGCACCGGATCGTACACGCTGAGCGCCGCTTCCTGCACCGTGAAGCTCCGATCGTGCAGAATGAGCTCGAGCACCAACGCCTGCACGGCGCCGGTATCCGCACGGGCCAGCGCGCGAATCGCCTTGGCGCGCACGAGATCCGATGGATCGCCGAGCGCCGCGGAGAGCAGGTCGCGGCTCGTTGCAGCATCGTGTACTCCGATCTGCCGAATCGCCTCCTCGCGCAACTCGGGCGTCCGTTCGTTCAACGCGATGAACCGCCGCGCGTCGTGCGCTGCGGCCGACGCCGAGCTGTCCAGCTTCGCGAGCGCCCACCAGCGAGCCGAGAGATCGAGATCATGCTTCGCGAGCTCACTCAGCTCGGCGGGGCTCTGATCCGTGCCGACGGTGCCGAGCAGCCAGCCGCCTTCATCGAAGCGAAAGGTGATCGGAGCGCTCGGAAGGC
Organism: Gemmatimonadales bacterium; assembly: GCA_038239265.1. GTDB lineage: Bacteria > Gemmatimonadota > Gemmatimonadetes > Gemmatimonadales > Gemmatimonadaceae > FEN-1250. Next base: position 9,492 of record JBBSEY010000065.1, on the reverse strand, counting down.
GAATCGCGAATTCCTGTCCCTGTTGCGTCATCATGATCTCGTGGCGGACCACGGAATCGCGCGTCACGACGCGCACCGTCGCGGGAAAACGGAAGAACGGATGCGTCGCGTCGATCTGCTGGATCTGCCTGAGCGTGATGGTGAGCGTCTTCGCGGACGGATCCCAATTGCGCGTGAGCTTCACCTTCGGATACCCGATCCCGTACGCCCACTGGTCGAAGAACCAGTCGAGATCCTGCCCCGACGTCTTCTCCATCGCGATGGCGTAGTCCTTCGTTTCGACGGTCTTGTAGGCGTTGTCCGTGAGAAAGCGATGCATTCCCGACCAGAAGAGCGAATCGCCGAGCAGACGCCGCAGCTGATGTGCGAGCTGCGCGCCCTTGGGATAGATGTGCCCCGAGAAGAAGAGCTGGATGGGATCGCGCCCCTTATCATCGCCGTAAACGAGTGGACGCTCCTCGTTGAGATCCGCGTCGCGCGCCTGGCGCTGTTGATCGATCCAGCTGAGCTGCCCTGCCTCCCACCCGCGGCTCTTTTCGTTTTGCACCGATTCCATGTACGTCGTGAGCCCCTCGTTGAGCCACGCGTGCGCCCAGGTCGCCGTCGTCGTGAGATCCCCGAACCACTGATGCGCCAGCTCGTGCGCATCGAGGCCGCGGCCGTTCACCTCCGGCTCCCCTCCTGCGCCGTGCAGCGCGAGATCTGTCTGCGTGGTGGCCGAGACGTTTTCCATCCCGCCGTAGGTGAAGTCCGGAATCACGGCTTGATCGTACTTGGCCCACGGGAAGTTCACGCCGAGCACGCGACTGTAGATCTCGATCATCGACGGCGTCTCGCCGAAGGTGCGCCAGCCGGCGCTCACGGTGTCGGTGGCCACCCAATACTCGACGGGGATGCCGCGCCAGCTGTCGCGGAGAACTGCGAACTTCGCCGCGACGATCGAGTACATGTACGTCGAAGCCGGTAGCTCCTGCGACCAGTGCCAAACCTTCTTCGAGCTGCCGGCGACGTTGGTGACCTCGACGAGACGGCCATTCGACAACACGCTCACGCCGCTGTCGGCGGTGACGAGAATCTCCCACGTCGTCTTGTCGTTCGGCGCGTTGTACGTCGGCACCCACGACGGGGTCTCGATCGCCTCTCCCTGCGTCCACATCACGCGCCGGCGCGGCACGAAGTACATGCCACGCTCGGGGCGGCCATGATACCGCAGCGCGAAGACGACGGTGTCGCCGACGCGCGCGCGCGTTGCGAGGTGGACCGTGACGCTGTTCGTATCGGAGTGAAAGGAGAGCTTCGCACCCTTCGCGTCCGTCGCGCCTTCTATGGTGAGTTGCGACGCGTCGAGGTGAATAGTGTCGGTTGGCGCGGCGATGACCACGAGTTGCGTCTCGAGGTCGCCCGCGACGGAGCGCTTGTCGAGATCGTAGCGGATGGCGATGCGCTGATGAAGCAGATCGAAGGTGCGCGCGTGCACGGGCCACTCGACGGGCGGCGTATAGTCGCCGACCTTGCCCGGCGGTCGGGAGAGCTGTGCGCACAGGGCGGCCGGCGCGGCGGCGAGAAGCGCCAGGGCGGCGAGAACATTGGCTGCAGTGGTGCGCACGAAGTGCTCGCGTGAAGGTGTCCGACTGGGGGGCGCCCGCGGGAACGCGGGGCTCGCGTGCGCAGAACGTTGAGTCGATGGCGCGCACTCGCGCAATTGCGATTCACCGTCGCCCTCGGACATGCGATGCTCAGCCCGTCGAATCTCCCATGCGCCGCAGCTGGCGCAGTCGCCGCCGCTGTCCCGGCGCGAATCCTCGTTCCTGACGCTGCTGACGGAGCTGATCGACCTTCTTCCTGAGACCCTCCTGCAGCGTCGCGTACTTCGCGCGTTGCACCGGGGTGAGAAAGCGCGCGAGGTCGCGCTGCTCGCGCGCGAACACGTCGAGCCTCTCTTTCTGCACGTCCACCAGCTGGTCGAGCATCCGCGACACCTTGTCCTGATCCGCGTCCGACTCGCGCAGCACCTCGGCGCGAATCGTCTGTCGTGCTTCGCGATCGCGCTGATTGAGGGCTCGCCGCTCGCCTTCGTAACGTCGATTGATGTCGACGAGCTGACGCATCTGCTCGTCGGTGGCACCGAGAGTCCGTTGAACCACATCGAGCACGCGCCGCTGCAGCGCCTGCACGAGCGGGCGCTGCGCGCTTTCGACGTCCTGGCCGCGAGCGGACGCCGCGAGCAACGCCGCGCTTGCGAGTGCGCAAACTGCCAGGCGCATCCTCATCGCGAGCCCCCCGCAGATCGATCGTCGAGCGTCGCACCGAGCGGATCGATCTCGGGCGCCGGCTCGGCGGAGGGGATCGCGGACATCCCATCGAGGGCGGCGGTCAATGTGCGCACATCGTCATCCGGAAGATCGGCGACGTTGTCCAGCACTCCGGAGTTCGGGGCGACGAGGGGTGCTTTCGGGGCGACCGCGATTTGCTCTGGCAGCGCGGGCGTCGCGGTGGTGCGCACCGTCGGTGCCTTGGGGGGAGGAGCCGGTGCCGGCGCAGTTATGTGGTGCGTCGAATCGTGATGCAGAACTTCAGGCTGCTGCACCACCGCGACTTCCGGCGCGACGCTCCCTCCGCGGACGGCGATCGCATAGCCGATCGCACTCACTGCGATGAGCGCTCCCGCAGCGATCGCGAGCCGCCACGGAGTTGCTCGCCGCGACGATGCGCGCCGCGCCAACGCGGGCGCCTGCGCGCGCACTGCCGCCGCGATCCGCGCCGTGTCGATCGCGGGTGCGCGCATGAGCGCCGGCCGCAGCGCGCGAAGCAGTGCCAGCTCTTCAGCGCACTCCTCGCAGCCGGCGACGTGCGCCTCCACGGCCACGCGCATCTCCGCGCTCAGCCGCCCGCTCACGAGCTCGGGCAACAGGTCCCGCATCTCACCGTTCGTGCACTCACTCATCGATCTTCTCCCTGATGGCCCGCATGGCGTTGTGATAATGCACGCGTGCCGCGCCCTCCGTACTCCCCACCGCGATCGCAATCTCCTTGTACGACAGCCCTTCCGTCACACGCAATGTGAAGATCGATCGCTGCATCGGCGACAGTGTCTCCACCGCCAGGCGAAGCCGCTCCTCGGTCTCTGCCGCCACCGTTCCCTCGAGTGCGTCCGACGAGCTCACGAGGTCACCATCCTGAATCTCGACGTGCAGCTTCGCCCGCTTGCGCCCTCGCTGCCGGTCGCGAAGCAAATTGCGCGCGATCGTCAGGAGCCACGTGCGAAAGCTGCTCTCGCCTCGAAAGGAATCCAGTGAGCCGAATGCACGCACGAAGGTATCCTGCACGACCTCTTCCACTTCGTCGCGCTCCCCGAGGCTCGCCACGAAGCGCGCGATCCCCTGCGCGTGGCGCTCCACGAGTAACGTGGCCGCACGCTCGTCCCCGCCTCGCCACCGCGCGATCAGCGCGACGTCGTCCGGTGCGAGCTCGCTCGGTGAGTGGTCAGACATGCGGTCGTGAAATGAGACGCTGCGGGTCGCGAGACGTTAAGGGCGCTCTGACGCTCCCGCCGGCGAGGGCGAGCATCCACCAGACGTCCAACTTAGACGAGCCGGCGTCCGCCCCGGCACTCTCGGCCTCCACTGGCGATCGGATACGAGGGGTGCGCCAACCCCTTCGCCACGCCAGCTTTCGTGATGATCTCGACATCGCTCGAATCCCGGTTCGCATGACCGACGCCATCATCGTCGACGCCGTGCGGACGCCGATCGGCCGCCACGGCGGCGCTCTCTCGCGCGTGCGCCCGGACGACCTCGCTGCTGTCCCCCTCCGCGCCCTCCTCGCCCGCACGGGTATCGATCCGGCATCGATCGATGACGTGCTCCTCGGTGCGGCCAATCAGTCCGGGGAGGACAACAGAAACGTCGCGCGCCTCGCGCTCCTGCTTGCAGGAATTCCGATCACCGTCCCGGGCCAAACCGTCAATCGCCTCTGCGGCTCCGGCCTCCAGGCGATCGCGAGCGCCGCGCACGCGATCAAGTCCGGCGAAGGGAGCTGCTTCCTGGCCGGCGGCGTCGAGAGTATGACACGAGCACCGTGGGTCACGCTCAAGCCCGACACCGCCTTCCCGCGCGGTGCCCCTTTGGTCGCGGACACCACGCTCGGCTGGCGCTTTCCGAACTCGAAGCTCCCGGCCGAGTGGCTGATCTCGATGGGGGAGACGGCGGATCTCGTCGCCAAGCGATGCAACATCTCCCGCGAGGATCAGGATCTCTTCGCAGCCGAGAGTCAGCGCCGCACCGCGACGGCCGTCGCCGCGAAGAAGTTCGACGACGAAATCATCCCCGTTACAGTGCCAGGTACCAAGGGAGACAGCGTCGTCTCTCTCGACGAGCATCCGCGCCCCGATTCCACGATCGAGAAGCTGCGCGCGATGAAGCCCGCCTTTTCAAAAGACGGCACCGTGACCGCAGGCACGGCGAGCGGGATCAACGATGGGGCGAGCGCCGTGCTCGTGATGGCCGCCGACGCCGCCGCGCGCGCGAACGCGCGCCCGTTCGCGCGCGTCGTCTCGAGCGCCGTTGCCGGCGTCTCCCCCGAAGTGATGGGGCTCGGCCCTATCCCCGCCACGCGACTGGCGCTCGCGCGGGCGGGGCTCAGCATCGATGACATGGACCTCATCGAGCTCAATGAGGCATTCGCGTCGCAGGCGCTCGCGTGCATCCGCGAGCTCGGCGCCGATCCCGCGCGCGTCAACGTCAATGGCGGCGCCATTGCGCTCGGGCACCCGCTTGGAGCTTCGGGCGCACGGATCGTCACGACGCTCGTGCACGAAATGCGGCGGCGCGAGGCTCGCTACGGGCTCGCGACGATGTGCATCGGCGTGGGACAGGGAATCGCCATGATCGTCGAGCGCTTCGCGGTATGAACGATCGCGCAGCACCGTTGTTGATCGGGCATCGCGGCGCGCCGCGCGAGCGCCCCGAAAACACCCTCCCCTCCTTTCTTCGCGCGCTCGAGCTGCAGGCCGATGGGATCGAGCTCGACGTGCACTGCACGAAGGATCGCGTCGTCGTCGTCCATCACGATGCGATTCCTCGCGCGACTCCGCCGTCGGGGAAGCTCGCCGGCAAGCGCATCGATGCGCTCACCTTCGATGAGCTGCAGGGCTTCTCCGTGCGCGGCCTCGCGCTCATCTCCACGCTCGAGGAAGCGCTCGCCGTCATCAAGGGGCGCGCCGATGTCTTCGTGGAGCTGAAGGGCGAGGCCATCGAGCGCGAGGTCGTCGACGTCATTCGCGCATCGATCGCGCCCGCGCGCTGCGCCGTGCACAGCTTCGATCACGCGCAGGTGGCGCGCGCCCGCGCACTCGCGCCGGAGATCCGCGGCGGGATACTCTTCGATCGCGCCGTTGCGGATCCGGTCACCGCGATGCGCGGGGCGGACGCGCTGGATGTGTGGCCGAGTCACGAGCACGTGGACGAGGCGCTCGTCGAGCAGGTTCACGAGGCGGGCGGACGCGTCATTCCGTGGACGGTGAACAAGGCGAGTGAAGCCATTTCGCTCGCCGCGATGGGCGTGGATGGACTGTGCACCGACTTCATCCCGGTCTTACGTTCTGCGTTCTGACGAATCCGGACCGTTGGTCGGCTGGCGTCACTCCGGTGCCGTCTCTACGTTCCACGATTCATCGATCTTCACGTTCAGCGGAGGCACGTCCAGCAATGCGCATCGTCGTTCTCACGGCCGCTCTTTCCGTGCTCGCGTGCTCACCAGCGAAGGGGAGTCAGGCTCCCGCGCCGCAAATGGTAGCAGCCGGAGATAGCACCAAAGCACAAAAAGTCTCGAAGGACACGTCCAAGGCGGGGAGGGGCGCGCTGTCGCTGCCGAACGGCGATCCCTTCCCGAGCACCTATACGCCCTTCCCCTCGAAGACCACCGTCATCAAAAACGTCACGATACTGACGGCGGCCGGCCCGCGCATCAACAACGGCTCGATCCTCCTGAGGAACGGAAAGATCGAGGCGGTGGGTGCGAGCGTGACCGCGCCGCAGGACGCGGTCGTGATCGATGGGGGCGGCAAGTTCGTCACTCCGGGATTCATCGACATCCACTCCCACCTCGGCGTCTACTCCGCGCCGGGGGGCGAGGCGCTCAGTGACGGCAACGAGGCGACGCGCCCCGTGACGGCGTACGTGTGGGCCGAACATTCCGTGTGGCCGCAGGATCCGCAGTTCCCGCGCAACCTCGCGGGCGGGATCACTACCCTTCAGGTGCTTCCCGGCTCCGCCAATCTCATCGGCGGCCGGAGCGTTGTGCTCAAGGTCGTACCGTCGCGCACCGTGCAGGGAATGAAATTTCCGGGCGCGAAGTACGGGCTCAAAATGGCGTGCGGCGAGAATCCGAAGCGCGTGTACGGAAATAAGGGCGGGCCGCAAACGCGGATGGGGAACGTCGCCGGCTATCGAACGGCGTGGATCGAGGCCGAGCAGTATCGTCGCAAGTGGGACGCATGGAATGCCGATCACAAGGGCGATCCGCCGTCGCGCGATCTCAATCTCGAGACGCTCGCCGATGTGTTGCGCGGCAACATCCTCGTGCACAACCACTGTTACCGTGCCGATGAGATGGCGCAGATGATCGATATCTCGCACGAGTTCGGCTACAAGATCCGCGCGTTTCACCACGGGGTCGAGGCGTACAAGATCGCCGACCTGCTCGCGAAGGAAGGAATCGGCGCGGCGATCTGGGCCGATTGGGGGGGCTTCAAGATGGAGGCGCTCGACGGCATTCGCGCGAACATGGCGCTCACGAATCAGGCGGGTGACAGGACGATCGTCCACTCCGACGATCCGAGCGGCTCGCAGCGCCTGAACCAGGAAGCGGCGAAGGGGATCGAGGCGGGCAAGGAGCTCGGCATCGAGGTCTCCGAGGACCAGGCGATCAAATGGCTCACGATCAACCCGGCCTGGGCCCTCGATCTCGATTCGAAGATCGGCTCGCTGGAGCCGGGAAAGGACGCGGATGTCGTGCTCTGGTCGGGCAATCCGTTCAGCGTGTACACGCGCGCCGAGAAGGTGTGGATCGATGGCGCGATGCTCTATGATCGTGACGATGTCTCCGCTCAGTGGCGGACCGATTTCGATCTTGGCTTCGTTCCGCTGGTTGGAGGTGCCCAATGAATCAGACGTTGACTCGCGCGCTCGCGCTGGCTGCACTGTGTGCCATCACGAGTTCGCTCCGCGCGCAGACGATCGCGATCACGGGCGGCAAGGTGTATCCGGTGAGCGGGCCGCCGATCGAAGGCGGAACGGTTCTCATTCGCAACGGGAAGATCGCGGCGGTCGGCAAGGATATCGCAATCCCGGGCGATGCGGAGAAGGTCGATGCGTCCGGAAAATGGGTGACCCCAGGGTTGGTGAACACGAGCACGAGCGTCGGGCTCGGCGATGTCGGTTTCGGCGGCGGCCCACGCGAGCTTGGCGCGAAGGGACACGATGGCATCGCAGCGAGCTTTCAGGTGTGGCTCGGCTTCAACACGCAATCGGTGATGATCGCGCCGGCGCGTGAAGGGGGTGTCACGAGCATCATGGTCCTTCCGCAGGGCGGACTCGTGTCCGGACAGGCGGCTCTCGTCGACATGAATGGTGCGCTCGGCCTCGCCGATGTGCTCGTGAAGGCGCCCGCGACCATGATCGCGCAGATCGAGGATGATGACGGTGCGAAGGTCGGTGCCGCGGGGGAGCTCATCGGCAAGCTTCGCGATCTCATCGAGGATACGAAGGCGTACTCGCGCCGCAAGGCGGACTTCGAGCGCGCGCAGACGCGTGCGTTCAGCGCGACGCGGAGTGATCTCGAGGCGATGATTCCGGTCGTCGAGGGGCGCGAGATCCTGACGATCATCGCGGACAAGGCCAGCGAGCTGCAGGCGGTGCTCGTGCTGCAGAAGGAGTACAATCTGAAGGTCGTGATCGCGGGCGGCGCAGAAGCGTGGATGCTCGCCGACAGGATTGCGGCGGCGAAGATCCCGGTGCTCACGGGTGCGATGAACAACATTCCGGGGAGCTTCGGCACGCTCGGGTCGCGGCAGGAGAACGCGGCACTGCTGCGCAAGGCGGGGGTGCAGGTGGGGATCATCGGCAACGCCGGCGGCGGCGATGAGGACATGTTCAACGTGCGCAACATCCGCTACGAGGCGGGGAATGCGGTGGCGTATGGACTGTCGTGGGACGATGCGCTTCGCGCGATCACGCTGGCTCCGGCAGAGATTTACGGGGTGGCGGGCTCGGTCGGCTCCCTCAATGCTGGGAGCGAGGGAAACGTGGTGATCTGGAGCGGGGATCCGTTCGAGTTCGTCTCGCGCGCGGAGCAGGTCTTCGTGCGCGGAAGGAAGATCGACACACCGTCGCGGCAGGACTTGCTGGCGAAGCGGTACAAGTCTCTACCGCCGAAGTACGGGACGCCCTGATACTCTCTTGAAATCGAGATAAAAACGGCTGGCGAGAAGGAATGCGCCGGTTTTTTTTTCGAGCGCACATGAGACTGTTTTAACGTCATTGTGTCCGCAACTGTCGGCGTATGCGATTAGGTGTTGCTTAATCGAACAGTGGGGCGTTTCCGCGATGAAGACGCAGTTATTCCGACTGCATTCAACCACCGAGGCTCCCGTGAATTTCCTGATCCGCTCCATCTCGACGCTGCTGTGCGGCGCATTTGCGCTAGCTCTGGCCAATTGCTCTGCCGACGCGCCGACGTCCGTCTCGGCGACTCGGACGTTCTCGCTCTCGCGTCATGGAGGCATTCACGACCTGCTCGCCTGTGCGGGCGGGGACGATGATGCCATGTCGAAGGCCACGATCGGCCCCGGGGGCGGCACGCTCTCGCTCGGTGGCTTCGCGATGGTGGTGCCGAAGGGCGCCGTGCGCGACACCACGACATTCGTGATGCGGGTGCCGGAGTCGAAAGTGCTGAAGGTGAGGATCCGTGCACGTGCTGAGCAGCACTTTACGTTCGAGAAGCCGGTGACCATCACACTCGACTATTCGCGCTGCAAGAGCGTGCCCGCCGATCCGACGGCGTGGTATGTCGATGAGGGCACCAATGCCCAACTCGAGCAGATGCCGGGGCTCAACGACGGGGCATCAGAGACGTTCACGCTCGAGACGGGACATCTCTCCGGGTACGCGCTGGCGAACTAGCTCCATCCGGCCGCGCGACACGTTTCCCCTCAACCGTCGCGTGAGCCGAGTCGCGCTTCGAGCTTCGCTATCTCGAGCTGCGCGCCGATTGCGCGCGCTGTCTCGAGGGCCTCGATCCACCATTTCCACGCAGCGTCGCGATGCTCGAGCTTCAGCTCCAGGTCGCCGAGCAGTCGTTCGCACTCCACACGACGCCAGCTATTGCCCGTCGACGTGAAGTACTGCAGCGCCTCCGCCGCCATCGTTTCCGCACGCGCGAAGTCGCCCGCGCCTGCGAGCGCCTCCGCGAGATTCATGGTTGCGAGCGAGTGGA
>JBBSEY010000064.1:0-14684 GCA_038239265.1 Gemmatimonadales bacterium | reverse complement strand
GTGTCGATCGCGATCGCCGTCTTGCCGATGCCGCGGTCGCCGATGATCAGCTCGCGCTGGCCGCGGCCGATCGGGATCATCGCGTCGATCGCCTTGAGCCCCGTTTGCATCGGCTCTTTCACGGGCTGGCGCACGATGATTCCGGGGGCCTCCGACTCGACCTTGCGCGTGAGCTTGGCGGTGATCGGGCCCTTGCCGTCGATCGGATTGCCGAGCGCATCGACCACGCGGCCAAGCATCTCGGGACCAACCGGCACTTCGAGCACGCGGCGCGTGCGGCGGACTTCGTCCCCTTCCTTGAGCTTGAGCCAGTCACCGAGAATGACGGCGCCGATATTGTCTTCCTCGAGATTGAGCGCGAGGGCGGTCACCTTGTCGCCGGATTCGGCCGACGTCGCCTCGAGCATCTCACCCGCCATCGCCTTGTTGAGGCCGTAGATCCGGGCGATTCCGTCCTTTACCTCGAGGAGGGTACCGACATCCTCGACGTCGAGCTCGTGGAGGTCCGCCGCTTCGATCTCGCGGAGGAGAATGTCCTTGATTTCGGCGGGGCGGAGCGTGGTCTCGGAGGCCATGTCGGCAGCGGGCTGTGGGGTCTCGAAAGATTCGTCTATAGCTTGTGAAATTTATCACAAGCTGCCCGTTCGGGCAAGACTCGAACTACCCATATATCGCCATCGCGCGAGCCTCGCGCTAGCCGCGCAGGAAACGCTCGATCAGATCGGTGGCGCGGAGCGCCGAGAGGGCGCTCGCCTGCGCTCGAACGAGCCGCTGGACGGTGGCCGACAGCTTGGTGCTGGAAGTGAAGCCAACGAGTCGCGCGACCGCGGCGAGATCGTAGCCGGGATTCTTCGCGAGCTCGCCGGCGGCGAGGAGGCGTATGAGGTCGAGCACGCGTTTGAGCGTTGGCGCGCCGCCCGCCGAGAAGGTGCGGCTCAGATGCTCGCGCGTAACGCCGAGAGTGCGCGCGATCTCGGCGGTGCCAATCGGGCGTCCGGCGTGGGCGATGGCGGTGCGCCATGCAGCGATCTGGAGGGGCGAGGTGAGGTGCAGTGGCTTCGGTGGCACGTGCAGCGCGCTGGCGAAGTGCGCAGAGAAGCCGTGCGCGAGGAGCGCGTGGTTGAGCAACCCGTCATCGGTGCCATCGGCGAGCACGTCGGCGAACTCGAGCTCGGCACAGCGCGCGATGGCCGGAGCGTCGACGGGGCGGAAGGGCGTGAGCGCGATGAACGGGACGCTCGGATATTCGCGCGCGAGCTCGGCGGGGGCGTGTCCGTCTCCGTCGGCCGCAAGCTCGACGAGTGCAGTGTTCACGAAGTGCGTGCGAAACGCGTTGCTGAAATCCCGTGCGGTGCGCGCGAGTACGCCGCGGCGGTGGATATGCACGAGGGAGGAGCGGATGCGCGCGCGTGTGTGCTCTCGAGGGGCGTAGGCGACCACGACCATGTCGGGCGCCGCACGCCCGTTCGCGCGAACGCCAGCGGCCATCAGTGCGCCGCGGGGGCGGCGCCGACCGTCTGCGCGGCGCGCTGCAGCACCTCGCGCGCGTTCGCGTAGGAGATGAGGGCGAGCGCCTCGTCGATCGGCACCCACTTGCAGGCGGTGATCCCCTCTTCCCGCTGCGGGCTCGTGGCGGCGTTCTCCGATTCCATCAGAAAGAAGTGGCAGATCTTGTGAATCAGCTTTCCGCGAAAGCGAAAGTGCCAGTCGATCGTGGCGAGCTCGCCGCGCATGACCAGGTCGGTGAGCCCCGTCTCCTCGGAGACCTCGCGCAGTGCGGCATCTCCCGGCAGCTCCTTTTCTTCGAGATGCCCCTTGGGAAAACCCCAGTTGCGATAGCTGTCGCGGATGAGCAGGAAGAGCGCGCGTCCATCTTCGACGCGATAGACCACACCTCCGGCGGAGACCTCGCGATTGGCGCGCGTGCGCGTCACCGTGCTACGCGCGCGCGGTGGCCGGGACGCCGGCCATCTCGATCTCGTTCAGCGTCGCGCGTCCCTCGATGAACTGTCGCACCACCGGATCCTTCGTGTTCTTTATTTCGTCGACCGTTCCGACCTGGCGCACGCGCCCGTCGTAGAGCATGGCGATGCGAGAGCCTATGGTGTACGCGCTCCGCATGTCGTGGGTGATGACCACGCTCGTGACGCCGAGCTGCTTGCGCATGCGAACCATGAGCTCGTCGATGACCGCGCTCGTGACGGGGTCGAGTCCAGTGGTAGGCTCATCGTACAGGATGTACTTCGGGCGGAGCGCAATCGCGCGCGCGATCCCGACGCGCTTGCGCATGCCGCCGGAGAGCTCGGCTGGGTAGCGTGTTTCGGTATCGGGAAGATCGACGAGGCGGAGCGCCTCGCTCACGCGATCGCGGATCTCCGTGTCTTCCATCTCCAGCTTGCGGAGCCCCATGGCAACGTTGTCGCCGATGCTCATCGAATCGAAAAGGGCAGCGAACTGGAAGACGTACCCGATCTTTGAGCGCAGCGCGTACAGCTCGCGGCGCGGCAGATTGGGAACGTCCTTGTCATCCACGAAGACCTGCCCGGAATCGGGTTCGAGCAGGCCGACGATGTGCTTGATGGCGACTGATTTACCAGTTCCGGAGTAGCCGATGATCACCATCGTCTCTCCTTCCATGACGTCCAGCGAAAAACCCTGCAGAACTTTCTTCTCGCCGAAGGCTTTGTGGACATCCTTTAGCTTGATCATTCGGAAATGTGCCGCAATCGCCGTATTCGGGCAACGACCGACGGGCGCTCTCGACGAACCAACGCTCGCGCGAAGGGTATGAGTGCGATTGGAGTGCGGGCGCCACGCCCCTCGACAACGATGCCGACATCCCTTTCGTTTGACTGCGATGTCGCGACGTACTGGTCGTCGCGAGTCTTTCCCCATACTCCCACGCATGCGCCGACTCGCTTTCTTCGCGCTTCTGATCGCCGCCGCCGCACCACTTCGCGCGCAGATCATCCACCGCATCGGCAAGCCGAGCGCGGATACGACGGCACCTGCGCGTCCGATCCCGGTGCCCCACCGCGCTACGGCGGCGGAGGGGAACGCCACGCTGCAGGGCCAGGTGTTCGACAGCCTGCAGGGAGAGCCCGTGCGGGGTGCGACGGTGATCATCGCGGGGACGACGCACCAGACGGTCACCGATGAGAACGGGATGTATAAGTTTTTCATCGACAGCCTTCCGGAGGGCACCGCGGTGGTGGGCTTCTTCATGCCCAGCATGGATTCGCTCGGCATCGCGCCGCCCGCGCGGCAAATCACGATCGTCCACGGCGAGTCCGCGCTCCTCGATCTCGGCACACCCTCGATGCGAAGCGTGCTTCGCGTGATCTGCCGCGATAGCGCCACCGAGGGACGCGGGCTCATGATGGGCGTCGTGCGCGACGCGGACACGGACAAGCCGCTGATCGGCGCGCTGGTGGTCGTGATGTGGACGGAGGTGAACATCGGGAACTCGTCGCTCTCCAAGCTGCCGAAGGCGGTCCATGCGACGGTGAACGAGCAGGGGAGCTATCGCGTCTGCGGCATACCGAATGGCGTGGCGCTGCGCGCGCAGGCGCGGCTCGGCTCGAAGGCGAGTGGGTGGATCGACGTGAACATGCCGCCTGGCGGCGTGCTGCAGCGGGACTTTCTCGTGGGCGAGCGAGTAGTAGCGCGAGCACCGGATCCCGCGGCGCCGCCGGGAGCGACAAGTGCGCTGGCCGCTCCGAGGCCGCTGGGCACAGCGCAGCTCAGCGGCACGGTCCTCGGTCCGGATGGGAAGCCTCTCGAGGGAGCAAACGTGTATCTGGTGGGGACGGCGATCGGCGCGCGCGCGGATGCGCGCGGCAATTTCCGTCTCACGGGGCTGCCGGCCGGCACGCACACCGTGGAAGTGCGACAGATCTCGTTCGCGCTCAAGCGCTATACGGTGGATCTGTCGCCGACGCGCGAGATGAAGCTCGCCGCGGTGCTCGACACGCGCGCTACCGTGCTCGGCGCGGTGACGGTCGAGGCGAAGGCCGGGAGCTCGATCCCGGGCTTCGACCAGCGCGCGAAGCGCGGGTTGGGCACCTTCATCAACGAGGATGACATCGCCAAACGGCAGTCGATTCTCCTCACGGATCTTTTCCGGACGGTGCCGGGGCTCAACGTCGCGTTCGACGGAAGCAACTACACGGTGCAATCGTCGCGCGCGGGGAACACGAGCTGTCCGATGCAGTGGTATCTGGACGGATCGCCGTTCGACAATTCGGACAACGGCATCGATCAGATGCTGCGGCCGGATGACATCGAGGGGATCGAGATCTACAAGAGTGCGAGCGAGGTGCCGGTGCAGTATCAGGGGCAGCACGCGAGCTGCGGAACGATACTCGTGTGGACGAAGCGCGCGGCCGGCGGTCGAAACAAGAAGGCTGCCGCGGCGAAGTCGCCGTAGCGCTGAACGAGAACGGCCCCGCCATCAGCGATGATGGCGGGGCCGAGGTGTATCGCCTCCCTTCCCGACTACGCCGCGAAGCTCGCGAGCGCGATTCCAACCTCGCCCTCGCGCAGCCGCTTGAGCGCGCGATCGCGGAGCTGACGCACTCGCTCGCGGGTGACGCCGAGCATGGAGCCGATCTCCTCGAGGGTGTGCTCGCGTCCGCCGTCGAGGCCGAAGTAGAGGCGGAGAACTTTTGCGTCTCGCGCGGGAAGGGTGGCGAGCGCACGCTCGATCTCCTCGCCGACGAAGCGATTCATGTATTCGTCTTCGGGATTCGGCATGTCTTCCGAGACGAAGCGATCCATGATCGAGCGGTCGCTGTCCGGGTCGAACGAAGCGTCGAGGCGAACGTCGCCGGTGTTGAGCGCCGAGAGCGCCTGGACCACCTCGACGGTGAGTCCGGTGAGTTTCGCGAGCTCCTCGGGCATTGGCTCGCGTCGCAGATTTTGCCGGAGGATCTCGGCGCCCTTGATGATGCGCGAGAGATCCGAGGTGCGATTGAGTGGAACGCGCACCGTCCGTCCCTGCTTGGCGAGCGAAGACAGGATCGCCTGACGAATCCACCAGACGGCGTAGGAGATGAACTTCACCCCCTGATCCGGATCGAATTTGCGGGCAGCGGTGAGGAGGCCGACGTTTCCCTCGCCGATCAGATCGATGAGCGGCATGCCGCGATTCTGATATTTCTTCGCGACGGAGATGACGAAGCGGAGATTGCGCTTGACGAGCTCCTGCAGCGCGTCCTGATCGCCTTTTCGGATGAGGCGGGCGAGATCGAATTCCTGTGTTCCCTTGAGGAGCGGGTAGGTGCTGACCTCGTAGAGGTATTGATCGAGGATGTCGCGCTCCGGATCGTTCGGCGCGATCCCCTGCGGGGCGGCGCGACGACGGCTGCGCTTCACTTCGGTCATGGATGCTGATCCCGATTGAGAGTCGATGGTGCGTGCATGCGAAGGAGAGTCGGCGGCAAAAATACAATGGGGCGCACGACGCGCCAGCCCCCGTTTTGCTTGACTGGCCGCACGTGCGCGACTAAGATTGGGGGCTCGCTCCGGTACTTTTCGAAGCGGGATTTCAGGGGGCGTAGCTCAGTTGGGAGAGCGCTTGAATGGCATTCAAGAGGTCAGGGGTTCGATTCCCCTCGCCTCCACCTGATCAGACAAGCGTGACGCGGGAATAGCTCAGTTGGTAGAGCACAACCTTGCCAAGGTTGGGGTCGCGGGTTCGAGTCCCGTTTCCCGCTCTGTTTTAAGCCGGATTTCGTGTGAGTGAGCGAATGTCCGGTGCGGGCGGTTAGCTCAGTTGGTTAGAGCGCCACGTTGACATCGTGGAGGTCACAAGTTCGAGTCTTGTACCGCTCATTTTCGGGGCCTCGAGTGCCGTGGTGGACTCGAGGTTTTGCATTTTCGGACGCACGGTTTTCGACGTCCCGTGGAGATGTACCGGATGACCAACGACGAGCGCGCGATTCGGAAGGTGATGGATGACTGGTTTGCGGCGACGAGGGCCGGCGATGTGTCCGCCATTCTGAACTGCATGACGGATGACGTGGACGGTGGCGGCTCGCACGCGACGCCAATTTGCTGGGGGTACCCAGCTGAGGTGAGGGTCTCGGTCGCTTGACGGTGCACCGGTGCAGGACTAGTTTTGCGATGATGATGGCGGATGTGTCTCCGCAACCGAGACATGTCCGCCGTTGTGATTAAAAAACAGAATTTTCGGGCGCCTGTAGCTCAATTGGATAGAGCATCTGACTACGGATCAGAAGGTTGGGGATTCGAGTTCCTCCAGGCGCACCATGATCTCGCGGTGCGGCACGCTCCTGATGCAGCATGATGGAAATGTGAGATTTGCGGGGCGTGGCGCAGCCCGGTTAGCGCGCCTGGTTCGGGACCAGGAGGTCGGTGGTTCAAATCCACTCGCCCCGACCATCTTAGACCGCGACACTGCGGGCTAGTTCGTCGGAACTGCCGCTTCAGTACGGCGGTTGCAACTGTTCGCTTCGGCTCCAGCCTCGATTCGTCGAGCCTGGAGCCGTTGTGCATCCAGACGGGTTTTTCACCCGCGGCGGACGACATTAATTCCCACTTAAAATCACCTCGACTCCGGTTGCAGGGCCGATAATTCCTGGTGCGGATGCCAGGCTGCCGGTCTCCGACCGTCAGCGCAAATCAACCGTCGACCACGGCCGAATGCGCTCACGGCAGGGATTGCTCGACCTTATTCGCAATCTGACCGCGAGCGCGATTGCCGCCATCACGGCGATCGCGCTTACGGTCGGGTTCATGACCTACGGAAGCTGGCAGTCAGCACAGTGGGTGCGACACACGCGTCAGGTCCAATTCGCGGGCGCGCGTGCCCTCGATCTGGCGTTGAGCAGACAGTCCGCCATCGCCGCCTACGTGATCACGAACGACTCGACGATGCTCGCCCCCGACCGACGCGGCCGCCCCGCGCTCTCCCGCGAGCTCGATTCGCTCGCGCGCCTCACGGCGGACAACCCCTCGCAGCAGTCGAGACTCAGGCGCATTGTCGATGCCGTCGCCCTGTGGGATTCGACGTACGCCGATCCCGTGCTCCAGGCGCCCGACAGCATCACCCGGCTGCGAATCGGTCGGCGAGATCGGAGCGGCATGGCGACGCTCACCCCGGTGCGCAGGCGAATCGAGGATTTTCTCGAAGACGAAGGAGCACTCTACACAATCCGGTCCCGAAACAACTCGAGCTGGCTCTGGGGAGAAGTCGTCGTCGTAATTCTCGAAGCTCTCTTCGTTCTTGTCGTGCTCAGTCGCATGCGCCGCGCGCTGCTCGACGATGCGACGACCGCACTCGAGCAACAGACGCGGCTGGAAGAACAGGCGATTGAGCTCGAGGCGCAGGCGGCCGAGCAGGAGGTCGTCACCGCCGAGTTGCAGGCGGCGAACACGGAGCTGACTGACGCTGCCGTGGAGCAGGAGGCGCTGACCGCCGACCTCGAAGTCGCCAATCAGGAGCTCACGGAAGCGACGGCGGAGGCCGAAGAAGCACGCGACCACGCAGTCCTCCTGGAGGAGCGCTATCGCCTGCTCTTCGACCGGAATCCCGTGCCCATGTGGGTGTACGACGAAGAAACACTCCGCTTTCTCGCGGTGAACGAAGCTGCGGTGCATCAGTACGGCTACACGCACTCCGAATTCATGGCCATGGGAATCGAAGACATCCGGAGTGCCGAGGATGTCGAGCTTCTCCGGCAGGCCGCGCGAGCGAAGCGCGGAGGGCTTCGCGTGAGCACCGGGTGGCGGCATCGTCGCAAGGATGGGAGCGAGATTCTCGTCGACATCGTTTCTCACGGTGTGCACTTCGAGGAGCGCGATGCGCGCATCGTTCTCGCGACCGATGTCACGGAGCGCGCGGCGGCGGCGGCGGCACTGCTGGAGAGCAACGAGATCCTCCGCGCCGTGGTCGATGATTCGCCACTCGCGATCGTCATCTCCTCGCCCGAGCTGGTCATCAGCAGATGGAACAAGGCCGCCCAGACGCAGTTTGGATGGCCCGCCGCCGAAGTTGTCGGGCAGTCGCTGTTCACGATCATTCCGGAGGAGCGGCGCGAGGAGTCGTCTGACTTTCGACGTCGCCTCGCGAACGGGGAAGCAATCGCGACCGTCGCGACGCAGCGGCGCCGATCCGATGGCAGCATCCGCGACGTGCAGATCTCCAAGTGCGCATTGCATTCGAGCGACGGCACCCTCACCGGCTTCGTCAGCATTATTTCCGATGAGACCGATCGCAAACAACTCGAGTCGCAGTTCCGCCAGGCACAGAAGATGAAAGCGGTCGGACAGCTGGCAGGCGGGGTTGCGCACGATTTCAACAACCTGCTTACCGTTATCATCAGCTACAGCCAGATGCTCCTCGCGGACATCAGCGAGGAGTCGCCGTCGCGGGCCGACGTGCAGGAGATCAGGCGCGCGGCGGAGCGCGCCGCGCTGCTGACGAAGCAGCTGCTCGCATTCAGCCGACAGCAAGTCCTTCGCGTGCAGATCGTCGATCTCAATCAGGTGCTCGGCAACCTGGAGCAGATGCTGCGCCGTCTCCTGCGAGAGGACATTCAGATTCGCCTGACGCTCGACCCCGAGCTGGGCACCGTGGCGGCAGATCCGGGACAGCTCGAGCAGATCGTCATTAATCTCGCGGTGAACGCGCGCAACGCGATGCCGAGCGGTGGCCGGCTCTCGATCGAGACGACGAATGTCACCTTCGAGAGCCCCTTCGCCCTTCGCTCCTCGGAGCCGCCCCTCGAGGCCGGATCGTACGTCATGATGTCCATGGCGGACAACGGCCTCGGCATGTCGCCGGAGGTGCAGGCTCGCGTATTCGAGCCGTTCTTCACGACGAAGAGTGTGCACGAGGGCACGGGCCTCGGGCTGTCGACCGTCTATGGCATCGTGAAGCAGAGCGGCGGCCATATCGTGATGTACAGCGAGGCAGGGCAAGGCACGATCTTCAAGATCTATCTGCCGCGTGCGGACTCGTCCGCCGATTTGCAGCCGGTCGCGGAGGCGGCGACGGCAGCGTCGAGAGGCGGGGAAACCGTGCTCGTCGTCGAGGATGATGCGGCGCTGCGGACGGTAGCCTGCCGCTCGCTGCGGCAGTGCGGCTACATCGTGCTGGAGGCGGCGAATGGGCAGGAAGCGCTGCGCCGGTGCGCGGAGCACGAAGCGACGCTGGATCTCGCAATCACGGACATGGTGATGCCGCAGATGAGCGGCGTCGAGCTCGCGGAGAGCATCGCGAGCAGCTATCCGGAGATCCGGGTGCTGCTCATGTCCGGATACACGCGCGACGAGGCGGCGCTGCGCGGCATCGCGAGCGAGCGCTACGCCTTTCTGGAGAAGCCGTTCACACCCGCGAGGCTCGCCGCGAGAGTGCGCGAGATTCTCGATGGGGAAAGAAGCTCGCGCGGGTGATGAAGCGCGTCCAGGGCTGAGCGCTCGTCAGGCAGACTTGGGAAGCAGCATTGCGCGGTACTTCGCCGCCTTCGCCGGTTGCCGCGACTTTTCGTACAGCGACTCCAGGCGGCGAACGTTTCCCTGCGTTCGCGGACTTCCCGGACCGAGCGACTGCTCCATCACGCGCTGCGCGTGCAGCAACAGCGACTCGCTCCTCCGGAAGTCTCCCGCATTCGCGTAGTGCTCGCCGAGCACACTCTCGGAGCTCGCGATCAGCCAGCTGCTCGCGGGCAGATATTTCTTCCGAAGCTCGAGACTCTCCACGAGTGACCGCTCCGCTCCCGCCGTGTCGCCCAGGTGGTCGAGGCATCGCCCCACCGTCTGCAGCGACGCGGCGATCGACTGGTGGCTCTCGGGGAGCGTCCTGCCACGCAGCGCCAGCACCTCACGACTCAGCCTCATCGCCTCCGCGTAACGACGCTGATCGAACTCGAACATCGCATAGTTGAACACCGTCCACGCGTAGTCGGGATGCTCGGGCCCGACGAGCTGCCGCCGCATCGCGATCGTTTCGACATAAGTACTCTCGGCTGCCGCATTCTTCCCCTCCAGATCAAGGGCCGTAGCGAGCGAGTTCAGAGCGTCCGCAACCGAGATGTTCGGGCCCGGATGATTTTTCTTGAAAATCGCCACCGCCTCCCGGTGCAGCGACTCCGCCTCCGCCAATCGACCCTGATCGCCGAGCGACACGGCGACATTGTTCAGCGAATAGCCGATCATGTCATCGGAAGGCGAGACGAGCTTGCGCCGGATCGCGAGCGCCTCGCGATGCAGCCGCTCGCCGGTCGTGTCCTGCTGCCGATGATGCGCAACGCTGCCGAGATTGTCGATGAGTACCGCGACCAGGGAGTCGGGCTTCGAGATTCGCGCGCGCTGCAGCGCCAGCGCGCGAGTGAAGAGTGAGTCCGCACGATCGAGCTCCTCGTTCGCGAGCGCGAGCCCCGCGAGGTTCGACAGCCCAATGATCGCTGAGCCGCTCGTCGCGCCCGCGCTCTGTTCGCGCAGCGCGAGTGCCGTCGCGAGATGCGGCGCCGCCTCTTCGTAGCGCCCGAGCGACTGGTAACTCTGCCCAATCACAGTCTCGAGCTCGGCGCGCTCCTCCGGCTGCCCGGCGAGCTCGCTTTCCGTTCTGCGCGCCGCGGCATCGAGCAGCTCCGACACCGGCACGTCGCGCCCGCCCATCGCCGGCCGCACGGAGCTCAGGAGCCCGCGGAGAAAATCGCTCACGCGCTCGGCCTTCACCTGCTCCGCCCGCGCGCGCTTCGCCTGCGTCGACGTGGCGATCACACCGCCGATCAGCGCGAGCAGGACGAGCATCGAAGCCCCCACCGCGGGAGCGTTTCGGCGTACGAACTTGCCGAGTCGGTAGCCGATCCTGTCGCGCTGCGCGGCGATCGGCATCCCCGTGAGATAGCGCTGCAGATCCGCGTCGAGCGCATCGACGGATGCGTAGCGGCGCGCGGCTTCGGGCCGGAGCGCCATCAGCACGATCTGATCGAGGTCGCCGCGCAGATGCCGGCGCAGGCGCTGCTCGCTCCTCCCGCCACTCTCCGCTGCCGCGCTCTCCGTCGCGACGGTGCTCGGACGGGGGACGGTGGTGGCGACCGCCCGCTCGATGTCCGGGAGCGAGCGCGAGGCGAAGATGTGCGGCCGGCGCCCCGCGAGCAGCTCGTAGAGCACGACGCCGAGCGAGTAAATGTCGGAAGCCGTCGACAGCGTATCCCCATGGATCTGCTCGGGGCTCGCGTACTCCGGCGTGAACGGCCGGGTCCCGCCGCGAGTGAGCGGCATCGCGTCATCACCGGCGTCCTCGCCGAGCAGCTTCGCGATGCCGAAGTCGAGCAGCTTCACCGTGCCGGTCTCTGTAACGAGGATGTTCCCGGGCTTGAGATCGCGATGGACGACGAGATTCTTGTGCGCGTGCTGCACTGCCCCGCACACCTGGCGAAAGAGCGTGACGCGTTCGCGGACGCCGTGCTGCCTGCGATTGCACCACGAGGTGATCGGTAGCCCCTCGACGAACTCCATCACGAGGAAGGGTTGCCCCGCCGGCGTCACGCCGCCGTCCAGCAGCGTCGCGATGTTGGGATGCTCGAGCCCCGCGAGAATCTGTCGCTCGCGCCTGAAGCGGCCGAGCGTGAGCTCGGAGTCGAGACCGCCCTGCACGATCTTGATCGCCACGCGCTTGCGATACTGATCGTCCGCGCGAATCGCCTCGTAGACCGCGCCCATTCCGCCCGTCCCGACCAGTCGCACGACCTCATAAGCGCCGAGTCGCTGTCCCGCCGCCGCGCCGACGGAGTTTCCGAGGTCGAACATGCTGAGCGAGACATCGGTGTGCTCCGACGCCGCGATGAGCGCATCGACCTCGCCCCTGAGCGTTGCGTCCCAGTCGTCCGCGCTGTCGAGAAAGGCGCGCCGCTCGGCCTCCGGCCGGTCCATCGCGGCATCGAAGAGCGCGCGCAGCTGGCGCAGATGCTCCGTGGCGTCTCCGCTCACGACTGCGTTTCCGCGCCGAGCTCGCGCGCGAGCCATCCTTTCGCGAACTGCCAGTCGCGCTTCGCCGTCGCGGCGGAGATCCTCAGCGCCTCCGCCACCTCCGCCACCTCGAGCCCGCCGAAGATCCGAAGCTCGACTACGCGCGCCCAGCGAGGCTCCGCCGCGGCGAGGCGCGTCATCGCGTCGTCGAGAACGAGCAGATCGACGATGCGATCGTCGTGTCCCGCGATCGCGTCATCGAGCGTGACGCGAAAGTCGCCGCTCCGTTTTGCCGCCGTGCGCGCGCGCGCGTGATCGACGAGCACCCGCCGCATCGCCTGCGACGCCGCGCGAAGGAAGTGCGTACGATCCTCGAAATGCATCGGCGATCCGCCCACGAGCCGGAGAAACGCTTCGTGCACGAGCGCCGTCGGCTGGAGGGTATGGTCCGGACGCTCCCCTCGCATGTGGCGGCCGGCGATCGCGCGTAGCTCGTTATAGAGGAGTGGAAGGAGCCGGTCGTAGGCGGCCGCGTCGCCACGCCGTGTCGCGTCGAGAAGCTCCGCCACCATCGTCGACGTGCTCGCGTCATCGGTCATCCGTCGAAAATGGGGCTCCACGAAGAGGCGCGCCAGCAGTTATCGGCCAGGGATGAGCCGCGTAGCGTCGGCTTTGCGCCTTATGAGTCAAGCGATCCGAGAGCGGATCGCAAAACCCCTGTGCCCCGGACGGGTCGCCATGAACCATATCGCCACTCGAACCATTGGTGTCGCAACGATTTCCATCTTCGCGGCTGTGTTCAGCGCGAAGGCTCAGCAGGGCCGAAGCTATCGCGATCCGGCAGGACACTTCACGATCGCGGTTCCGCAGGGATTTACCGCCAACGCGGCCAACGGCGGCGTGGTCGTCTCTCGCGGGACGGTGATCGCAATGGTCTCGCCGTTCGGTGGCGTGCAGTCATCGCGCGAGGTCGTACAGCAACTCGCTCGGCAGTACGGATCGCAATGGAAGGATCTGCAGCAGATCGCGGCCGGAGACTATTCGCTCAACGGCGCGCCGGCATCGTACGGGATGTACACCGGCGTGAGTCCCCGCGGTGTCGCATCTCTGCTCAGACTCGTCGGCGTGATGGGGGGCGGGCAGCCGTACGCGGTGATCATCAGCTCGCCGAAGTCGGAGTTTACCTCCGTTGCGTCGACGCTCCAGGCAATGGAAGGGACCATCGCCTTCGCGGGTAGCAATGGCCAGGGAATGCAGTCGTATCAGGGCCCGCAGGGCCCGCCGCAGCAACAGTACCCGCAGCAACAGTACCCGCAGCAGCAATATCCACAGCAGCAGTATCCACAGCAGCAATATCCACAGCAGCAGTATCCACAGCAGCAATATCCACAGCAGCAGGATCCCCAGCAGCAGTATCCGCAGCAACAATATCCGCAGCAACAGAATCCACCGTCGCAGCAGCAGAACATGCGCACTGCGCGCCTCCCGGGTGCCTCATCGGCACCCGGGAATTTCTATCGCATGCGCTGGTATCACCTGATGGATCAGTATGGTTTCGGCCAGCCGATCGAGGTGTTGCGCTTCCTGGCGCCCGTCGGCTGGAAGATGGAGGGCGGGGTCAAGTGGGCCGCCTCGGGATGCACGTCGAACATCGCAAGCCTTTCGGCGCGTATCGCAAGTCCCGATGGCACCATGGCTTTCGAGATTTTCACACCGTACACGTGGCAATGGAACGACGACCCGCTTGCCCAACAGACGGGCCGACAGGCGGAGCAGATGAATGCAGCCATCCGCCCCTGCTCGATGCGGCCCATCGTCAACGCGCAGACATATCTTCGTCAGGCAGTGGTCTCGACCTATCGCCGCGGCGCGCGCTTCGAGCAGGGAATGCCGATGCCCCAGGCCGCCCAGGCGCAGGATGTGATGCTTCGGCAGCAGCTCGCGCAGCAGATCCAGGCCGGTCTCGCGAGCGGGACGAAGGCTGACGCGGGTCGCGTAGTGATCGCGTACGACGTGAATGGAACGCCGGTGGAGGAATCACTCACGGCCGTCATCGGAATGATCGTGCGACAGACGCCGTCGGCGACCGCGGCGATGCAGGGCGGAATGAGGAATGTGAACTCGTACACCCTCACCGCCGGTTCGATATTCGGGATGCGCACGCCCGCAGGCGAGCAGGAACGGCGAGCGCCGCTCTATTCGACGATGATCGCGTCCATCCGGCCGAACATGAACTGGGTCAACGCGTATCAGCAGATGCAGATGAACATTGGCAACGCGGAGCAGATCGAAGTGGCCAAGCGGATGGCCATCAACAATGAAACCAACCACGCGGTAAGCGCGATCATCACGCAACAATACCAGGAGACGCAGCGGGTGCAGGACCGGCTCGCCGACTCGTTCAGCCTGTCGCAGCGCGGCGTGGAGCACTTTGTCGATCCGTCGAGCCACGAGCGCGTGGAGCTGAGCGCCGGCTACCGGCAGGCGTGGAGCAACGGAAACGGGGAATACATCCTGAGCGACGATGTGAACTTCGATCCGTCGGTGTCGCTGCACGAGAGCTGGACGCAACTCAACCGCACGCAATGACCGTCAGGGGGCGCCGAGTGTGAGCAGCGCTCCTTCCGCGACGAGCGACCGCCATCGCGCGAGCTCCGCCTGCTTGTTGTAGTGGAAGGTGAGCGCGCTCTGCGATGCGCCCCCTTCGATGTCCAGCAGATTCGCCTCCACGCTCTGCACCTCCC
>JBBSEY010000063.1:0-14749 GCA_038239265.1 Gemmatimonadales bacterium | reverse complement strand
CCCGTGATCATCACCGACGCATCCGTGGGCGCGACCTTTCGCGCGAGCTCCACGGCCTTCCGGAACGCGGGGGCGACGCCGAGCAGCGTAATCTTGTCGCTGTTCCCGTTCTGCTGCACGAGCTGCTGCCGAAGCGCCTTCGTTTCGCGCGTGACCATCACGGCGTGCGACGCGCGGCCGACGAGCACCTGGAGGTGCGTCGCGGAGAACGGCTTGGGGAGATAGTCCCAGGCGCCGGCGCGGAGTGCTTCGATGCTCGACGACACGCTCGGATTCCCGGTCATCACAACGACGATCGTCTCGCGATGCGTCTCGAGCGTCGCCTTGAGGATGTCGATGCCAGAGATCGGCTGGAGATAGAGGTCGACCAGCACGATGTCGAACTTCCGGCGACGCACGATCTCCAGCGCTTCGTCCCCCCGCCCGACGAAGGTGACGTTGTATCCGTCGAGCTCGAGGACGCTGGCGCACCCCTCGCGGAGGGTTCGATCGTCGTCCACTACCAGGATCCGGATGTCCGCCTTCACGGCAGCAGGAATCGCGAGCGGGTCGCGACCGACGCGCGACGACGGGGCCGCCACATCCACGGGCGGCGCGGGTAGCAATGGGGCGGTCATTCTACTTCTCCTCGCGCGCGGGCAGCCGGCATCGATCCACTACTAGAAGGAAGACTCCGTGCGGCCATGCGTCACATTATGTGCGTGCTCTCCGCCACAGATCGCGAAATCTGTCGCTTCCACACTGCGAATCGCGAATATACCGATAAAAAATGTTCCACTCTCGCGACAGCTCTGTCGCTGGCCGTCTACAGCGGGAACGGCAAGGATACTACACCATATGCGGCGCCGGCGCCACTCCATGAGCGCCAAAACGCTCCGCAAACGCTACTATTCCAGAGAATCCACGCGTCGAGGAGCCGATGGGGTGGCATTTTGGTGGTCAGGAGACACCCGTCGCTGGGCCTGATATTGCATCCCCGCGCCCTACAGCCCGATAGCTCGGGACACGCGCACGGTGGCATGGCTCGAGGGCAATCGTACATATTCGTCGCGCGTCACCTTACTCAGCACACTCGTCGATGACTGCTCCGCAATATCCGTCGAATCTTCCGGTCGAGCCCAATCGTGACCCAACGCAGGTCGCGAACGGGCAGGGCTATCAGCCGACCTGGGCACAGCAGTCGTCCATGGAGGAGCCCGGAATTTCGTGGTCGCGCTACTTCTCGGCGCTCAAGCGCTATAAGTGGCTCATCCTCCTGGTCGTGCTCGCGGGAACCGGTATCGGCTTCGGCGTCACCCAGTTCATGACGCCGGCGTACCAGACCCAGGGAACGGTCTGGATCTCCGAAGACGGCAAGAGCGCCGGAGCACAGGGTCCGATCCAGGGACAGCCGCTGGTGACCCCCGGCGCGTGGGCGGACCTGATCAAGAGCTCGTCGATCATGGACAACGTGGTGCGAAAATACTCTCTCTACATCTGGCCCGGCTCCGCACGCGACTCCGCTGTATTCCAGGGCTTTCAGCCGCGCCCGGGGCTCCGCTCCGGGTCGTACACGCTCAAAACCGACGCGGCGAACACGCACTACACGCTGCTCACGACGAAAGAAGGCAAGGTCGTCGAGAGCGGGATCTCCGGCGATTCGGTGGGACGCTCACTCGGCTTCGCCTGGAAGCCGTCGGCGCTCATCCTCGGTCACAGTCGCTCCGTCCCATTCACCGTCGTCAATCCACGCGACGTCTCGACGGGGCTCATATCGCGCGTCGAAGTCACGCTCCCGCAGAACAGCCAGTTCATCAAGCTGACGCTCGCCGGCTCGAGCGCGCAGCGCACCGCGATGATCCTGAACGGGATCATGCGCGAGTTCGTCTACACGGCGGGTGAGCTCAAGCGCCGCAATCTCACCGAAGAGTCGAAGGCGCTCGCCGACCAGCTCGATACCGCGTCGCGCGCGCTGCGCTCCTCGGAAACCGCCCTCGAGTCTTTCCGCAAGAACACGATCACCCTGCCCTCGGAAGCGCTCATCGCGGCGCCGGCCACCGGCATGGCGTCGCCGGGCGGCGGCGATCCAATGATCGGCAATTATTTCGGACAGAAGGCGCAGTTTCTCACGGTGCAGCACGACATCGCGATGCTCCAGATCCTCGCGCGCGATCCGAGCAACATCACGGCGGACGCCTTCATCGGGATTCCCTCCGCGCAGGCCTCGCCGGCGCTGCAGGCGACGCTCGCGGATCTGAGCAAGCGCGAAGCCGCGCTCCGCGCCGCACGCGAGAGCTATACCGACGAACACCGCATCGTGCAGGATCTCCGCCTCTCCGTGCAGACCATGCGCACGCAGACGCTCCCGCAGGTGCTCAGGACGCTGATTGCCGACCTGCAGGCGCGCGGCACCGATCTCGGTCGCCAGATGGCGAGTGCGTCTACGGAGCTGCAGAACATCCCGTCACGCACGATCGAGCAGATGCGCCTGCAGCGCGATGTGGTCTCGCGGTCGTCGCTGTACTCGATGCTCCAGCAGCGCTATGCCGAAACCAAGCTCGCCGAGGCGGGTGCGATCCCCGACGTGAGTATCTTCGACACCGCGGTTGCGCCGCTCTCGCCCACGAAGAACACCGCGCCCACGATCCTCCTCCTCGCACTCGTCGTGAGCTTCGGCGCCTCCGTCGGTCTTGCACTGCTCCTCGATCACACGGATCCGCGCCTCCGCTACTCGGACCAGGTCACGCGCGAGCTCGGCCTCTCCATCCTCGGTGCCGTTCCCACCATCAAGCGCTCGCGCGCCGGCGATCCCGATCCCGAAGAAGCCGCGCAGGTGATCGAGTCGTTCCGCACGATCCGCATGGCGATCACCAATCAGTACGACGCCAGCGGCTCGGCGATGCTCACCGTCTCGAGCCCGGGGGCCGGCGATGGCAAGTCGCTCGTCTGCTCGAATCTCGCGCTCTCCTTCGCCGAGGCCGGGTACCGCACGGTGCTCGTGGATGGCGATACGCGGCGTGGACAGCTGCACGCGATGTTCGGCGCGAATCGACGTCCGGGGCTTCTCGATCTGCTCGGCGGCGATGCGCCGTTCGAGGCGGTGCTCCGCAGCACCACGCACGAGCGGCTCACGCTCATCCCGTGCGGCACGCGCCGTCATCGCGGTCCGGAGCTGTTGCACTCGCAGGCGATGTCGCAGTTCATCGCCGAGCTTCGCAAGCGCTACGACGTCGTCGTCGTCGACAGCCCGCCACTCGGCGCCGGCGTCGACCCGTTCGTGCTCGCGGCGGCCACGCAGAACATGCTGATCGTGCTGCGCACGGGTGCCACGGATCGCAAAATGGCCGAGAACAAGCTGAAGCTGCTCGATCGGCTGCCGGTGCGAATGCTGGGCGCGGTGCTCAACGACATTCGTGCACAGGGCGAGTACAAGTACTATTCGTATCTCTACGGATACACGACGAGCGAGGACGACGATCTGCCGCGTACGTCGCCGCAGGTGGGCGAGCTTACAGGGCGAACCTGAACGGGGAGCTGTCGTAGGCGCGAAGCTCGCCACCACGCTCCGCGTCGCGGGCTTCGCGGAGCGCCGTGTTCGCGCGCAGCAGCATCTCCACGGCATCCACGGGCGACTGCGCGCCATCGGCAACCGAGCAGTAGCCCGCGCGCAGCTCGACGCGGCGGGCGATGCCGTGCGGTTCCGCCATGATGTCGGCGAGCTGCGACTCGAGGCGTTCCATCATGCGAATGGCGCCCGGCTCCTCGGTGGCCGGCGCGATGATCGCGAACTCGGACGGCCCGAGCCGCCCGATCGCATCCGATGCGCGCCCCGTGCGTCGCACGATGGCGCCGAGGCGCTCGACCATGATCTCGGTGATCGCGGGCGGCGTGAGATCGCTATCGGAGGTGGCGACGGGGGTGAAGGCGACACAGGAGATCGGCGCGTGCAGGCGCTGCGCATCGGCGGACATCTCGCGGGCGCGGCGCACCATCCCCTGCATGTTGTACAACCCGGTGGCCTGGTCGAGCAGACTTTCGTCGCGAAGCCGGTCCACCGCGCGCTTGCCGCGCATGTACGCATCGAGCTTGAGGAGCAGCACCTCGGCGTCGAGCGGCTGGCTCACGATTTCCCACGCACCGGCCTTGAACGCGGCGAGCCGCTCCTCGCGCTCGGGCGTTCCGGAGCTCGTGAAGATGATCGGCGTCTCCTCGGGAAAGTGCGGATCGTCGCGCAGCGCGCGGCAGACGTCGACGCCGCGCATGTCGGGGAGGCGCATGTCGACCATGATGAGATCCGGCTGCGCGCTGCGCACGAGGCCCAGCAGCTGGCGCCCCGTATACGCGCGCAACACGGCGAAGCCGTGCGGTCCCAGGATGGTTTCGAGGGAACGTGCGGCCCATTCGTGCTCGTTGGCGAGCAGGATGAGCGGAGGTCGTGGGGTGAGACCAGCTTCCGTCATGCACTTCCGATGGCTGGAGCGGTACGCCGCAGCGGCCGAGCGCGCGCTGCGGTGCGGGCGCACGCTCTGCACGTCCTATGCGATGCCGCGATTTGTTTCACAACGCTATGCCTTCAAACAAGTTGAGTATTGCGAGACGCGGCATGGAAGCGATTTCGTGGGGCACGGGTGCCACATCTGCGATGTGGGAGTGAGACGCGGTGGATGGAATGCGGATCACATCTGCAATGAAGTGCAGGTCACGAAGGCGTGCAAGACCATGTGATTCATTTCTTTCCACCACTGTAACGGGCGCTTGAGCTCCCCGCGTCCGAGCGGATCGCTATTGTGGATCGGATGCCACAGATGGCACCGTCCGTGCTACGGCAAATCGGTTGGGCCCGCCACTCAAGTCACCAAGCCGTAAAGATTTATAGTTGGATGACAATCCTCTCACCTCTAGCACGGCTGGTGCAATGGACTACGCGCACATGCACAATCAATTTCCTGCCAGCTTCAGTCGCCTGCACGGTACTGCCCGAGGGATCCTTGGCGGTTTGATCCTTGTAGCCGGGATCAGCGCCTGTCACCATTCGGCGCCACCCACCTCGCCTCGTCTTCCCGCGAGTGAAAGCCAGCACGCCGAAGCGACACGGGCGCAGCTACAGGCGCTCGCCGTCTCGACGGATCAGGAAGCGACCGCACAGACCGATCCCGCGCTTCGCTCGCAGAAGCAGATGCAGGCAGCGACGATTCGCGCTCGACTTCGTGACGGCGACTTCGATGTTGGAGACCGTGTCTTCCTGTCGATTCGGACGGATTCTCTCGTAAGTGACACAGTCGTTGTCCGCGCAGGGAGAATGATCCGGCTTCCGAATCTGCCCGACATCTCGCTGCAGGGCGTGCTCCGCTCGGAGCTGCAGGATTATTTGACGACGCAGCTAACGCGCTACATCAAGCGGCCCGAAGTACAGACGACGTCGCTTGTGCGCGTCGCGGTCATGGGTTCGGTCGCCAAGCCGGGCTTCTACCAGCTGCCGGCGGATCTGGCGCTGGCGGATGCGATCATGATTGCGGGCGGTCCGACGCAGAATGCCGATGTCGACCGTACGCAAGTGAAGCGCGGCAACGAAGTCGTATACTCATCAACGCTGCTCGGCCAGGAAGTTGCGAAAGGAGCAACGCTCGACCAGCTGAATATCAGGCCGGGTGATCAGATTCTCATTGGCGAACGACACAAGACGAACTGGGCACTCATCGCCTCGATCGTAGGTATCACTGCTGGGCTGATCAGCACGATCGTCGTACTGAGGCGCCATTGAGCAACGGACTTGGTGAAGGAGTCGTAAAAGTGTGGAGTATCCCGCAGGTCAGCGAACAAGCGACGGTTGAGCGCATCCCGAATCGCCGTCGGAGTGGGGGGACGCGTGTCGGGGCGTCCTCCGCACCCGCCGATTCGTCCGTGGGATTCGACTCGCCGCGTCGCATCGAACGCCGTGTCACCCCGGTCGCACCTACGTTCGTCGTGCGCGACCGCTCCGAGATTGCGAATCGCTGCGTGAACGTCGCGCTCGCGTCCGTCTCGCTCGTCGTGCTCTCCCCGGTGATCGTGCTCGTCGCGATCGCGGTGAAGCTCACTTCGCGCGGTCCGGCCGTGTACTCGCAGACGCGCGTCGGCCTCGATCGCCGACGCCATGCGATCGACGCGCTGTACAGCAATCGGAAGCAGGATCAGGGCGGGATGATCTTCACGATCTACAAATTCCGCACAATGCGCGCGGACGCCGAGCGAAATAGCGGAGCGGTCTGGGCCACGCGCAACGATCCGCGGGTGACGAAGCTGGGCCGCATCCTGCGCCGCACCCGTCTCGACGAGCTCCCGCAGCTGGTGAACGTGATCAAGGGCGACATGAACATCGTGGGTCCGCGCCCCGAGCGTCCCAGCATCTTCGTTCGCCTTCGCGAAGATCTGCCCGACTACAGGCTCCGTCAGCGCACGCGCCCGGGCATCACGGGGTGGGCGCAGATCAATCATGCGTACGATACGTCGATCGACGACGTGCGCACGAAGATCCGCTACGATCTCGAGTATCTCGAGCGCCAGTGTCTGCTCGAGGATCTCAAGATCATGGCGAAGACGGTACCGGTGATGCTCTTCCGACGGAGCGGCTGGTAAGGCAAATCCCGGGACGATCCTTTGCACGCGGGAACGCGCGTGTTCGAGCTCCCGCATTGGCTCGTCGCATGACGATCGTTCACCACCCCGAACAGCTTCGCGATCGCGTGGCAATGGCCGCGATGCGATTGGTGATTCGCGCAATGAGCAAGTCCCTTTCGGGGCCCTCGGCGCGCGCGACGTTCGATGAGCTCATGGAGAAGACCCCCGGCGCGCCCGACGTTACGTACGCGCCGGAGGAGATAGGAGGGGTCGCCGGCTGGTGGTGCCTGCCACCCGGTACACTTCCAGGATCCGCAATCCTTTACCTCCACGGCGGAGCCTACGGACTCGGCTCCGCCAAGAGCTTTCGGAACTTTGCGGGACACATTGCTGCGCGTACGGGGGTGGCGTGCTTCCTTCCCGAGTACGGGCTGGCTCCCGAAAATCCCTTTCCCGCCGCTGTGAACGATGCGAGCGCCGCATACACCGCGCTCGCGGACCGCGGGATGACGAGAATCGCGCTGGCTGGAGACTCGTCGGGAGGCGGGCTCGCGCTCGTCCTGCTCTCGCGGATGGTATCGCGTGCTCGCGAGAGCGCCGGGTTACGTCCGGTTGGCGCCGCGATCATGTCTCCATGGACCGACCTGGCCCTCACCGGCGAGAGTGTGCTGGCGCGCGCTGATGCGGACCCGATGACGCGCGAGCCCACCCTCGCAGCGGCCGCGCAATCCTACCTCGGGGCTCACGATCCGCGCGATCCGCTCGCTTCACCGCTCTACGGCGACCTGTCCGGACTTCCTCCGATTCGTGTACACGTTGGAGAGGACGAAATTCTTCTCGATGACTCGATTCGCTTCGGTGAGCGTGTGGTGCACGACGGTGGTGTCATCGAGGTGCACGTATGGAAGGGCATGGTCCACGTGTTCCCAGCCAACCTCGCGTTTCTGAAGGCCGGGAAGGACGCGATCGACGATATCGGGGAATTCCTTTCACCGCTGCTTCGCTGAATTGCCCTCCGCCCCGCCGCCGCTAGGGATCGAACCGATCCTCATCATCGTTGGACCCCGAGCCTGCCCCGGCTCCCTGTGCTTTCTCCACGCGCAGCACCTGGCGTTGTGTGATTCCTCCCGCCGTCATCGTGACGAGGTAGTCGCCGCTCTCCACGAGCGCCGTGTTGCGCCCGCCGCCGAAGCCCCCGCCCGGTAGCGCCTTGCTCGCGCGCACTGCTCCCGACACCTCGCTCAGCACCTCCTGACTCACCGCTCCCTCTTCGCTCTCGCCCTCGGCCGCACCGACCTTTTGCGTGCTGTCCTTCGCGCTCATCTTCGCGCTGTCTCCCGCCGCGCGACGGTCGTGCTTCGGCAGCGGACTCTCCCCCGGACGCTCCGCGAATCGTCCTCCGCCACCGCCGCCACTGCTCGCGCGCTGGAAGAGCTCACCGATCGTCCCGTCCTCGTAGTGCTCGCGCACGGTCTGGAGCACGGCCTTCGGCGCCACCCCCGCCTTCTCGAGCGAATCGAACACGTGCTCGAGCTTTCTGGCAGTGATCAGGCTGTCGCGGCGCCCCGCCGGCGTGAGCGGCGTGGGAGCAGGGGGCTTGGCCTTCAGATCCCACGTCGCGTGATGCACCCCCGCTCCGCCCTTCCCGGTGAGAGTCTTCAGCGTATCGCCCTTCACATTCGTGATCACGATCTTCACCGTGTCCTTCAGTGAGCCGCTCGTGAGCCGATACATGATGTCGGCCCCGAACGGTGCGCTCTGCCCGCGGAAGGTGCCCTGTGCAGACGAGATCTCCGCGCCCGGCGGCTCGCCGAACGCGTACGCCGTCCTCGGTGCGAAGAGATAGCTCCCCTTCGCGAACACGCTGTCCGTGAGCTGCTCGAGCGCGGCGACATCGGCGATGTAGATGCCGCGCCCGTGCGTCGCCGCGATGATTTCGTGATCGCGCGGATGAATCTTGAGGTCGTGCACCGGAACCGTCGGCAGCCCCGTCGTGAACTTCTGCCAGCTCTGTCCGCGATCGCGCGAGATGTAGGCACCGACATCCGTCCCGGCGTAAAGCAGATCGCGATTCACCGGATCCTCGCGGATCACGTGGAGAAAATCCGGCCCGCCCTTCGGCAGATCGCCCACGATCGAGCGAAAGGTCTTTCCGAAATCGTTCGTGACGAAGAGATACGGCATGAAATCGTTGACGCGATGATTCTCGAAGGCGACATAGAAGGTCGCGGTATCGAAGTGCGAGGGCTCGATGCGAACGACGTACGTCTTCGGCGGCACGTCGGCAAAGTGCGTCGTGAGATTGTCCCACGTCGCGCCATCGTTTCGCGTGAGCCAGACGTTGCCATCATCGGTGCCCGCCATGAGCAGCCCCGGGCGCACGTACGACTCGGCCAGCGCCGTGATCGTTCCGTACGTCTCCGCACCGGTCGCGTCGTTCGTGATGCCGCCCGTCGAGTCCATGCTCCACCGCACTTTCGCCATGTCACGCGTCGACAGATCCGGCGAGATCGGGAGCACGTCGTTGCCGCGGTTCGTCGACTTGAGCACGCGATTGCCGCCGATGTAGATCGTCGACGGTGAGTGCGGCGAAAGGAAATACGGCGTGTTCCAGTTGAAGCGGAGATCGAGATTCGTCGAGTCCTTCTGCTGCGTGGCCTGCAGCTCGGCGAGACGCTTTTTGAGCGACGCCGGCACGGGTCTGGTGGTGTCGCCGCGCGCCACGAGGATCGAGTCTTCGTTCTGGAGATACCGCGGCCTCCATGTCGGCTTCACGATCGACTTGCTGTCGCCAGTCGAATAGTCGAGCCGCCGGATGTTGCCGCCCTGCGACTCCGCGTAGATGATGTTCGGGTTCGTCGGATCCTGCGCCGTGTAAAAGCCGTCGCCGCCTCCTACGGTGAACCAGTCGCTGTTCGTGATCGGACCGTTGCGCGTCCGGCTCGGACCACACCAGCTGCCGTTGTCCTGCAGTCCGCCGCACACGCGGTACGGCACGGCCATGTCGAAGCTGACCTCGTAAAACTGGCCGATCGAGATGCGATTGAGAAAGTCGTAATTGCCTCCGCGATCCCACGTCTGCGAGACACCGCCATCGTCGCCGACGATGAAGTGCTCGGGATCGTTGGGGTCGATCCACATCGCGTGGTGGTCGACGTGAACACCCACCGTGCCATTGCGCACGGTCGTGCCGCCGTCATCGGAAAAGTTGAACGGTGTGGATGACCAGTACACGCGGTTCGGCAGCTTCGGATCGACGCGCACCTGAGAGTAGTAGAACGGACGCACGTCGGAATCATTCATCCACCGCCATGTCTTCCCCGCGTCCTCGGAGCGATAGAGGCCACTCAGCAGCCGCTGCCTGATCGGAGCCTTCGGCTTCTCCCCAGCCGAGTCACTCGACGGCGCGCGCATCGCGTGCGTCGTGCCGCGCAGCGAGTCCGCCTCGACGAGCGCGTACACGGTGCCCGGATTGCTGCGCGAGATCGCGATGTTGATGCGTCCCTTCATCGTCTCGGGAAAGCCACCGCCACCGACCTTCGCCCACGTCTTTCCCGCATCGGCACTCTTCCACAGCGCGCTCCCAACGCCGCCGCTCCGCAGAAAGTACGGACCGCGCACGCGCTCGTAGCTCGACGCGTACAGCACGTCGGGATTCGACGGATCGAGCGCCACATCGACGAAGCCCGCCTTGTCGCTCACGAAGTTGATCAGCTGCCAGCGCTTTCCGCCATCGGTGGTTTTGTACAGCCCTCGCTCGGGATTCGCATCCCACGCGTGGCCGAGCGCGGCGACGTAGACGATGTCCGGATTCGTGGGGTGAACGACGATGCGCCCGATCTGCTGCGTCTTTTCGAGCCCCATGAGCTTCCACGACGTTCCCCCATCGACGCTTTTGTAGATGCCGCCGCCGGGTGCGATCGAGTTGCGCGTATTCTGCTCGCCGGTGCCTGCCCACAGTTGATTCGTATCCGACGGCGCGATCGCGAGCGCGCCCATCGAGACCACGCGCTGGTCGTCGAAGAGCGGGCGAAAGGTCGTCCCCGCATTCATCGTCTTCCAGATGCCACCCGCAGCCGTCGCGACGTAGAACGTCTTCGACGGACTCGGAATACCGACGATGTCGGCGACGCGCCCCCCCATGTCTGCCGGCCCGATGCTGCGCCAGCGGAAGGATGCGACCGTGGCCGAGTCGAGCGGCGTGGCGCGCTGCTGGGCGACGATCGGCGGAGCGCAGAGAAGAAGCGCGGCCGCGAGAGCGGTCGGACGAGGTGCGATCATGAGATTCGAATTCCTCAGAAGAGCGTCGGATGCATTCGCGCGCGAGACTCTCACGGAGAGCTCGCGGGCGGCGATCGGCATGCATCGAATGTCATGATTACGTCAGCGCGCGACGTACCGTTGAACGACGAAGCGGTCGGCGCTCGACGACTATTCCGGAATGGCGGCCCGCCGGGTTGGCTCCCACATCGGCAGTCGCTTGCTGCGCATCGCGAGGAGCCACGCGTTCAGCCCGCCAAGGGTCGAGGCGAGGGCAAAGCCTGCGAGCGCGAGCGGGAGCGGCACGCGCCGCGTTGCGGGCCAGCGCATCGCCGCGACGCCGGCGGCGACGCCGAGCACGATCGCCGCGAGCGCGACGAGTGCGAGGCGCGAGGTGAGCGCGAGCCACGCGATGCCGATCACCGCGAAGGGAACACCGAGGTAGACGAGCCAGCGGGCGAGCTTGTGGGAGGCGAGCGCGACGGCGAAGGCGCCGTATCGAAACGGGTTCATGAGCGACGCCCCATAGCGCAGCGTCTCGAGCCCCTGCGCCATCGTGCGCGCCTTGCGTTTCGTCTCGGCGCGCAGCGAAGGGGTGCGCGGCACGACGGCGGTCGCCTCGTTCACCGAGACGGCGCGGAGGCCGAGCCGGCGCGCGATCAGCGCGCTGGCGAAATCCCGCGCGAGATCGTCGCGCAGCACGGTGCGCTGAATCGCCGCCCGCGCCGCGTAGCAGCAGCCGCTCGCGCCGACGATGCCGCCGAGCCGCGTCTCGAGATCGCGCACCCACATCTCGTAGCCGACGTAGCCCTGTTCGCCGCGATTCCCCTCCGTTTCGGCGCCCACGCTGATGTCGCGCCCGGATGCGACGCCGATCGTCGGATCGGCGAACATGCGCACGAGCGCCTTCACCGCGTGCGGCATGATGCGAATCGACGCGTCGGTGTTGACGATGATCTCACCGCGCAGCGCCGCGGCGGCGGAGTTCTCGGCGGCGGTCTTCCCGCCGCGCACCGCGACGCGGTGCAACTCGACGCCGCGGTCCGCGTACTCGCCGACGATGCGATCGGTGTCGTCGCTCGATGCGTCGGAGACGATGAGGATCTGGCGGCGATCGGCTGGATAGTCGATGGCCAGCAGGCTCTCGATGGTCGAGCGAATGCGCGCGGCCTCGTTGTACGCGGGGACGGTGATCGAGATGAGCGGCCAGCGCGCGGGATCGTCCCGCTGCGGCGGCGGCGTGCGAAAGCGCGACGCGAGCCAGAGCACTGCCGGATAGCCGGCGTACGCCCAGCCGAAGATGGCGATGGGAAGCGCAATGAGCACGTATGGTCCGACGCTCACGTCCGGTCGCTCGCTGTGGCGCGCGCGCCGATGAGGTGGCGATAGAGCGCCTCGTAGCGCGCGCTCCACGGAGCGACATCGTACTCGGCGCGCTGGCGCAGCTGCGCTGCCTGTGCGCGCATGGAGGCGGAGGCGGGGTCGTCGATCGTGCTGCGGATGGCCGCGGCAAGGGCCTTCGCATCGTCGGGCGGAACGAGCGTGCCTTCCGCGGGGGACAGCAGGGCCGGAATTCCGCCCACTGCGGTGGCGACAATGGGAATGCGCGCCGCCATCGCTTCGAGGAGTACCATGGGAAGCCCTTCGGCGCGCGAGCTCATCACGAATACATCGAAGGCTGCGTAGTAGCGGGCTGCGTCGGGGATGGCGCCAAGCCAGTGAAAGCGTCCGGGCTGGAGCGCCTCAGCGCGCGCTTGCTGGGCGGCGCGCTCCGAGCCGTCGCCAATGATCGCGGCGCTCAGGACCCGGTCGGAGATCGACGAGAGCGCATCGATGAAGACGTCAACTCCCTTCTCACGGCTGACGCGCCCGACCCATCCGGCTACGAGTCCGCCGGGAGGAAGCCTGAGTGCCGCGCGTGCGGCGGCGCGATCGAGAGGCGAGGGGTGCGCGGAGAGCGCGTTCGCGATCAGATGAATGCGGCCCTCGGCAACGCCGCTGTTGCGAAGAAGATCGGCCTGTGGTTTGGAAACGACGACGACTGCGTCGAATCGACGAAAGGCTAGGCGTTGCAGCGCTTCGAAGGTGCGATTCTTCATTCCACCACCGGTAAAACCATGAACGGTGGTTACTATAGGGACGTTGCTGCTTTTCCCGGCGTGACCGCCGACGAGATCGGATCTATAACCATGTGTGTGAACGACAGTTACGTGCCTCTCCGAGATTATCCTTTTGATCAGCGCCTGCTCCCGAAGGTAGCCGCGCCCCGACACGGCGAGCGGGAAGACCTCCACTCGAGTCTCAGCGAGGGACGCCAGAAAGCCGTCACCTTCCCCGGGGTTCGAGATCGTGGGAGCGACTATTACTCTATGTCCCGCATGGCTTTGCGCCTGCGCGAGCGTGGATACGACGGTCTCGAGCCCCCCTACCGGAGCGGGGGCCAGGAGATGCATGATTGTAAGCGGTGTGGACAGTGCGGTCGGGTTGGGAGGGTACGATCCGGAGCAAATGTCGGCCCCTTCGTGGGACGGCGCAACCGGCGCCGGCGTTCCTGTCGAAGGCACGGCTAATGCTCGTTAGCCGTGCATTCTCCATGCGTCGAGCCCCGCGCTCCGATAGCCAACTTACGCCGTACCATCACGCCGAGCTGACGATCGCCGACGAAACCGTAGTGTTCTCCCCGGCCCAGTCCGACAGCCAGGCGCTCGACCGATCGCTTGTCACCGGGATAGCGTGGACGGGGGGAGCGAAGTGGGCGACGCAGCTCCTGAGCTGGGCTGCCACCCTCATTGTCGCTCGCATTCTCTCCCCTTCCGATTACGGGCTCATGGGGATGGCCGCCGTCTATCTCGGGCTGGTCACGCTCGTCAACGAGTTCGGACTCACCGCTGCCATCCTGCGACATCGCGAGCTCACGGAAGAGCAGATCGCGCGCGTCGGTGGCTTCAGCATCGCCGTCGGTCTCGCGATTGCCTCGATCTCCGTCGCCCTCGCTCCGATGATCGCACGTTTCTACGGCGAACCCGCCGTCGCGACGATCATCGCGGTGTTGAGCCTCAACTTCGTCTTCGGCTCGCTTGGCGTGCTCCCGCGCTCGCTGCTCGCGCGCGATCTCGCGTATCCGCGCCTGGCGATGATCGACGGCCTCACGAATCTCGCGCAGATGGCGACGATGCTCGCCTTCGCGATCGGCGGCTATCGCTACATGGCGCTCGTGTTCGGGAGTCTCGTCGGCAGCGCGTGCGGCGCCCTCCTCGCGCTCTGGTGGCGCCCACACAAGCTCGCGTTTCCCTCGTCGTTCGACACCATCGGCGGCGCGCTCCACGTGGGCTGGCACATCGTCGTCGGCCGCCTCGCCTGGTACACGTACAACACGGCCGACTTCGCGGTGGTAGGACGCCTCCTCGGCAAGCAGTCGCTCGGCGCGTACACGCTGGGCTGGGAGATCGCGACGATGCCCGTCGAGCGCATCAGCTCTCTCGTCTTGAGCGTGACCCCCGGCGTCTTCTCCGCCGTGCAGCACGACATCGCTGCGCTTCGCCGCTACTTCCTGGGCGTCGTGGAAGGGTTGGCCTTCATCACGCTTCCCGCGGCGGCGGGGCTCGCGCTCATAGGGGGCGAGTTCGTCCCCGTCGTGCTCGGGCCGCAATGGCTCGGCGCCGTCGTGCCGCTCCGGCTGCTCGCGTTGTATGGAGGCGTTCGCTCGATCGACACCGTGACGCCGCAGGTGCTCATCTACACGGGCAACTCGCGGCAAAGCATGTGGTATTCGGTGATCGCCGCGTGTGTGATGCCCGCGCTCTTCATCGTGGGCACGCACTGGGGCGTGGGCGGCGTTGCGGCAGTCTGGATCATCGCCTACCCCCTCGTCGTCGCGCCGCAATACCGATTGGCCTTCCGCGTGCTGGACATG
>JBBSEY010000062.1:0-14770 GCA_038239265.1 Gemmatimonadales bacterium | reverse complement strand
GGTCGACGGCGAGGACGTGAAGCGCGTCGCCCGACGGCTCGATGATCGCGTTCGCGACGGATCAGAGCCCCGGTGCCGACCTCGCCAACCTGCGCTTTCCGCACTGGCAGATCGCGATCTATCACGTCGATGGCGGCAACGTCGAGCTGATCCCCGGACAGGACGGCCTCAACATCAACCCGATGTGGGCGCCGGACTCGAAGTCGATCGCCTTCATCTCCGATCGCACGGGTGGGCAGAACATCTTCCTGTACGATCTCACTCAGAAGCAGCACTTCCAGCTCACGAACGTCGTTGGCGGAGTCATCTCGCTCACGGAGTTCAGCCCCTCGATCTCCTGGTCGCGCGCGACGGACAGGCTCGCGTTCACCTATCTCGAGAACGGCGAATACACGGTCTGGACGATCGACGATCCGCGCTCGCTCAAGAAGCAGCCGTACGTCGCCGCGGTGGCCGCGCAGATGATCGCCTCGCGCGGGGACAGCGCGGCGGCGGCGAGGCGCGCGCGCGCGGATTCGGCGCTCCTCGACACGCTCTCGTACTCGTACTACAAGTCGGGCACGACATTCCGCTCCTCGAGCGCGCTCTCGGACTCGGGGGCGCACAAGGAGGATCGCGTCAACGTCGCCGCGCTCGTCGACAGCGGCTTCGTCACTCTTCCGGACACGAGTCAGTTCAAGGAATACAAATACCACATCCGCTTCTCCCCGGACTTCGTCGCCCGGCCCACGGTCGGGTACTCGCGCGACAATTTCGGCAACGGCGTGTTCGGCGGTACGGCGATCTCGCTCAGCGACATGGTGGGGAACAATCATCTCGCCTTCGCGCTCTCGATCAACGGGCGACTGAAGGACGCGCAGGGGCTCGCCGCATACACGAACCTCTCGCACCGGCTGCAATATTCGGTGGGCTATTCGCAGTCGCCTTTCTATTTCAATGAAGGCACGCAGTTCTTCGATGACGGACAAGGCGGCTTCATCGAGCAGGGCGTGATTGCACGCTACCTGAATCGCGAAGCGTTTGCCGTAGGCATCTATCCACTCAATCGCTTTACCCGAGTTGAATTGGGACTCACGCTCGCGGATTTGGAACGCTCCTTTCTTGTCTTTACGACGCCGGTGAATGGAATCGGCCAGCAGACGGCTCAGACCACTCGCGAAGAAGTCAACGGCACTCGCAAGGTATACCTCGAGCCGAGCCTGGCTCTCGTCTCCGACAATACGCTCTTCGGCTACACCGGCCCGATCTACGGCCGCCGCTATCGCTTCGGAGTGACACCCGCAGTCGGCCAGTTCAGGTGGATCGGACTGCTTGGTGACTATCGGCGCTACGATGCGATTCTGTTCAGCTATCTGACCGTCGCGACCCGTCTCACGGCGAATCTCTCGTACGGCCACGATGCCGACAGCCTGCAGAAGTATCTCGGCTACAGCGATCTGATTCGTGGCTACGACGATCAGAGCTTCTCCATCACCAACAGCAACTGCCCCGCATCCGTCCAGAACGCGCAGCGATGCAACAGGCTGCTCGGCAGCAAGGTGGTGTTCGGGAACATCGAGCTGCGCTTCCCCATCGTGCGCCCATCCGTGTCGAGCACCATTCCCATTCCGCCAATCGAAGGCGCCTTCTTCTACGACGCGGGCACGACGTGGTTCAACGGGCAGAAGGTCGAGTTTCATACGGACAGCCAGGACAATCCCGCCAGCGTTCGGTCGCTCCTGACGAGCTACGGCGTAGGGGTGCGGATCAATCTCTTCAACTACGTAATCCTGCGATGGGACTACGCGATTCCGCAGAACTCGCCTGGGCGACACGGATTCTGGCAATTCTCGTTGTATCCGACGTTCTGATCGCGTAGTTTCTCCTTCGTGCGAACGTCGCTACTGGCGCTCGCGCTCGTACTTGCTGCGTGCCATGGCTCGGACAAGCGTCCTGCAGTCGAAAGCACGGGAAGCACTGCCGGCGCCAGCGCGAACGGACCGGACCAACTAGTTCTCCGCTTTCCGCGGAGTGGCGGCGTCGCGCGCGCGTTCGCATATCCGCGCCTCGACTCGGTGGTCTGGAGCGCGGCTGGCAAGGCGCCCGCCCTCGCCCGCCTCCTCGGCTTCGACGAAGGAGCGGGCTCCGTGCTGGCGGAGGACGCGAAGGGCGGCATCGTACGCATCGACCTTCGACGAGGCGACGTTACCCGCGATCCGGCCAGCAAGCTCTCCGACTTCGTCTCCGCCGACGGTGCCGCGGCGTACGGCGTCGGTGCGGACGGTTCCGTCACTCGGCTGACTCCTGCCGGCAACTGGACCTTCAAGCCGCCTAGCCCCGCGCACGATGTCGTTCCACAGCCCGGCGGCACACTCCTCGTGCTCGCCAACCGCGGCGAAGGTACGATGGTGTGGCTCATTCGCCCGCCGGAAGATCGCATCGTCGACAGCGTGCTCCTCCCTCGCGTCACGAAATCGATTCGCACACCTGCGGGCGATCGCGTCTACTTCCCCGTGGATTCCGGGCTCGTCGGCGTGCGTGGGCGTGATCTGCAGATCGTGCCGAGCCTCAAGCTCCCCTCGAAGCCGCGTGCGGTCGTCACGTCGCCGAGCGGCGATCGCATCTACGTTGCCGCTGACTCGGGCAATGAAGTGCTCGTGGTCGATCGATACAGTGGAAACATCACGACGCGCGTCGCGCTGCCGTCGGCGGCCGTCGCGCTTCGAATGGATCCCACGGGCCGCTTCGTGCTCGCCAAGGCATCAGCGGGGGACACCGCATACGTGATCTCGGTCAGCACCGATCGTATGGTGAGCGAGGCACCGACACAGTGGCGCGAGGATCTTCCCGCCATCGCGCCGAACGGTTGGCTCGCGCTGCTGCGCGGCAAGGACGTCGTCCTCGCCGACGCAGAGTCGCTCGCTCCACGAAAGGCGGTGGCGGGCGGCGCGGCGGACGATTGGATGTTCGTCACATGGAATGGCTTTCGCCCCCGCGCCGCGAGCCTCGATCAGCCGGTGACCTTCGAGTCGAATGACCCGGTGCAGCGCGACACGTCGGAGAATCCCTTCGTGGGCGCCGCGCCGAGCGCGCGCGATACGCTCGCCGGCGACAGCGCAAAGAAAGCGACGCCCGTCGCGGATGCGCCTGCCGGTGCCGCGACGCCCGCGGCCCCCGTGCACGGCGCGAGCGTCGACAGCGCCCCGAAGCAGGGCGGCTTCACCGTGCAATTCGCAGCGCTTCGCGCGCAGGATGCGGCGGCCGACGTACTCAAGGATTTGCATGTCTCCGGCGCGGCGCCGCGGCTCGTCGCTACCACGAGAGACGGAGTGACGATCTATCGAGTCGTGATCGGCCCGTTCGCCACGCGCGAGGAGGCCGAGCGAGTGGCGCACACATCCGGCAAGTCCTACTGGGTCTATGAGGGAGCTCCCTGATGACGACGCCGCTCGGACCGATCCTGTCGATGTGGGAAGCAGAGGGAAATCGTCACGCCTACGCGCTCGATGCGTGCGCGGGCGCGGTGGTGATCGGCGAGCGTCCCTCCACCGCCGCCGAGGTCGCACTCGGCATCGCGCGCGTGCAGGCGCGGCGCCGCCGCGTTGCCGTGGCAGACACAGTGGGAGAGCTCGGACCACTCGAGGATCTCGTGCCGATGGATGCGCCGTATGGCCTCATCGACTCCTTCTTCTACGGCGTGTCGCTCAACAAGATCGCCTACACCGTCGACCCCGCCCGCAATCTCATCATCTTCCCGAGCGGCGCCCTACCGATCGATCACGAGGCACTTCTCGGCAGCGATCGATGGGTGAAGCTGCTCGATGGCTTCCGCGCTGCCGACGGCCTGCTCCTGATCGTCGCCCCCGCGGAATCGAGTGCGCTGTCGTCGCTCATTCAGGTGATGGATGGCGTCATACTCGTGGGCAACGTGGCCGCAGCACCGGGAACGCGCGTCCTCGCGCATGCGCGCCTGCCGATGATCCCCGCGCGTCCGACGCCGTCATCGGTAGCGCCCGTTCAGCCTCCCCGCGCGTCGGCCGCCACGCCCTCGACCCCGTCGCCGGTGTCGCCGGTGTCGCCGGTGTCGTCGCCGAGCATCGCGCCGCCGCCAATGCCGCGGGAGTCAACACCTGCACCCGTCGCGCCGGCCGCTCCAAGCGCGCCCCCGCCCGAGCCGGACGAAGAGCTGCCGCCGCGTCGCCCGTCGTTCCACGACTGGAGCGCGCCCGAGACCGTCGACGACGTGAACACCAATGGTGACGGGGAGCAGCCGCCGCGCTCGTCGCACGAGCAGCTCCCACCGCACGAGATGATCGCGGAGTCCGCGTCGACGCCACCGGAGGGAGAAACGGCGCTCGTGCCGCCGTGGGCACGCGAGGAGGAGTTCACCGGGCCGAGCGCGCCGCCGAGTGGGAGCGCGAAGGCGATCTCGTTCTGGGTCGCAATCGTGTTCGGCGCTTTCATCGCGGCGGCGCTGCTCACGTGGGTCACCACATCGATGCTCTCGCGCAATGACGGCGCCGATTCGTTCGCCACGAAGCCCGACTCCGTGCATCCAGCGGCCCGCGTCATCGCGGCACCCGCGCCGACCGCCCTCGCGACGCCCGCACCAGCATCGAAGCCCGCGGCCAAGCCCCCCGATTCGACCGCGGGCACCGCGCTGGCAAACGTTGCCCGCGGCGCTCCGTACTCGGTCGTCCTCGCCGATGTCTCCACCGTCACCGGCGCGAACGGCGAGCTCGATCAGGCAGCGGGGCGCGGCTTCCCCGTCGTCACCTTCGCGCCCTACCCCCGCGCCGACGGCCAGCTCTCGTACGTCGTTCTCGCCGGCGCATCTCGAGACTCTGCGGGCGCGGACTCGCTTCTCGCAGCCGTGCGCGCCAAACACTATCGCAACGCCGCGGCCGCGCACGTCGTGAAGCTCCCCTACGCGGTGTTGATCCAGAAGGGAGTATCGCAGGACCAGGCGTCGATGTTCGTGCGCGCCTATCTCTCGAAGGGACTTCCCGTGTACCCCCTCCTTCAGTCGGATGGAAGCGCAACGCTCTACGCCGGCGCCTTCCGGGGAGTCGAGCAGGCCCAACCGTTGGTCACTAGCTTTAAGGCGAACGGAGACCAGCCGACCGTCGAGATCCGGACAGGGAGACCCTTCTAGTGCGTTTGACGAAGCTCGAGCTGCAGGGATTCAAGTCATTCGCCGATCACACGACGCTCCTCTTCGAGCCAGGGGTCACCGCCGTCGTCGGACCCAACGGATGCGGCAAGTCC
Source organism: Gemmatimonadales bacterium (assembly GCA_038239265.1). GTDB lineage: Bacteria > Gemmatimonadota > Gemmatimonadetes > Gemmatimonadales > Gemmatimonadaceae > FEN-1250. The sequence continues at coordinate 9,523 of JBBSEY010000062.1, read as the reverse complement.
AACGTCTCGGACGCGGTGCGCTGGGTGCTTGGCGAGCAGCGCGCGAAGACGCTGCGCGGCGCCAAGATGGAGGAGGTCATCTTCCAGGGCTCGTCGTCGCGTCGCCCGGTGAACATCGCCGAGGTCTCGCTGCACTTCGAGAACGAGGACGGCGCCCTTCCGGTGCCCTACAAGGAAGTCGTGATCACGCGCCGCCTCTCGCGCAGCGGCGAGAGCGAGTACATGCTCAACGGCACTGCCTGCCGCCTGCGCGACATTCACGACATGGTGCGCGGCACCGGACTCGGCGCCGACAGTGGCGTCGTCATCGAGGCGAAGATGATCGACGCGCTGCTCTCCGATCGCCCCGACGATCGTCGCGAGCTCTTCGAGGAAGCCGCCGGCGTCGGGCTCTATCGCGACCGCCGCCGCACCACCGCGCGCCGGCTGGAAGAGACGACGGTCGATCTGTCGCGCCTCGACGATCTCATTTCGGAAGTGCAGTCGCAGGTGCGCTCGCTGTCCCGTCAGCGCAGGAAGGCGGAGCGCCACGGGGAGCTGATGGCCCGGCGCTTCGTCGCCGAGATCACGCTCGTCTCGCGCGAGATGGAGGCGTGGCAGACGGAGCTCGCGAGCCTCGAGCTGCAAGTGACTTCGCTGCGTGAGACGCTGCCTGTCGCCGAGCAGCGCGTGCACGAGGTCGAGCGCCAGCGCGAAGGCGCGTACGGTACGCGCACGGCGGCCGAGGCGGGGCGCACGGAGCTCTCGCGCCTTGTCACCGAGCAGCGCGCGAACGCGATGACACTCGAGAGTGAGCTCAAGGTCGCCGAGGAGCGCCAGCGCAATGCGCTCGCGCGCCGCGAGCGTGCGGATGCTGAGCGTCGCTCGGGGGAGGAGCTCGGCAATCGCCTCGCCGAGGACCGGAACTCCGTTGCGCAGGAGCGCGCGCAGCTCGAGGGAGAGCTCGATGGCGCGCGCGAGACGCTGGCCGCTCGCACGAGCGCCGAGGAGGGTGCGCGCGGAGCGGTCGCGAACGCGCGCCAGGCATTCGAGCAGCACGAGCGCCGCACGCGCGAGCTCCGCGATGAGGGGCGTCGCCTCGATCTCGACCGCGAGAGCGCCGAGCGCGAGCAGCGCGAGCTCGCGCAGCGCGCGGAGCAGGTGGGCGCCGAGCGCGAGCAGATCGCCGAAGCGGTGACCGCCGCGGCGGACGAGCTGCACCTTGCGGATCGACACAAGGAAGAGGCCGACGCCGCCTCGGCGGAGACCGCAGCGAACGTCACCGCCGCACGCGCGGGCAGAGACGAGGCGCGCACGCGCGAGAGCTCCGCGCGCACCGAGCGTCTGCGTGCCGAGGAGGAGTGGACGTCGCTGCAGGGGAAGGTGAACGGGCTCGAGGCGCTCGAGCGCGATCGCGTGGGCCTCGCGCCGGCGGCGGCGCAACTGCTCAAGGATCGCGCGCTGTTCGGCGAGGGGGCGGTGCTCGGGCCACTCTCGGACTTCGTGTCGACGGGCGCTGCGTCCGCGCAGGCCGTGGAGCGCTTCCTCGGCAACACGGTGCACGCGATCCTCGTGCGCGATCGTGCGGCAGCGGATTCGATTCGGGCGTGGCACACGCGCGTGAATCCCGGGCCGCTGCTGCTGCTGCCAATGGATGCGCCGCAGCAGGAGCCGTCGAAGGCGGGAACGCTTGCGGAGCTCGTGGAGACCGCAGAGCCCGCGAAGTCGTGGATTCGTACTCTGCTCGGCCACGTGCGGCAGGAAGAGGGCGGCACCGCATTCGTGGACGCGCGCGGCGCGGTGTGGCTGCCGGGATCGGCGCCGGGCACCGGCCCGCTGCGCCGTCGCGCGGAGCTCACCGAGGCACGCGCCTCGCTCGAGCGCGCGGACGCCGCGCGCTCGGGATTCGCGCGCGAGGCGGACGCGGCGCGCTCGATGCTGCTCGAGGCGGAGGCCGCGGTGGCGAAGGCGATCGAAGCGGCGAGCATCGCGCAACAGCGCGTGCGCCGCGCGGCGGAGCAGCGGGATGAGATCGAGCGCCGGCGTCAGCGCGCCGCGCGCGAGGTGGAGCAGCTCGACGCACAGCGCCAGCGGGTCGAGACGCGGCAGCGGGAGCTCGTCGCGCGGCTCGCGGACGTCGAGCGCCGCCGCGGCGAGAGCGCGGTCGCGCTCGAGGGCGCGGAGAACGAGCTCGCGAGCACGGGCGCACAGATGGGCGAGCTCCAGCGCGCACAGGAGCTCGCGCGCGACGAGCGCGGCACCGCACAGGTGATCGAGGCGCAGCTGTTGGCGCGGCTCCAGAACGCTGCCGATCGCGAGCGCAGGCTGGAGGCGGAGGTCGCGACGGCGGGAACGCGGCTCGAGGCGCTGCAGGCGGAGCTCACGGACATCGAGCAGGCGGACCGCGAGCTGGCGCAGCACATGGCGACGTGGCGCATGGATCTCGACGCGCGCGCGGCCGCCCTCACCGATGCGCAGCGTCGCCTCGACGATGCGGAGCGCGCGGTGCACGATGCCGACATCGGATTGCAGGAGATCGAGCGCGCGGGGGACGCGGCGCATCAGCGCGCGCACTCGCTCACGGAGTCGCTGCACCATGCGGAGCTTCGCTTCACGGAGCTCTCGGGGCGCCGCACCGCGATCCGCGAGCGGCTCGAAGCCGAGTGGCGCAGGCCGCTCGAGGAGATGCTCGCGGCGGTGCCGCCCGCGGAGATCGATGAGCCCGTGCTGCGAGCGGAGGTTGCCCAGCTTCGCGCGGAGCTCGAGAGCATCGGGCCGGTGAACGCGCTCGCGATCGAGGAGCACGAGGAGGAGTCGAAGCGACTCGACTTCCTCACGACGCAGCGCGCCGACCTCATCGACGCGAAGAACTCGCTCCACCAGGCGATCAGGGAGATCGACGTCACGGCGCGCGACCTCTTCCTCACGACGTTCACGCAGGTGCGCGAGCACTTCCGCCAGATCTTCATGACGCTCTTCGGTGGCGGCGACTGCGATCTACGGCTGGAAAATCCTGAGACTCCGTTGGACTGTGACATCGAGATTCACGCGAGCCCGCGCGGCAAACTGACGCAGCGCATTCACCTCCTCTCGAGTGGCGAGCGCGCGCTCGTTGCGCTGTCGCTGCTCTTCGGAATCTTCCTCACCAAGCCGAGCCCCTTCTGCCTGCTCGACGAGGTGGACGCGCCGCTGGATGATCAGAACATCGGCCGCTTCGTGCGCATGCTCAACCGCTTCAAGGACAAGACGCAATTCATCGTCATCACGCACAACCCGCGCACGACCACGGAGGCGGCGGATGCGGTGTATGGCGTGACGATGCAGGAGCCTGGCGTCTCGTCGTTCGTGAGTGTGCGCATGCGCGGCGCGGCGGTGGAAGAGGCGGATCGCGAGATCCCCGCGTCAGTCTAGACCAGCTGCTGGCGAAGTGAAGCTCACCACGCTCGGCACGGGCACCGCGTCGCCATCGGGGCGGGTGAATGCCGGGCATCTGGTGGAGGCCGGCGCGGTGACGCTGCTCATGGACTGCGGGAGCGGCGTGGTGCATCGCATGGGCGAGCTCGGCGCCAAGTGGCTCGGCATCACGCATCTCGCGTTCACTCACTTTCATCCGGACCACACGATCGATCTCACCACGCTGATCTTCGCGTGGAAGTATGGGACGCTCCCGCCGCGCACCGCTCCTCTCGAGATTCTCGGCCCGGTTGGCACGGTGCAGCTGATGGAGCGGTTCGCGTTGGTCTACGGAGAGAAGGTCAAGGACCCGGGATTTGCCGTCACGGTGCGAGAGCTGGCGCCTGGCGAGAGGGCGGAGCTGGGGGACGGCGTGACGCTCGAGGCGCACAAGGTGCCCCACACGGCCGAATCCGTTGCATATTCCGTAGAGCGTGGCAGCGCGCGGCTCGTATTCACGGGCGACACCGGCTTCGACACGGCGGTGGCCGAGTGGGCACGGGGCGCGAGTGTGCTGCTCTGCGAGTGCTCGCTGCCGGAGGCGCTGGCGGTGCCGAGTCACCTGACGCCGGCGCAGGTCGGCGTGATGGCGGAGGTCGCGGAGCCGGGGCGACTCGTGCTCACGCACTTCTATCCGCCGGTGCTGGACGAGGACATTGGCGAGATCATCGCGCTCAGGTATTCGGGCGAGGTGATCATCGCGGACGACGGCTGGTTCACTGACATCGAGGAACGGTAATGCTGGTCGTAATGAAGCATGGCGCATCTGCGGCGGAGATCGACGCGGTCGTCTCGGTGATCGAGGAGATGGGCTATCAGGCGCGCCCGATGCCGGGCGCGCAGCGTACGGCGGTGGGGCTGGTCGGCAACGACGGCCGCGTCGACTCGTCGCGCATCAGCGCGCTGTCGGGAGTCGCGCAGGTCATTCACGTCACGCAGCCGTACAAGCAGGTGTCGCGCGAATGGCGCCCCGAGAACACGGTGGTGACGATCGCGCCCGGAGTCGATGTCGGCGGCAAGGAAGTCGTAATCATGGCGGGTCCATGTTCGGTGGAGAGTGAGGAGCAGATCGTACTCGCCGCGCATCAGGTGAAGGCGGCGGGCGCGTCGTGCCTGCGCGGCGGCGCCTTCAAGCCGCGCAGCTCCCCGTATTCCTTCCAGGGACTCGGCGAAGTCGGCCTCAGATATCTCGCGACCGCGCGCAGGGAGACGGGGCTCGCGATCGTCACCGAGGCAATGGATGAGCAGGGCGCGGAGCTCGTCGCCGAGTACGCGGATTGCATCCAGATCGGCGCGCGGAACATGCAGAATTACTCGTTGCTCAAGTTCGTCGGCACGCTCGGCAAGCCGGTACTGCTCAAGCGCGGGCTCGCGGCAACGATCAACGATCTGCTGTTGAGCGCGGAGTACGTGCTCGCGAGTGGGAACAAGGATGTGATTTTGTGCGAGCGCGGCGTGCGCACTTTCGATCCGGCGACGCGCAACATGTTCGATCTCACCGCGATCCCGATCGTGCAGCAGCTGTCGCATTTGCCGATCGTCGCGGACCCGAGCCACGGCACCGGCATTCGCGATCTCGTGACGCCGATGGCGCGTGCGGCGGTGGCCGCAGGGGCGGATGGGATTCTGGTGGAGGTGCATCCGAATCCGGAGCGCGCGCTGAGTGATGGGGCGCAGTCGCTCTACCCAGACCAGTTCGCGGAGCTCGTTGGTGAGCTGAAGAGCATCTCGGCGGCGATTGGGCGCACGCTCACCCCTGCGCCGCGGACCGACGCCGTGGCGGTGGGGTAGGATCGAGGATGGAGAATTCGCGACGGATTCGGTTGGGCGCGCTGGCGCTGGTTGGTGTCGTGCTGTCCGCAGCTGTTGCCGCGGCGCAGAGCGCCGACAGCACGCTCGATCGCGCGGTGGCCGCGTATGCGACCGTACAGACTGCGCGGATCTCGTTCACGCAGACGATCGATAATTCGCTCACGGGTTCGAAGGCGACGACGACGGGGGAGCTGCAGCAGCGCAGACCATCGCGTTTCGCGGTGAAGTTCGCGGAGCCATCGGGCGATCGCATCGTGAGCGATGGGCAGTTCGTGTGGGTGTATCTACCCAGCACAAATCCGGGACAGGTCATTCGTGCGAAGCTCGGCGCGGACGTCGGCGCGCCGGACTTCGCCGCGCAGTTCCTGGAGTCGCCGCGGAAGCGCTATACCGTTTCGGGTGGGGCATCGGCGAGCATCGATGGGAGTGCGACGCACGCGGTGGTGCTGACGCCGAAGAGCAAGGAGTCGCCGTTCACGAAGGTGACGTTGTGGGTGAACGACGGTGACGCGCTGCTGCGGAGAGTGGAGACGGTGGATCAGAGTGGCGTGACCCGCCTGATCACGGTGACGAAGTTCGCGCGGAACGCGCCGGTGAATGCGAGCGCGTTCGTGTTCAAGGTGCCTGCGGGGGTGAAGGTGTACGATGGGCCGACGAGCTAGAGTGCGCTGGGGTAGCATCGCGCAATTGTCCGCAGTCGCCGGCTCCGAGTAGATTTCCCCGGTCGTCGGTGACGATGGCGAACCACCTCAATGGCGGGTCGCTCGCACTTCCTCCCACGAGCCACTGAAACGTGACGACCTCGAGGATGGCAGAGCCTGACGACCCACTCACGGACGCGGTGACCCGCGCCGTGGGCGAGCAGTTCAGCATCGAACGGCTGCTGGGACGAGGCGGCATGGGCGTCGTCTACCTCGCTCGCGATCGCACGCTGGACAGGCTCGTTGCGTTGAAAGTGCTTCCGCTCGACGTCGCGGCGGACTCCACCGCGCGCGAACGGTTTCTGCGCGAAGCCCGAACGGCGGCGCACCTCGCGCATCCCAATATCGTGCCCGTCTATCATGCCGACGAAATCGACGGAATCGCGTTCTTCGCTATGGCGTACGTCGAAGGCGAATCTCTCGCGGATCGCATTCGCGATCGGGGATCGCTCCCGGCGCCGGAAGCCGTGCGCATTCTGCGTGAGGTCGCGTGGGCGCTCGCATATGCGCACGCACGCGGCGTGGTGCACCGCGACGTAAAGCCGGAGAACGTGATGATCGAGCGCGGCACGGGGCGCTCGCTCGTGACGGATTTCGGAATTGCGCATCGCTCGGATCTCCAGTCGCGGAGTGAGGAGCTCGACATCGCGCGCCTCACGATGGCCGGCACGGTGCTCGGCACCCTGCACTACATGTCGCCGGAGCAGTTGGCAGGCGATCCGCTGGACGGCCGCAGCGACCTCTATTCGCTGGGCGTGGTGGGCTACGCTGCGCTGAGTGGGCGCCTCCCATTCGACGATCTCGCAGGCTCCGCCCTCATTCTCGCGCAGGCGACGCGGCTGCCGCGGCCCCTCACACAGGTCTCGCCCTCCGTGCCGATTCGACTCGCAACCGTTGTCGACCGGTGTCTCGCGAAACGCCCGGAAGACCGGTATCCCACGGGTGAAGCGCTCGCGGAGGCGCTGGAGCGCGCGCTCAGCGACGGCGCCGTGCTCGATTCGAAGCCCGAATTCCTCTCGGAGCTTCCACCCGTGCTGAGTGAGAGGGAAGCGAGCGCACTGTGGCGGCGCGCCGCGCAGTTGCAGGCCGACGCATTGCGGCGGCTCGAGACGAGCCACGATCTGCTCGACCGCACGGGCGCCGGTGGTGCCACCGTCCCCCGTGATCCGACGCGCAGCTCGGCCGATACGGTCGATAGCTCGGACTATGCGCGCGAGCACGTACTAGCCGCGGCCGCGGAAGCAGGAATTTCGGCGCAGTACGTTGCGATGGCCGTGGCCGAGCTCGCGCGCGGCGCGCGCGCTCCGGATGGCTCGCGAGTGATCGCCGCGAGCGCGATGGGCGTGAGCGAACGTACGGCGACGCTGTTGCTCGGCACCCAGGAACGATCGCTCGCGGTGTCGCACGTGGTCAGCGCTTCGGCGGCGCGCACGCTCCGCGCGCTTGGCGCGGTGCTGCAGCAACTGCCATTCGAGCTCCGTCTCCGCGAAACGGTCGGGCCGCACCCGCTCGACGGCGGCGTGATCGTATTCGATCTGCCGAACATCGCTGTGGGCGCCGCTGCGCTCGCAGCGTCGTCGGTCAGTCACTACTGGATGGGTGCCAGACAGCAGCTCGAAGCACACCAGTTTCATGTAACCCTCCGGAGGCTGCCAGGCGATGTGCAGCGTACGGAAGTCACGATGGCCTGCGATATCCGTCCGGGTGTTCGAAGCAATGTGCGCGCGTCACAATGGCTTTCCTCGGTGCTGGGCGGAGGTGCGTCGCTGTTCGCTGGCGCCGTCGCGGCGAAAGGCGCCGCGGTCGTGCTCAGCGCCGTGGTACTAGGTCCGGCCGCCGCGGCAGGGGTGGCCGCGGCCGGCGCTACGATGTACGGCTTTCGGCGCATGTATCCGCGGGTCCTCCGCAAGGCACGCGCGGAGATGAGCGGAGCGCTCGACGCCGTGGCGGCTGCCGTACATTCGGAGGATCTCTTCGGCACGGAATCGATCCCGGCCTCCCCACCGCGTCGTCGCGACGCGGACGACGACAGCGGCGCTGCAGCGGCAATGGTGATCATCGGATAGCGCCAGCTGTGCTGACGCACTGAACCTATCGGGCGCGAAGTGCCCGTCTCGGAATGCACGTGCCGCAATGGTCACGGGGTGCCGGAACAGTACTGTACGGATAGCAATCCGACTTTCGCGCGCCGCGTTGGTGACTACAGATTTATCGGCAATGCGCCTGACACCAACGATGATGACTGAACGCACGCTCCGAACGTCGAGCAACGGGTGAGGCCACCCACGCGCCGGCTCGCTCTTGCCACCGCTCTGCGACAGCGTGTGATCGGGCGCCTGCATCTTGGCGTCCTGCGCCCTGGTGACAGGCTCCCAAGCGTGCGCCTCGCGGCGCGCGAATTCGGCGTCGATGCTCGCGTCGTTCTTGCGGCATACCGCGAGCTGGAAGATCAAGGGCTCGTCGAGCTGCGTACGCGGTCGGGAGTCTTCGTTGCGTCTACTGCCGCGAGCGAGAGCACCGACGTCGAGAGTCGCGCCATCCCGGCCGAACGTCACACCGATTGGCTGATCGACCAGTTCGCCGATTCGATGTCGCTTGGAATTTCGGCACCCGCGTTTCTCGAGTGCGTGCGTCGCGGCTTCGAGACGCTGCACCTTCGCGCAGTCGTGCTCGATCGAAATGAGGATCAGCTTTGGTCGACCGCGGATGAACTTCGCCGCGACTACGGTTTGCGTGCCGAGGTGGTCGATGTCGATCGGCTCCCCAATCGACGCACGTTGCCGCTCGAGATTCGCCGCGCTGACGTGCTCGTCACCGCATCCGCGGACGACGCGATGCGCCGGATCGCGGGGGCGACTGAGATCCCCCTGATCGAAGTGGCCATGTGTCCGGACCTTTTCGGCGAGGTTCGCCGCCTGATGCGCACCGAGCGCGTGCATTTCGTGGTCGCCGATCCACGCTTTGCAGTCAAGCTCGCAACCTCTCTCGCGCCGGCGCGAGGGTCACGCGCCGTGCGAGTATTCGTGTACGGCCGCGACGACCTTCGGGCGATCGCTGCTACGGCGCCCGTCTACCTCACGAGGCTCGCGCGCGAGCGCATGGAGCGCGACTGTGCTCTCGAGCCCCATGTCGCGGAAGCGGGGGCGCAGACCGACACGCCTGGATCGGATGCGCGCACGGCAGTCGCGCTCCTTCGCCGCGTCATGCCGGATGCCCGCGTCTTCTCGGAAGAGAGCCAGCGCGCCCTGCTCTCCTACATCGTGCGCACCAATCTCGCCGCCAGCGTCACTCCCAGCGGCGGCGCGCCGGAATCCAGATCGCGGACTGCCGTCGCCCGTTGAGCGAGGGATGCCGTCGCGTCCGCCATCGGTACACATTCCATGATTTCCGCTATCTGTTGCATTGTCAATTGCAACAGCCGGGAGTAGCTACAGGCGATACGCGAGGGAGCGCGCTCTGTGCGCGCCGTTTCTCACGCATGCCGCACCTACCTTCCGGGAGCCCACATGAGTTGCCACGAATCGGCCGCAGAACGTCGAACGAGAAAGTTCGCGATCGCGCTTGTCTTCGCCGTGTCG
>JBBSEY010000061.1:0-14833 GCA_038239265.1 Gemmatimonadales bacterium | reverse complement strand
TGCATCTGCTCTTCTGGCTCTCGCTGATTCCATTCGCGACCGCGTGGATGGGCGAGCATCACTTCGCCGAGGCGCCGACCGCGTTGTATGGCGTCGTGCTCCTCTGCTGCGGCATCGCGTACACATTGCTCCAGGCTGCGATCATCCGCGAGCAGGGCCCGGGCTCGCGATTGGCCGCGGCGGTGGGTGTCGACAAGAAGGGGATCGCGTCCGTCGCGGGATATGCGATCGCCATCCCGCTCGCCTTCTTCCATCCCGCGCTCGCTCGGTGCGTGTACGTGGGTGTGGCGCTGATGTGGCTCATCCCCGATCGCAGGATCGAAAAGATCGTACGCGCCGGCTGATTCCGATCGGACAGCTGATCACCTGTCCATACTGACAGTGACGCCGTTCGCGATGCTCACTATAGATTCACGACATACGCCAACGGAATTCGAGAACGGTGACTCCGAATCGCGCACGACTCGTACTGAATAATCCGCCCGTTCCGATGAATCACATCGGGCGGGCTCGAGGCGCGGGAGCGGAGTAAACGCCGTACGGACGCCACGAACGAGTGGATCCCCTGGCCCCTCCAATCCGCACGATTGGAGGGGCCGCTTGCATCTCGAGGAGCGTGACCGATGCACGGACTTCCGCCACGGCAGGGTCTCTACGATCCGGCATACGAGCACGACGCGTGCGGCCTTGGCTTCGTCGCCAACATCCGCGGGCTGCGCTCGCACGCGATCGTGCGACAGTCCCTCGAGCTGCTCGTGAATCTTTCGCACCGCGGTGCGGCGGGGTGTGATCCCTGCACCGGCGACGGCGCGGGGATCACGGTGCAGCTTCCGCACGCCGTTCTCGCGCGCGACGCCATCGCCGCCGGAGTCGTGCTTCCGGAAGAAGGGGACTACGGTCTCGGCATGTGCTTTCTGCCGACCGGCGTCGCGGTGCAGCGGCTGTGCGAGCTGATCCTGGCGCAGATCGCGGAAGAAGAGGGGCATTCGGTGTTTGGGTGGCGCGATGTGCCGTGCGACGAGAGCCAGCTGAGCGAGCGCGGTCGCGCCGAGGCGCCGGCAATTCGCCAGTTCTTCATCGCTGGCAATGGGCTCGAGGAGCGCGCGCTCGAGCGAAAGCTCTACGTCATTCGCCGTCGCGTGGAGAACGCGATGGCGGCGGTCGACGGCTTCTACATCGCGAGCTGTTCGTGCCGCGTCGTCGTCTACAAGGGCATGCTGACTCCCGCGCAGCTCCCGCATTTCTTTCGCGATCTGGCGGATCCCGCGTGTGTCACTGCCATCGCGCTGGTGCACAGCCGCTTCTCGACGAACACCTTCCCCACCTGGTCGCGCGCGCATCCATATCGCCTGCTCTGCCACAACGGCGAGATCAACACGCTCCGCGGCAACACGAACTGGATGCGCGTGCGCGAGGGAACGCTCACGTCGAAGGTATTCGGCGGCGATCTTGCGAAGCTGTACCCGATCATCGGCGCCGACCAGAGCGACTCCGCCGCGCTCGACAACGTGCTCGAGTTCCTCGTGCATGGAGGCCGCTCGCTTCCGGAAGCACTGATGATGCTCATTCCGGAGGCGTGGGAGGGCGATGCCCTCATGGATCCGGATCGCCGCGCGTTCTACGAGTTTCACGCATCCATGATGGAGCCCTGGGATGGGCCGGCGGCGATCGCGTTCACAGATGGACGCCTCGTCGGCGCCACCCTCGATCGCAATGGACTTCGTCCGGGGCGTTGGGCAATCACGAGCGACGGCCTCGTCGTGCTCTCATCCGAAGCTGGGGCGCTCGACTTCCCCGCGGCCACGATCACGAGCAAAGGGCGGCTGCAACCGGGAAAGATGATTCTCGTCGACACGGTGGCGGGGCGGGTATTGCACGATGATGAGCTGAAGCGCGAAGTGTCGCGCGAACAACCCTACGCCGATCGCGTTTCGAGCCGGCGCATCGACCTCGAAGCGCTCACCCTCCCCGCGACGCCCGAGGCGCTCGACGCTCGCACGCTGGTCGAACAGCAGGCCGCCTTCGCGTACACGGCGGAAGAGCTGCGCCTGGTGCTCGCGCCCATGGCGATCAACGGCGAGGAGCCGATCGGCTCGATGGGCACCGACACGCCGCTCGCGGTGCTCTCCGTCGAGCCGCGCCTCCTGTTCGACTACTTCGCGCAACAGTTTGCGCAGGTGACGAACCCGCCCATCGATCCGATCCGCGAGCAGCTCGTGATGTCACTCGGCATGAACATCGGCCCTCGCTCCAATCCGCTCGATGACGACGCTCCGGACGCGAGCCGCGTGCGCGTGCGCGGCCCCGTGCTCACCGCGGTGCAGCGCGCGAAGATCGCCGAGCTGCCTGCATCGGCGATGCGCACGCGCACGCTCTCGATGCTCTTCCCGGTCGCCGGCCGCGCCGGAACACTCGAGGAGGCACTCTCGGCGCTCTGCCGTGCAGCGGCGCAGGCCGTGCGCGATGGCTGCACCCTGCTCGTACTCAGCGATCGCGGCGTCGATGCGTCGCACGCGCCCATCCCCTCGCTCCTCGCGACCGCAGCGGTGCACGGCTTCCTGATCGCCGAACATCTCCGCACCGAGACTGGGTTGATCATCGAGACTGGAGAGGCGCGCGACGTGTCGCACTTCGCGCTGCTCATCGGCTTCGGCGCGGGCACCGTTCATCCATACCTCGCACTCGAATCGGTTTCCGCGCTCGCGCGTGAGGGAATGCTCGGAGGAGTCGTGGCTGCGGGCGCCGCACAGGGCAAGTTCGTAGCGGCCGTGGAGAAAGGGCTGCTCAAGATCTTCTCGAAGATGGGAATTTCGACGGCGCAGAGCTATTGCGGCGCGCAGCTCTTCGAGACGATCGGCCTCGGCGCCTCGCTCATCGATCGTTACTTCGCCGGGACGAAGTCGCGACTCGGCGGCATCGGCATCGAGGAGATCGCGCGGGAAGCGCTCGCCCGCCACGCCTCGGCATTCGCGCCCGCGACCGATGCGGTGGCGCTCGCTCCAGGTGGCCAGTACGTCTATCGGATCCAAGGGGAGCACCACGCGTGGAATCCGCGCTCGATCGCCTCGCTGCAGCAGGCGGCGTGGAGCAACGACAGCACACGACACGCGGAGTTCGCCCGCGACGCGAACGATGAGCGTGCGCATCCCTCTACGATCCGCGGGCTCCTGGACTTCGCGCCGCAGCCATCGATTCCGATTGCGGAGGTCGAGCCGGCGGCAGCGATCGTGAAGCGCTTCGTCACCGGCGCGATGTCGTTCGGCTCGCTGAGCGTGGAGGCGCACGAGACGCTCTCCCTCGCGATGAACACGCTCGGCGGGCGCAGCAACAGCGGCGAAGGGGGCGAAGCGCCGGAGCGTTACGGCACGAAGCGCAACAGCGCCATCAAGCAGATCGCGTCCGCGCGATTCGGAGTGACGGCTGCATATCTCGTGAGCGCGCGCGAGCTGCAGATCAAAATGGCGCAGGGCGCGAAGCCCGGTGAGGGTGGGCAGCTGCCGGGGAACAAGGTGGACGCCGCAATCGCCCGTGTGCGCCACTCGGTTCCCGGCGTCACGCTCATCTCCCCGCCTCCGCATCACGACATCTACTCGATCGAGGATCTCGCACAGCTGATCTTCGACCTCCGCCACGTGAACCCGTCGGCGGTGGTCTCGGTGAAGCTCGTCGCGGAGACTGGCGTCGGAACGATCGCCGCCGGCGTTGCCAAAGCCGGCGCCGATCTCATTCTGATTTCCGGAGACTCCGGTGGTACCGGCTCCTCGCCACTCTCCTCGATCAAGCACGCGGGAATTCCATGGGAGCTCGGACTCGCCGAGACGCATCAAACGCTCGTGCTGAACGATCTGCGGGGCCGCGTGCGGCTCCAGACCGACGGCCAGCTCAAGACGGGACGCGATGTCGTCATCGCGGCTCTGCTCGGGTCCGAAGAGTTCGGATTTTCGACGGCGCCGCTGATCGCGGAGGGGTGCGTGATGATGCGGAAGTGTCATCTGAATACCTGTCCGGTCGGAATCGCGACGCAGGACCCAGTGCTGCGCGTAAAATTCAGCGGCAAGCCCGAGTACGTGATCAACTATTTCTTCTTCGTTGCTGAAGAAGTGCGTGCGCTCATGGCGCGTCTCGGATTCCGGACGATGGACGAAATGATCGGCCGCTCGGACGTGCTCACCGCCACCGACATGTCGCATCACTGGAAGGCGCGCACGCTCGACGTGAGCGCGCTGCTCTGGCGCCCTCTGAGCGCGCCGGCGGTGGCAACCCGGTGCGAGAGCGGGCAACGCCGAGATCTCGATCGCGTGCTCGATCATGCCCTCGTCGCGGCCGCGCGCCCCGCGTTCGAGCATCGGGGGCGCGTACGGGCGTCGTTCGCGGTGCGCAACGTCGACCGCAGCGTGGGTGCGATGCTCTCAGGCGAGATCGCGCGACGGTACGGCGACGAGGGGCTCACGGACGGATCGATCGAGCTGTCGTTCAAGGGGTCTGCGGGGCAGAGCTTCGGCGCGTTCTGCGTGCGGGGCGTGACGATGATGCTCGAGGGCGAGGCGAACGACTATGTGGGCAAGGGACTCTCGGGTGGACGCCTGGTCATCCGCCCTCCGCGCGACGCGGGCTTCGACACGTCGATGTCGATCCTGCTGGGCAACGTGGCGCTGTACGGTGCGACGTCCGGAGAGGCGTACTTCGCGGGGCCGGCGGGTGAGCGGTTCGCGGTGCGGAACAGCGGCGCGACCGCCGTGGTGGAAGGGGTTGGCGACCACGGGTGCGAGTACATGACCGGCGGCGTCGTCGTCGTGCTTGGCGAGACCGGGCGCAACTTCGCAGCAGGGATGAGTGGGGGGCTCGCGTTCGTGCTCGATGAACGTGAACGACTCGAGCGGCGCTGCAACAAGGCGCTCGTGGAGCTCGGACCGGTTGTCGAAGCAGCGGATGTGAGTCTGCTGCGCGACTCGATCACTCGGCACGCGCACAGAACGGGAAGCGCGACCGCCAAACGCGTGCTGGATAGCTGGGAAGCGATGCTCTCCCGATTCGTGCGCGTGATGCCCATCGAATATAAGGTGATTCGCGCGAAGCAGCTCCGATCGACGTCCTCCATCGGGAGTCTGGACCATGGGAGAACCGAAAGGGTTTCTGTCCTTTCCGCGCGCTGATCCGCGACGGCTGCCGGTGTTCGACCGGCTCGGCCACTGGCGCGAGTTCTACACACCGCTCGGAGACGATACGACGCGTCAACAGGCGGCGCGGTGCATGGACTGCGGCGTCCCGTTCTGTCAGGGCGACAGCGGCTGTCCCGTGCAGAACATCGTTCCCGATTGGAACGACCTCGTGTATCGGGACAAGTGGGAAGAGGCGCTCGCGTCGCTGCACTCGACGAACAATTTCCCCGAGTTCACGGGGCGGCTCTGCCCCGCTCCCTGCGAGTCGGCGTGCGTGCTCGGCATCATCGAGCGGCCGGTCGCGATTCGGAACATCGAGCAGGCGATCGCGGATCGCGGCTTCGATGCGGGATGGGTCGTGCCCCGCCCACCACTCGAAGAGAGCGGATACCGCGTCGCCATCGTGGGCTCCGGCCCCGCGGGGCTCGCTGCCGCGCAGGAGCTTCGGCGCCGCGGGCACGCGGTAACGGTGTTCGAGCGCTCTGATCGCATCGGCGGACTCCTCCGATACGGAATTCCGGATTTCAAGATGGAGAAGAGCGTGCTCGATCGCCGCCTCGCGCAGCTGCGCGCGGAGGGGATCGCGTTCGAAGCGGGCGTCGACGTGGGAGTTGATTTCGGCGTCGACGCGCTGCGCGGCGACTTCAATGCCGTGCTTCTCGCGGGAGGAGCCGCGCGAGCGCGTGAATTGGAGGTGCCCGGGCGTGAACTCGCCGGCGTTCACCTCGCGATGGACTTCCTCGAGCAGCAGAACCGGCGCGGCGCGGGAGACAAGATCGCAGCCGGCGAGGTGATCTCCGCAGCGGGAAAGCGCGTGGTGGTAATCGGCGGCGGCGACACCGGCTCCGATTGCGTCGGCACTTGCCATCGCCAGGGTGCGCTCGAGGTCGTGCAGCTCGAGATGATGCCGAAGCCTCCTGCGCTGCGCCACGCGTCGACGCCGTGGCCGCTGTGGCCGATGCAGCTCCGTACGTCCCATGCGCACGAGGAGGGCGGAACTCGCGACTGGAGCGTCGCCACGACCGCGCTCGCGGGGGATGGTGACCGCGTGCAGCGACTCCACGCCACGCGCCGCGCGCTACGCCGCGATGACAGTGGACGGACGCACTTCGATCCGATCGCCGAGAGCGAGTTCACGATCGACGCCGATCTCGTGCTCCTCGCGATGGGATTCGCGGGCCCGTCGCTCGACGGCTTGCACGAGAAGCTCGGCGTGGCCACCGATGCGCGGGGCTGCGTCGTGACCGATGTGAATCAGATGACCAATAGCGAAGGCGTCTTCGCTGCAGGCGACGCTCGGCGCGGAGCCTCGCTGATCGTGTGGGCCATTCGCGAGGGGCGGGACGCGGCGCGCGCGATCGACGCGTACCTGCGCGATTCTGAGCTACGCGATCTCGAGCGGGAACAAGCGGCCTCGCCTGGAGCGGCGACTTCGTAGCGAGCAGAACGTTGGGGGCCATGGAGTGCGGCCTCGCCTATATTCGGCATGGCGGCGAAGGCCCCCGTCGCCGCCGAAGGGCGCGATCCAGCAACTCTCTTTCGAGGTTTCTTCCAATGGTCAGTCTCTCCGTATCCGTGCAGATGAAGGCGAAGCCGGGCAAGGAAAAAGAAGTCGAGGAATTTCTGAAGGGAGGGCTCGCCATCGTCGAGCAGGAGCCCGGAACGATCGCATGGTTCGCGATCAAGACCGCTCCGGGGAGCTACGGCATCTTCGACGTATTCGAGACCGAAGCGGGACGAGACGCGCATCTCACCGGACAAGTCGCGAAGGCGCTCTTCGCCAAGGCTCCGGATCTCTTCAGCGAGGCGCCTACTGTTGGTAAGCCCGAAGTGCTCGCAGCGAAGCTTCCGAAGTAGGACGCTCGGCAATCCGCCCGTCCTCCTGAGGTGGTGGCGGATTCGCGGTCGAAAGCGATCTTAGAGGACAACGCTTCGCCGTTCGCGTCCCCTCGTGAGAGACCCGCCTCATGTCCCTGCGCCGCAGCACCGTCGTCGCCGCGTTCGTGCTCGCTCCTGCGCTCCTTCCCGCGCTCGCCCGAGCGCAAAGCGCGCCCGCCGACGGCGACTGGACGATGCCGTCGAAAGACTACGCCGCCACGCGCTACAGCGCGCTCGCGCAGATCACGCCCGCGAACGCAAAGAGCCTGCATCCGGTGTGGAGCTTCTCCACCGGCACGCTCGGCGGACACGAGGGACAGCCGCTCGTGGTGCACAACACGATGTATGTGGTCACCCCGTTCCCGAACGTGTTGTACGCATTCGATCTCACGAAGGAAGGCTATCCGCTCAAGTGGAAGTACCGCCCCAACGTCGATCTGAATTCGATCGGCATCGCGTGCTGCGACGTCGTGAATCGCGGCGCCGTCTACGCGACCGGGAAGATCGTCTACAATCTCCTCGACGGTCACACCGTCGCCGTGGATGCCGCCACGGGCAAAGAGCTCTGGATGACGAAGATCGCCGATCTTTCCGCTGGCGAGACGACGCCGATGGCGCCGCTCATCGTGAAGGACCGTGTGCTCGTTGGCGCCTCCGGCGGGGAGTTCGGCATCCTCGGATGGATGAAGGGACTCGATCTCGCGACCGGCAAGGTCCTGTGGACCGCGACCAACATCGGACCCGACTCGCTCGTGCTCGCGAAGGCCGGCACCTTCAAGGCGTTCTACGACAAGGGCGCGCAGCTCGGGCAGTCGACGTGGCCTGCGGACGCGTGGAAGCACGGCGGAGCGCCGGTGTGGGGATGGCTCTCCTACGACCCGGAGCTCGATCTCGTTTACTATGGCGTGGGCAACCCCGGGCCCTACAACGCGGAGCAGCGCCTCGGCGACAACAAATGGACGGCCAGCGTGCTTGCGCGCCATCCGGGCGATGGCTCGCTCGCGTGGGCCTATCAGTTCACGCCGCACGACATGTGGGACTTCGACGCCGCCGCCGAGATGATTCTCGTAGACCTGAAAATCGGCGGGAAGATGCGAAAGACGCTCGTGCACTTCGACAAGAACGGCTTCGAGTATACGCTGGATCGCGCCACAGGCGAGGTGCTGTTGGCCGAGCCGTACGTGAAGGTGAACTGGGCATCGAAGATCGATCTCGCGACGGGACGCCCCGTGCTCAACGCGGCGAAGGAGACCGGCGCGTCGAAGGGAAACGTGAAGGACATCTGTCCGACGCTCGAGGGAGGGAAGAGCCCCGCGTCACCCGTCGCGTATTCGCCGCGCACCCGGCTGTTCTACGCATCGACGAACAGCATGTGCATGGATTACGCGGCGGTGCAGACCGCACATCTCAAGGGCACGCCGTTCATGGGGATCAACAGCCCGTATCACGCGGGGAGTGATCCGAACATGGGCGCGTTCATCGCGTGGGATGCGACGACCGGAAAGCGCGCCTGGTCGATCGCCGAGCCATTTCCCGTGTGGAGTGGATCACTCGCGACCCGCGGCGACGTCGTATTTTATGGGACGCTCGACGGATGGTTCAAGGCAGCGAATGCGAAGAGCGGCGCCGTGCTGTGGAAGTTCAAGGTCGGGTCGGGCGTCGTCGGCGATCCCATCACGTTCGCGGGAGCCGACGGCAAACAGTACGTCGCGATCTACGCCGGGATCGGCGGCGACTGGCTTCTGCTCTCCGGCGACTACATCTCCAACGATCCCGCCGACGTTCGCGACCCTGCAGACTTCGCGCGCAATCTCGCCCGGCACACAAGCCAGGGCGGGATCGTCTGGATCTTCGCGCTGTAACGGAGGAATACTCATGAGAATTTTTCCTTCGAGATCACGCGTGCTGCTGGTGATGTTCGTGCTCGCGTGCGGCGCGTGCCGAGAGCAGCATGCCGCACCGGGTGCCGCAAACGTCGATTCCGATTCAAGCACCGCATCGACCATGACGGACGCCCTGATCAACTCGCGCCACGAGAATCGCATCTTCGCCGGCGGAATTTCGCCGCCGGCCGAGCGGTATTCGAATGCCGGTGCGACGGACGCGAAGGCGGCGGACGAGGGTGCGACGCTCTTCACCGGAATGAACTGCGACGGATGCCACGGCGGCGGCGCGGTGGGCGCGGTGGGGCCGAGTCTCACCGACGGGCGCTGGAGATACGGCGGAGCGGACGCGGATATCTATCGGTCGATCGCGGGGGGACGCCCGAAGGGGATGCCCGCATTCGGTGGCGTGCTGCAACCCGCGATGATCTGGCGGATCGTGGCCTACGTGAAGTCGCTCCCGCCGCCGAAGGACGCTCCGACGGAATCGTGGTAGCCGAGCGCATGTGCTCCTCTCGGACATGATGCGCGCATGGGCGTGCAGCATCGTGCTCGGAACGACGCTCGTCCAATTCTCTGCGCGCGCGCAGTCGGCGCCGGGCTCCGTCGTCTTCACCGGCACGTTCATCACGCTCGACTCGACGGATTCCCGCGCGCACGCAGTCGGCGTGCGAGACGGCGTGATCGCGGCCGTCGGGTCGCTCGCCCACGTCGACTCGATGATGGGCGCGGGCACCGCGCACATTGCACTACCCGGCTTCGCGCTCCCGGGCTTCGCCGACGCACATGCGCACCCGCAGTACCTTGGCGAGCAGCTCGAGATGCTCGATCTGCATGGATTGTCGAAAGCTCAACTTCTGAATCGCGTCGCACGAGCAGCGCGACAGGCACCGGCAGGCGCGTGGATCCGCGGCGGCGGTTGGGATCAGGCGTTCTGGGCGGACACGAAGTTCCCGATCGCCGCGAGTCTCGATTCCGCGAGCGCAGGGCATCCGGTGGTGCTCGACCGCATCGACGGCCACTCGATCTGGGTAAACAGTCGGGCACTCGCGCTCGCGGCGACGGCGCAGGACGCTCGCGACACCGCGGCCCACCTCGGCAAAGGAGATCACCGTTCCGGGTGGCGAATGAAAAGCGATCCGAATGATCATCGGCCTGATCCCTCCGGCGGACAGATCATCCGCGATCGCGCCGGTGCACCCACCGGTGTCCTTCTCGACTCGGCGATGGCGCTCGTCACCAGCGCCATGCCGCAGCCGACGAGAGCCTCCATCGAGCGTCAGCTACGCGCGGCGCTCGAGCAGTACCGCGCGTGGGGGCTCACCAGCGTCCACGACGCCGGAGTCGATCTGCTCACGCTCGACGTCTGGCGCGCCCTCGCCGACGGCGGTCGGTTGACGACGCGCATGTACGTGATGGTAGCGGCGCACGACTCGACGCTGCCGATCTCGCTTGCGCGCGGCATTCGTGCCGGTGCGGTCGGCGATCTGCTGACGATCCGCAGCGTCAAAGTCGTCCTCGACGGCGCGCTCGGCTCCCGCGGTGCGCAGCTTGCCGCGCCGTACGCCGACGATGCACACAACACCGGACTGTCGCTCGTGAGCGACGCCACCCTCGACTCGATCATCACACTCGCGATCGCGCACGGCTTTCAGGTCAACGTGCATGCGATCGGTGATCTCGCGAACAGGCGTGTGCTCGACGCCTTCGCGCGCGCCGAGCCTGCGACACGCGCGCTGCGCTTCCGCGTGGAGCACGCGTCGCTGGTGCCGGATGATCAACTCCCGCGCTTCGCCGCGCTCGGGGTGATCGCCTCGATACAGCCGGTGTTCATCGGAGAATATGGCCGCTTCGCAGAGGCGCGCGTTGGAGAGGCGAGGCTGCACTGGGCCGTGCGCACGAAGGATTTGCTCGAGCATGGGGCACGCATCGCGAGCGGAACGGACTATCCGGCGTCCGACACCGGCGATCCGATAATGACTCTCTACTCGATGGTCACGCGACATGGCGCGGACGGACGGCCTCACCGCGGCTTTCTCGCCAATCAGCGCGTATCGGTCGCCGTCGCGCTCCGCAGTATGACCCAGGGTGCTGCCTTCGCGGCGTTCCAGGAGACGATGCTCGGCGCGATAACAGTGGGTCGCGCGGCGGACTTTACGGTGCTGTCCCGTGATCCATATGCGGTGCCCGCCGAGCAGTTGCGATCGCTGCGAGTGCTGCGCACGATCGTCGCAGGGCGCGTGGTCTACGAGAGACCAGCGGCGTCACGGTGACGTAGGCACGTAGGGCCGCGCGTAGACGCCGTCCCATCTCGCGAGCGCGGGCTTCGGCGTGAGCACCGTGTCGACGAGCCCAATGGACACGAACGGTGCCACCTGCTGGTCGTCCGCCGGAAGGCCGAAGGCGACGAGATTGACGTCGGTAAAGTCGAGCTGAAACCAGGCCAGCGCGTGCGCATTGTCGAGGAGCGTCGCAGCGCGATCGATCCACGCGGCCTGGAGCGCGGGAGTCGAGTGCACTGCGCCGATGTTGGCGGAGGACCAGCCGCTCTCGGTCACGAGCACGCGCAGCGCGGGTGAGCCGGCGAGTCGTGAGAAGTAGTCCGCGGGAACCTGACCGGGATCCGTATAGCCCGCCAGATACGGATACGCGGAGAGTCCGAGCACGTTGATGAACGGGAAGTCGGCCCGGTCCTGATCGATCCCCACGAACGTCGCAGGGCCGCTCACGCCAAGTCGTCCCCACGCCGCGTCCACCTGCGCACTGATGTAGAGCGGCGTCGCGTACCCGGCGGTTCGAATGTCCGCCGCCGCATCGTTGGTCATGCGCACCACGGCCGCATATACCGCAGGGCTCGACGCGAGGCGAATGAGATTCGTCTCGGACGCGAGCCCGAGATACGCCGGCGCCGCGAGCTTCGCAATGGAGACCGCGTAGCGGCGATAGACTCGCTGGACCGTATCCTCCGTGATGCTGTGCCCCAGCGCGAGCAGCGACGGCGACTCGGCCGATCTGTCGACCCCATTGGTCAGATCGGTCTCGATCACGACCTGCTTGGCCGAGCGACTTGTACACGTGGGTGAGCGGAAGAATCGTCACGCTCACGATGAGGTCCGGATCTACACCGTTCAGCATTGCTTCCCACGGGGGATCGAGGTGCAGAATCGCGGCGTCGGAGCGCGTGTCCCACATCTCGACACTCCGCCGCCGCAACGCGGTGTCAGGTGCGGGAGGAAAGTTCGAGAAGCCCATCAGGTAGCTGCGATTGTGCGTGCCGGGACCACTCGAGTCGGAGCCGCAGGCCAGAAGCGCGACGGGTAGTGCGAGCGCGAGGGCCGAGCATGCGAGTCGAGCGCAGCGTGCGATCATCGTCGATGAGAGTCGAGGAAGGGCGTCGCGACGCGCGTGCATCGCGGATCGTACCACTGTCGGCAGCACGTCGTATCTTGCTCACCACACGCTGATCCGGCAATCTGACAGGTCCTGACCGGGATACCCACCCATGGAGCTTCTGTTCGCATTCGCCGGCGGCCTCGCGACCGGCATCGTCGTCTTCTGGCTCGTCGTCCGCCTTCGCGAGCGGGACACGGCAACGCTCGCGCAAGAGCTCGCGCGACGCGCGGAAGCGACGAAGACGAAGGAGGTGGAGCTGCTCACGAGCAACCTGCGCGACTCGGTGAAGGCGCTCACGTCGGACTTGATCTCGGGCGGCGTGAAACAGCTCAACGACGCCGCGCGCGACTCGCTATCGCGGTACACCGCCGACAACCAGGCCGGACTCGAGGCGAAGAAGGAGCTCATCGACCAGTCGCTCGAGACGATGAATGCGAAGCTCGAGAGGGTCAGCGTGCTCGTGCACGAGCTCGAGAAAGTGCGCGGGGAAAAGTACGGCGAGCTGTCGAAGCAGCTCGTCGATGCGTCGGCGGCGACGACGAAGCTCAGCGACTCGGCCAACGCGCTGCGCGGCATCCTCTCGAACCCGACGGCGCGGGGGCAGTGGGGCGAGCGGCTGGCCGAAGATGTGCTGCGCGCAGCGGGGCTCGTGGAAGGAGTCAACTATCGAAAGCAGTTCACGATGAAGTCCGGATGCCGCCCGGACTTCACCTTTCATCTGCCGAACGGGCTCCTGCTCAACATGGATGTGAAGTTCCCGCTCACGGCCTATCTCGCGTGGTTCGATCAGACCAACGAGAGCGAAAAGAAAGCCAGCGTCAGGCAGTTCCGGAAGGATGTGCAGGAGACGATCAAACAGGTGTACGAGCGCGGCTACATCGACGCGACCGAGAACACCGTGGACTACGCCATCCTGTTCGTTCCGAATGAGCGCGTGCTCGGCTTTCTCAATGAGTTCGACCCTACCGCGATCGACGGTGCGCTCGAACGGAAGGTGGTCATCTGCTCACCATTCACCTTGTACGCGGTGCTCGTGGTCGTGCGCCAGGCGATGGACAACTTCAAGTTCACCCAGACCACCTCGGACATACTCAAGCTGCACGGCGACTTTCACAAGGAATGGTCGACGTTCAAGGAGTCGTTCGACCGAATAAAGAGGAGCATCGACGGCTTGCAGGAGGCGTTCGAGACACTCACGACCACGCGGCGAAGAAAGCTCGACAGCGTACTCGAAAAGATCGACGCGCTCGGAGCTCCGGAGCGCGATCCGGAAGCGTTGCCGCCCGCTATAAGTGCGGAGGCGCCGATCGAATAGGGGCGTCCCAGACGTACACTTCTTGCACCCTGTGCCGTCCCAACCCTCCGGAGAGCCAATGAGCAAGAGCAAGAACAGCCATTCCAGCCACCCCACGACCTCGCACGGCCCGAAGACGCAAGCGGCCATCGCCAAGCAGAACCACGACCACTCCGAGCACGACCCCAAGAGCGAGGGCGCGCGTGAGGTGCCCGACGCGGAAGTGAAGGACGTGCACGACAAGGAGCTCAAGGGCGAGCTCCATACCGGCAAACACCGCCTCGTCGAGAATCGTGTCCAGCACGACGACGCCGACAAGGCGAGCGACAAGAACCGCCTCGCCGACGATGCCAAGAAGCACAAACACGGCAATCCCGGCGGCAAGCTCAATGGCGGCCCCACGCACGAATAGCGGCACCACAGCTGGGTGTCACTTCGCGCCTCTAGCGCTCCGACCCGGTCGATAGGTAGAATACCTACACGTTACGTGTAGGACTTCTACCTGTCGGCGGGCGGCCGCGCCCGCAAGGATGTTGCAGTGGCACCGGCGTCCGCCCCATCCAAGAGCGAGCTCCTCAAGGGCACGCTCGACATGCTGATCCTGCAGACGCTCACGCTGCAGCCCCAGCACGGTTACGCGATCGCCCAGCACATCGAGCGGCTGTCCGACGATGTGCTCTCGATCGAGCAGGGCTCCCTCTATCCGGCACTCGAGCGCCTCCAGAAAAAGGGGTGGGTCACCTCGAAGTGGGGTGAGTCGCCCACCGGCCGCAAGGCGCGCTACTACACGATCTCCGCCTCCGGACGCAAACAGCTGGGGAGGGAGATCTCGAGCTTCGATCGCGTCCTCGTCGCGATTCAGGCCGTCATGAAGCGCGCCTGATCCACCGTGTCCTTCCTCGATGGGCTCCGCCACAGGCTCCGCACGCTCACCGGCGCGCGCGCGTACGCGCGCGAGCTGGATGAGGAGATGCACTTCCATCTCTCGCTCGACGCCATGCAGCGCGAGCACGCGGCCCGCGGTACGCTCTCGAGCGATGATGCGCGCGCCGCCGCGCGCCGTCGCTTCGGCAACCTGACCTCGCTCACCGAGGAGACGCGCGAGATGGCCGGACTATCAGTGCTCGACGGCGTGATGCAGGACGCGCGCTTCGCGCTCCGCACCTTCCGCCGCTCGCCGACGTTCAGCGCCGTCGCTGTGCTCACGCTCGCGATCGGCATCGGGG
>JBBSEY010000060.1:0-14933 GCA_038239265.1 Gemmatimonadales bacterium | reverse complement strand
CGATGACACGAGCAGCTCCGATGCGGCAGGGTGAAAATGTGGTGAGTCTCAGGCTACAGCGGTGAGGGCGTCGTCCGCTAGTCCTCGGCGGCCACCGGCGACACCTCGACCAGATTGTCGTAGAAAACGGGACCGTGGCCGAGGTCGGTCTCGCGCTGCGACGTGGTGTCGTTCGCGTTGCGGCCGTCCTTCGAAAACTTCGTCCACCAGATCGATGGCGCCCACACGGTTCCCTCGCTCACCGCATCGCTCACGCGCGCAACTGCGCTGAAGCTGCCGCGGTCGTTGCGCACGTCCACGCGCGTGCCGTTCAGCACGTTGCGGGGGGTTGCATCGTCCGGATGGATCATGAGCTCCGGCTCGCGTGCACCGCGGCGCAGCGAGTCGACGTTTACGAACGACGAGTTCAGGAATTGATGCGCAGGGGACGAGATGAGCGAGAGCGGGAAGCGGGCCGCGAGCTCCGGCGAGCTCGCAGCCGACTCGTAGGGCGGCGTATACGTCGCAAGCCCGTCGAGCCCCATGTCCTCCAATCGCTGCGAGAAGAACTCGCACTTGCCGCTCGGCGTCGGAAACGCGCCCTCGGCGAACGGCAGATAGGGGCGCGGCACGTTGAGGCGCGACCATCCCTTCTCGAGCAGCACGTCGAGCGTCACTCCCGCGAGCTTCTCGCTCGGCGAATCGAGCGCCTGGCGGATGAGCTCGAGATCATCGTCGCGCATGACCGGATGATCAATGCCCATGCGCGCCGCTATCAGCCTGAAGATCTCGCTGTTCGGCTTGCAGTCGCCCACCGGCGCAATCGACGGGCGGTTGAGCGTGACGTAGTGATGGCCGTACGAGTAATGGACGTCCCAGTGCTCGAGCTGCGTCGTCGCGGGAAGAATGATGTCGGCCCAATCGGCGGTGTCGGTCTGGAAGTGCTCCATCACGACGGTGAAAAGATCCTCGCGGGCGAGCCCGCGCACGACCTCGCTTCGATCGGGGGTGACGGCGGCGGGATTGGAATTGAAGACCACGAGCGCGCGCACGGGGGGGCCGCCGACTCCTGCATCCGGCGTCGTGAGCGCCTCACCGAGGCGGATCATGTTGATCGTGCGCACGGGCGGAGAGAGGTCGGGGCGGTACAGCTTCGCACGATTGAACTGGAAGTTCGCACTCGAAGAGAGCTGGACGCCGCCGCCGGCGCGCCGCCAGTGTCCCGTGATCGCGGGAAGGCACGCGATCGTGCGCACTGCCATCCCGCCGCCACCGTGGCGCTGCAGCCCGTAGTTGATGCGGACGAAGGCCGCCTTCGCGCGCCCGTACTCGAGCGCGAGCGACGTAATGCGCGCGGCGGGAATTCCCGTAATCTCCGCAACGCGCTCCGTCGTATACTCGGCGGCACGGGCGCGCAGCTCGGGCGCGCCGAGCGTGTAGCGCTCGAGGTAGTCGGTGTCTTCGAGATGCTCGGCGAAGAGCACGTGCATGATGCCGAACGCGAGGGCGGCGTCCGTGCCGGGCTTGATCGGGATCCACTCGTCGCACTGCTCGGCGGTGCGGGTGCGAAGCGGATCGATCGCAATGACTCGCGCGCCGCGATCGCGAGCGGCGCGCACGAAGGGCCAGAGGTGCGGATTCGACGTGAGCGTGTTGGTGCCCCAGAGGAGCACGAGATCGCTCTCGGGAACACCCTCGGGATCGGCGCCGATGCCGGCTCCGAGTGTCATCCGGAGCCCGACCCCGCCGGCTGACGAGCAGATCGTGCGGTCGAGCATTGATGCGCCGAGCAGATGGAAGAAGCGATGATCCATCGTGTCGCCCTGGATGAGGCCGAGCGTCCCCGAGTACGAGTAGGGGAGGATGGCCTGGGGACCGTCGGCGGATCGTGCGATGTCGCCGAGTCGGCCGGCGATCTCATCGAGTGCCTGGTCCCAGGTGATGCGCTCGAAGCGCCCCTCGCCTTTCCGGCCAACGCGGCGGAGGGGGTGTGTAAGACGTCCCTCGTGATAGGTTCGATCGACGTATCGATTCACCTTTGCGCAGAGGAAGCCGCGGGTGAATGGGTGGTCGGGATCGCCGTCGACGCGAATGGCGCGGCCGTCGCGAACGGTGACGAGCATCGCGCACGTGTCGGGGCAGTCGTGCGGGCACGCGCCTCGGACAACGGTGTCGCTGGCTCGGTCATCGTGCGGAATGTCGACCGCGGGCGCAAAGTCCATTGTCACAGATTATGGGATGGAATTAGGATCGCAAACAGGTAGCTGGGAGAGAGAAGCGACGGGAAGGGGATCAGAGCATGTAACCTGTTGTAAAGTAGGCGGTTATCTAGTTCCGCAGCGACGACGGTGGTCGGCGCAGAATTCGATCCGGTGGGGAGTGCGTCATAATGACTGCGGCGATCGGGGGAAAGTGCGCTATCTGCATGGCGGAGCGCGTCTTGACAGCGTATCTTCTGGAGGCAAATTAACCGCCGCTCGCTCCTGGCATAGCACCAACGCTCGTGCTCGGACGAAGAGTCGACCCCATACCGCCTCCAAAAGGAGAGTTTCGATGAAGCGCCTTGCCGTCGTTGTTGCTGTACTCGCCATCGCAGCCTGTAAAGCGAAGGATTCCGCTCCCGCTGACACCGCAGTCGTCGTGGCCCCCGCCATGAGCCCAGCGCCAGCCATGATGGACACCACGAAGCATGACAGCGCGATGTCGTCGATGACGACCACCTCGACGATGACGAAGACGGACACGGTCATGAAGAAGGACACCATGATGAAGATGACGAAGAAGCCGTAACTGGCCTGCACGTCGCGGATTGGAAGGGCGCAACGTTCCCGGTTCCGCCCTTCTCGCATTCGGCTCCGAAAGGTCCGGTTATTGCCTTCGGGATTGGCGGAGCACACGAGTGGCTTGTCGCGTGGACGTCGCGCAGCGCTCACGAATTCATTATCCCGAATGGAGGAGCTTTCATGAAGCGCATCGCAGTGTTGGCGGCCCTGGTAGCAGTGGCCGCGTGTACCAAGACCGACAAGAGCATGTCGACGGACTCGACCGCGGTGACGACGAGCACGACGACGAGGACGGACAGCATGGGTGGCGCGATGTCGAGCGGCTCGAGCTCCGGGAGCATGAGCGGCGGCGCGATGAGTGGCGGCGCGACGAGTGGCGGCGCGATGAGCGGCTCGTCGGCGGACACGTCGAGCATGCACGGCGGCTCGATGTCGAGCGGCACGCCGATGACGCCGAAGCCGGACAACAAGACCGGTGGCGCAATGGGCGGCGACTCGGCCGGTGGAGCGCACGGCACTGGCAGCGCGACGAAGGTGCAGAACCAGTCGCAGTCCGGTGTGACGAACTCGAACGGCAATTCGACGCTCGGACCGAACGTAACGAAGACGTCGCCGACGCAGGGCGCGGCCGTCACGGCGAAGGGCGACACGCTGAAGAAGAAGATGCCGCCGCGCTAACTGTGCAGCGGGTTTCGACGTGATGAGTGCCCGACGCAGAGGATGCGCCGGGCATTCGTCGTATGTGGCCACGGCCTCGCGAGTTACGGGCGAGCGAGGGAGCCAGTCTTTCCGGTAGCGTTCCTCCTTATTTTCTCCCCCACTCCGCATTGACCTCCATTGAGCCCAGCGCGCGAATAGCATCGCGCGGAGCGCGCCCCGCTCCGCTCGCGGTGCTCATCGTCGCCCTGGTAGCGCTGGTGCCGTATCTGGTTACGATCGGCTACGGCTTCGTCTACGATGACGGGCCGATCATCGCGGACAATCCGGCGTTGCATGCGCCGGCGGGGCTGCTCACCGCGTGGCGCGTGGCGTATTGGCCGGCGGAGTGGGGGCGTGCGGGACTCTTCCGCCCCGTCGTGCAATTCATGTACGCGCTATTGTGGAACGTGAGCGGTGGCGCCGCATGGCTCTTTCACCTCTACGCAGTCGTGCTGTATGCGGCGTGCGCGATCGCGGTGCTCTGGCTGCTCGCCCGCGCGCTGCCCATCAACGTCGCCTTCATCGGTGCTGTGATCTTCGCGGCGCATCCGCTGCACGTCGAATCGGTGGCGAATGTCGCGGGATCCGCGGAGGTAGTGGCGGCGCTCGCGAGCATCGCGTGCGTGCTCGTGGTCGTGCGCGCGTTCGACGCCGCGGCGGAGCTGGGGGCGAGTGTTTCGTGGAGCACAGCCATATACGGCGCGGTCTTGTTCGGCGTGGCACTCGGCGCGAAGGAGTCCGCGGCGACGGTTCCCGCGCTCGTCGCGCTCTGCGTGTGGGGATGGCGTTCGCGGGATGACGACCCGATCGGTGCGACGGCGGTGATCGCACGCGGCTGGCGCGTGTGGGCTGCGTTCATCGTGGTGCTCGTCCTCATGATCGTCGCGCGGCGCGCGGTGCTCGGCGGATTGTCGCCGCCGTCGACGGCGCTCGCAGTGGGGCTCGATGGCGCAACGCTCGCGCAACGATGGTGGACGATGACGGGCGCGTGGCCGCTCATCGCGCAGCTCCTGGTATTTCCGACGCGTCTGTCGATGTACTACGGACCGACGACAGTGATTCCCCAGCGTGCGATCAATGCACCCGCGATGATCGGCGTCGCGGCATTTGCGCTCGTCGTCCTCGGCGCGGCGATCGTTGCGCGGCGCGGCGACCGGCGCCCTCTCGTCGCACTGGGGTGGGTGGTGCTCGCCTATCTCGCGGCATCGAACATCCTCGTTCCCACTGGTCAGCTGCTCGCGGAGCGAACGCTCTTCGTGTCATCGGTCGGCGTATCGATGATCGTGGCGTGGATGCTCGAGCGCGTCGAGACATTCCCCGAGCGCGCGCATCGCCTCGCCTTTGTGCTCGCGGCTGTCGTGGCGTGCGCAGGTGTGTGGCAGACGGTGCGGCGCGTGCCCGTGTGGTCGAGTGAGGAGCGGCTCTTCCGAAGCGGCATCGACTACGACTCGGCTGCGTTTTACCCGTACTGGCAACTGGCGCGATCGGTGGGGCGACACGGTGACAATGCGCGGGGACTCGCACTGCTCGACGATGCGTACCGCCGCTATCCCGCGGGGGAGAGCCTGTCTCTCGAGTACGCGCAGCATTTGCGCACATCGGGGCGCGCCGACGATGCGCTAATGATTCTGCGCGCGACGTCGGCGGCGCACCCGGCGTCACAGCCGGTGCGCCTCGCGTATCTCGATGCACTGCTGGAGCTACGGGGAGCGGACTCGGTGATCGAGGCGGTCCAGGACGTGCGCGGACATGATCCGGCGGGATCGCTGCGCTACGTGTTGCTCGCGCGCGCGTACGCGAAGCTGGACCGCGCGGACTCGGTGACCGCGGTGTACGGGCGCGCGGTTGCGGAGGATGGGGAAGATCCCGGATTGCGCTACGCGTACGCCGCAGCGCTGCACGCTTCGCACCAGGATGCGGACGCGCAGCGAGAGCTCGATCGAGCGGCCGCGTCCGGTGAGATGCCACCAGCCGTGCGCTACGCGCTGCAGACGCGGATCAGCCTTGCACGCGGCGACAGCGCAGGAGCGCGGAGAGCGATCGCGCTGGCACGACAGGCGGCACCGGCGGATTCGGGGCTGGCCGCGCTGGACTCGGCACTGCGGGCCGGAAGACGGTAAGGCGCGGTTGCGGCTGGAGGAACCCGAGCGTTTGCATGGTTCGACGGATGGCGACATTCCCCGAGTTTCGAAGGACCTAACGCAGCGCTTTTTGCGTTGTATAAGGAGTGGGTCAGCGCGCCGCGACCGGTGCCCTGTGCCCCGCATTAGACACGAGGGAACGGAGAATCGATATGAGTATCAGTGAGCGGGTACCTGCCGGCAGCGCGACCGTCGGCAGCGACCGGAAGACCGAAGTGGCCGTGCTAGCCGGCGGATGCTTCTGGGGCGTCGAGGATATTCTGCGGAAGGTGCCCGGCATCATCGACACCGACGTCGGGTACACGGGCGGATGGCTCGAGAATCCCAAATACGATGACACGCACGACAGCAAATCAGGGCACGCCGAGGCGATTCGCGTGACTTTCGATCCGTCGGTGCTGAGCTACGAGAAGCTGCTCGAGGAGTGGTTTTTCAAGCTGCACGATCCAACGACGCTCAACCGGCAGGGGAACGACGTCGGCACCCAGTACCGCTCCGCGATCTTCCCGCAGTCACCCGAGCAGAAGGCCACGGCGGAGCAGGTGATCGCGCGCATCGACGCGGCGGGGAAGTGGAAGCGGCCGATCACGACGAGTGTCGAGCCGGCGTCGACGTGGTACAGCGCCGAGGGTTACCACCAGGATTATCTGAAGAAGAATCCGGGCGGCTACACCTGCCACTTCATGCGCAACTAGCAGCGGCGACTACGCGGGCGCTCCGAGCGCGCTTTCGAGCGCGCCGAGGCGTAGCGCGAAAGTCGAATCGTCGACCGTCGGCACGGCGGCGCTGACGTCGACGTCGTGATCGAGCTTCACCCACGAGATGCACCCAGCGTAACGGTGTGCCTCGGGGATGGTGACGATCACCGGGAGTTTCGCGATGCGCACTGCGACGACGTGGACGCGCGGGTCATCGCGGTAGCGGAAGCGCGACTCGACGGCGCCCCAGGTGAGCCCGTGCTCGGAGTCGATCGCGCGCAATGGCTCGAGATCGGTCACCAGCCACACGGCCGCGACGCTCGCGACGTAGCGCAGCCGGATCACTCCCTCGGGCGGACGACCGGTGTGCGAGGCATCGAGCGTCGTGTGAAAACGCGTGTCGAGCTCGTGGACCTTCTCGTGGAAGAATGTCGGGTAGAGGAGAAACCGATCGTGCCGCACTTCGAAGCCTGCGCGCTTCTCGCGAATGCCCCCCTTGCGGACCATGGCGATGAGATCTCCGCGACCCATCGCGTCGACGAGCACCGCCCACTCCTTGAGAGCGACGCGTTCCGGATCGATCTCGAGAGGGTGAACGTCAGTCATTGGTCGTGCTCCTTCCACCAGCGGAATGCTTCGGGCACGCCGACGACGGGGAGCATGGTCGGCGACCATCCGAGTTCGAGGCGGGCGCGCTCGGATGTGAAAGGATTGTCGCGGCTGAACGTGTCCACCGTACCGGGGAGCTGCTCGGCCATCGCCATCTGCTTCGCGAGTCCCGCCGCCGCACCGAGCATCGAGAATGTCGCGCGGGCCGCGGTGAGCGGGATGGAGATTCCGCGCACGCGGCGATCCAGACCGTTCGCGCCGAGCTGTACGAAGTCCGCGATGGTCACGGGAAAATCGTTGGCGAGGTTGAAGGCGCGCCCGCCGGCGGCGTCGTGCGTCGCGGCGCGAACCGCGCCATCGGCGACGGCGGAGGCGTGCACGAGCGAGAAGATCGATGTCCCGCCGCCGAAAAGCGGGAAGAAGCCGGTACGCATGAGGCGGGCAAAGCGGGGGACGAGCTGGCGATCGCGCTTCCCGTAGATCATCGGTGGGCGAATCGCGGTGGCCCACAGCTCGCCCGTAGCGTGCGCGTCGAGGACGATCTGCTCCGCCTCGCGCTTCGAGCGGGCGTAGTAGGCGTGCTCGGGAAGCGGGGCGAGTGGCGTCTCTTCATGGGTAGGGGTAGAGCGGTAGCGCGCTGCGCTTCCGTAGACCGCGACGCTGCTGGTGTGGACCAGTCGCGCACCCTCCCGAGCGGCGCTTTCCACGACCGCGCGCGTGCCATCGATGTTTGCTCGCTCGAAGCTCGACCAGTCGCCGGTTGCGCCGACGAGCGCGGCGCAGTGAAAAACCGCGTGGCATGCGGCCATCGCGGAGCGCAGGGAATCGCGGTCGGCGAGATCGCCCCGTTCGAGCTCGACTCCAGAAGCGCCGAGCCACGCCGCGGCGCTCGCATCGCGCACGAGCGCGCGCACGCTCCAGCCGTCTGCGATGAGACGTTCCGCGATGTACGAGCCGACGAGCCCCGTCGCGCCCGTGACGAGCGCACGCCTCACTCCTGCGCGAAAGGCAGCGGCACGACCTTCCCCTCGGTCCTGCCGCTCTCGCCTTCGACGACGATCGTGCTCCCCATCTCGACCTCGCGGCGCACCATTATCATCGCGATCGCTCCCAGGCGAGGCGAGAGCGCGCTCGAGCGCACGTCGCCGACCTGCTTGCCGTCGAGCGACAGGATCGGCGCACGCTCGGGCGCCGGCTCACTGTGGCCGAGGACCAGTCCCCGGAGGTGGCGATTCACGTGACCGCGGAAGTGGATGCGTGCGACGACCTCCTGCCCCGTGTAGCATCCCTTCGTGTACGAGATCGCGTGGAGCTCGTCGTGATTCGCCTCCTGCGGGATCGTGGTATCGTCGATGTCGATCCCCCACTCGGGGCGGCCGTTCTCGATGCGCGCGATCTCCCACGCGAGGAGTCCGCCTGGCGTCGCGCCCCCGGCGACGAGGCGCTCCCAGATCGCGCCGAATGCATCCGCGGGGAAGAAGAGCTCGTAGCCCTCGGTCGCGAGCTCCGGCGTGCGCGCGATCATCACGGGGCGGCCGCCGATCTCGACGTCGATGTGCGAGTACGGCGCGAGTGCGGCAAGCGCTTCTCGCGTGAGCGCCGCGGCGTGGCCGAGGATCGAGCGCGCGGCAACACCGGCGATGGCGAGCTGGCGCATCTCCGTCCCGACATCGATAAAGGGGGCGACGCGCGGGTTGAGATACTTTCGCACGAGCGCGTCCCATCCCGCACGCGCGCGCGGAGGAATGTCGACGAGGAGGTGGTCGACGCGCGAGAAGATGCGAACGTCGGCGACGATCCGTCCCTTGGGGCTCAAGGCCGCTGCGTACTGTCCGTGTCCGGGGGTGAGCGCGAGCACGTCGTTCGTGACGAGTCCCGTGAGCATCTCTGCCGCCTTCGGGCCGTCGAGACGCATGCGCCCACGCGCGCCGCGGTCCGTGATCATCGCGCCTTTTTCGAGCGCGGCATACTCGCCCGCGATGTTGCCGTAGTGCAGTGGCACCGAGTATCCGGCGACGACACCGACAGCGGGGAATTCGCCTGAAATGATCGGACCGGCCGTCATCCCGTTGCCTCGAGGGCGACCAGGACGTCGAGCGTCGCCGGCGTCTCCCCCTCCAGCGTCGTGAGCATCGCGTTGGCATCGATGATGTTCTCGACGCGGAAGGGTGCAACGACGGCGCTGCGAATGCCCGCTGCGCGCGCCGCTCTCGCACCGGCCGCGCTGGACTCGAGCGCAAGTGCGGCGCGGATGTCGAGGGGACGCCTCCGGCTCATGCGCTCGAGCGCCTTGCGATAGCCATCGGGCGCCGGCTTTGCCATCGGCACATCCTCGGCGGCGATGATCACCTCGAAGGCGCCATCGAGCGCGGCGAGCGCGAGGAGTGAGTCGACGGTTGCGCGCGGAAGTGTCGTGACGATCGCGAGACGGCAGCTGGAGACGGCGCGCTCAACGAGCTCGCGCGCGCCGGGAGTCAGTGATACGCCTGCCTGAACGAGGAGAGCGAAGTGTCGGTCGGCGCGGAGAGCGAGGAGGGTGATCGCCGTCTCGTCGTTCGCGACTGGCTGGCCGCGCAGGGCACGGAGGACTGCATCGCGCGAGCTGTCCGCGACATCGTCGGCGAAGTTCAGCGCGTTGGAGGGCGCAAGCCCGTCGTCCGCGAGTGTACGGAGTAGCGCGGCGCGCCGAAGGGGCGCCGTGTTCGCCAACACGCCTTCAACTTCCCAGAACAGCGAGCCAATCATAGGGAAAGCATATAGTGGCGCGTTGGGCCCGCGCTATGCCTTCTGCGACTCTGAAGCGGCATAGGAGGCATCGAGGAGCTCCACTGGATGCACGGTGCGTGACGAGAGGCCGGCGCGACGCAATCCCGCGCCGATCTGCATCATGCACCCCGGATTTCCGGTCGCTACGAGCGATGCGCCGGTGAGTTCGATGTGCGCGATCTTCGGCGCGAGCACGGCGGCGGAGAGTGCAGGCTCGAGGAGGTTGTAGATCCCGGCACTGCCGCAGCACTGATCCGAGTCGACGAGCGCGACGCGCTCCAGAGCCGGGATCGAGTCGAGGAGCGTGAGCGGTGCGGCGGAGACACGCTGCGCGTGCTGCAGATGACAGGGCGCGTCGTACGCGACGGTGAGCGGCAGTGGCGCGCCCACGCGCGGGCCTGCCGCGGCGAGGAGCTCGCTCACGTCGCGGGCGCGCGCTGAAAATGCCGCTGCGCGCGCGGTCCACGCTCCATCGTGCTCGAGCAGATGCCCGTATTCCTTGAGCAGCGCACCGCACCCCGCGGCGTTCGTAACGATGTACTCCGCGCCGGACTCCTCGAAGGCGACGATGTTCTTGCGCGCGAGGGCGCGCGCGGTCTCGAGATCGCCGGCGTGCGCATGGAGCGCGCCGCAGCAGTGCTGCTTCGGTGCCGCGAGGGCGGTGTAGTCGTTGGCGACGAGCGTGCGCTCGGTCGCGCGATTGGCAGAGGTGAACAGCCCCTCCATCACACATCCCTCGAGGAGCGCGAAGGTGCCACGACTGCCATCGCCGCGCAGCTCATACGAGCTGCGGGGAAGTGGCGACTCGCTCGATGCGAGCATGGCGAACGCAAAGCCGAGATCGCCGGGGATGCGGGAGAGCGCGCGCGGAAGGCCGGTGGACCGAAGGATTCGCGCCCCCGCCACCGCAATGCGCATCAAGGTGCGATTCGCGAAGAGCGCGAGAATGATGCGCGCGCGCAGCGGGGGGCGGGCCACCTCGGCGATCGTCGCACGTGTCGCCTCGAGGAGCGCGCCGTAGGGCACCCCCGACGGGCAGGCGGTTTCGCAGGCGCGGCAGCCGAGGCAGCGATCGATGTGCGTGTGGACGGTCGCGTCATCCAGCGAGAGCTCGCCTTCGACGAGCGCGCGCATCAGATAGATCCGGCCGCGCGGCGAATCATTCTCGTCCCCGAGCGCGAGGTAGGTTGGACACGCCTGCAGGCAGAAGCCGCAGTGGACGCACGCCGAGATGCCGGCGCTCGCGGCCGCGAGCGGCGTGCCCGGTATTGCGCACGACGGGACGTCGGGCATCCCGCTCACGCGTGCTCTCCGAGGATGCCGCGATTGAGAATGCGAGCGGGATCGAACGCCGCGCGCACGGCGCGGGAGAGTGCGTCGTCGGCGCGCGAGGGCACGCGGCTCCATTCCGAGTCCGGGAGCCGCTCGAAGATGTGCGTCCCCTCGGTGCGCGAAATCGTGTCGAGCCACGATGCGATCGGCGTCGCGCTCGTCGAGGCGCGGATGCAGCGCACGATCCCGCGCCCGACCGTCGCGTGCACGAGCGTGTCCGCATCGGTGCCCGCCGCGAGCCTCGCCCAGAGGGCGTGCAGTCGCGACGGCGGTGCCGAGATGCGCGCGACCGATGATGCGGCGGGCTCGATCTCGCCAAGCGCGCTCCATATGGTCGTGGGCTGTTCGACGGCATCGCCGAGCGCGCCGAGCAAACGCCGCTGCGCGCGTACGGAATCGTCGTTGCCGCCGAGTCGGGCGAGCAGGAGCGCGTGGTCTCCTGCGCCGAGCGCGCACGCCACCGCGCCGCTCACCATCTCGAGCGAGAGAGGTGAGAAGGGAAGCGCGCGCACTTTCGCGAGCCACGCGTTCAGCTCGCCCTCGGCCGGGAGGGCGAGCGCGAGCGTCTCGTCGCGCTCGGGGCGCGCGCGGAGGCGCACCGTTGCCTCCGTGATCACCGCGAGCGTTCCCCAGGCGCCGGTGAAGAGTCGCGCGAGATCGAAGCCCGCGACGTTCTTCACGACGCGCCCGCCCGCGCGCACGACCTCGCCCGCGCCCGTCACCACCTCGAGCCCGAGCACCGCGTCGCGCGGCGTGCCGAAGGAGTGGGCGAGCGGCCCCGCGGACGCCGTCGCGATGGTCGCGCCGAGCGTGCCGCTTTGCGCGCCGAACGGATCGAGCGCGAGCCATTGGCGCTCGGCGCTCGTCGCTCGCGAGATGCTGGCGAGCGTGGCACCCGCGCGCGCGGTGAGCGTCAGGTCGCCGGGGACGTACTCGATGATTGCGTCATCGGCAGCGAGGGAGAGCGATGCGGAGTCGCGCACCGGCCGTCCCGCATCGAGCCAGCCGCCGCCCCCTACTATTCGTATCGCCGCCGCAGGCGCGGCGACTCCTGCTCCCGGTCGTGCCGCCGCAGGGACGGTGGCTCCAGCTCCGGGCCATGCCGTCGCGCGCACGCGATCCTGCACCTCGGCTGTGCTCACGCTCCCCGCCACTCGCGACAGGAATGCACCGGGATGACCTTGCCGGGGTTCGCGCGACGCTCGGGATCGAAGGCGTCGCGCAGCGCGCACTGAGCCGCGAGCGACTCCGCAGAGAAGATCTGCGGCATGTACTCGAGCTTGTCGAGCCCGATACCATGCTCGCCGGTGATCGTTCCGCCCGCCTCGATGCACGCCTGCATGATGTCGCGCATCGCGAAGCCCACGCGCTGCGACTCGTCGGCGTTGCGCGAGTCGTAGCCGATGTTCGGATGGAGATTGCCATCGCCGGCGTGGAAGACGTTGCACACCTGGATCTGCCATCGCGCCGCGATCGCCGCGATGTCGCGAAGCACATCGGGAAGCTTCGTGCGCGGAATGACGGCGTCCTGCACGACGAGATCCGGTGCGATCCGCCCCATCGCGCCAAAAGCCTTTTTTCTTCCCTGCCAGAGCCTCGCGCGCTCCTCCTCGTTCGCCGCGACGCGCACGGTGCGTGCACCCGCAGCGAGGCAATGCTGCTCCACCAGCCCCGCGTCCGCATCGAGTCCTGCGTCAAGGCCATCCACTTCGATGAGAAGCACCGCGTCGGCATCGGCCGGATAGCCGGCTGCGTAGATCGACGCCTCCACGGCGCGGATCGTCGGACCGTCCATCATCTCGAGCGCCGCCGGAAGAATTCCGGCCGCGATGATCGCCGATGTGGCGCGCGCGCCCGCGTCGATCGATGTAAAGTCCGCGAGCAGCGTGCGCACACCTTCCGGGTTCGGCGTGAGCTTCACCGTGACCTCGAGCGCGATGCCGAAGCAGCCTTCCGAGCCGATGAAGGCGCCGAGGAGATCATAGCCATCCACTTCCCCATCGGCGTTGCCGAGGGTGACGATCTCGCCGTTCGCCAGGATGACATCGAGCGCCACGATGTGGTTGAGTGTCACGCCGTACTTGAGACAGTGGGGACCGCCGCTGTTCTCCGCGACGTTGCCGCCGATCGTGCACGCGGTCTGGCTCGATGGATCGGGGGCGTAGTGGAGCCCGTGCACGGCGGCGGCGCGCGTGAGCGTCACGTTCACCGCGCCGGGCTCGACGACCGCGAGGCGATTCAGGGGGTCGATCGAGAGAATCCTGTTCAGGCGATTGAGTCCGACGACCACGGCATCGCCGCTCGCGAGCGCGCCCGCGGAGAGACCGGTGCCTGCACCGCGGGCGACGAACGGCGTCTTCTCACGAGCGAGAAGACGCACGACGTCGATCAGCTGTTGCCTGGTCGTTGGGAATGCAGCGAGACGGGGGCGCAGCTTGTAGCCCGGAAGTCCGTCGGAGCTGTACGCGGCAAGCTCGCTCGGACGCGCCAACACTCCCCGCTCGCCGACGATCGCGGCGAGCTGCGCCGCGAGTCCGGTAGTGTCGATCAGCGCGCTGCGCTGATCCGGCGCATTTTCAGGCGGCGGTCCAGAAGCTGGCGAGTGCGTTTCCGTGTGGAGAGCCACGCAGTTTCTCGAATGCGCGCTCGCGAATCTGACGAATGCGTTCGCGCGTGACTCCCATGAGCGCGCCGATCTTCTCGAGCGTCATGGCCTCGGCCCCTTCGTCGAGACCGTAGTAGAGATAGAGGATCTTTCGCTCTCGCGGCGTAAGATACTGCCGGAAGACACGATCGATGAACTCGCGCATCAGCTTGAAGTCGCAGTTCTCCTCGATCTCCCCGCCTTCGACGCCGACGAAGCGCTCGCCGAGCGTGGAGGCCTCGCGGTCCGAGCGATCGATTGGTGCATCGAGCGACAACTCGGTGGCGGACATTTGGCGGGACGCGCGAACTTGCTCGGGCGTCTCCTCGATCAGCCGACCGATCTCGTGATCAGTGGGATCGCGCTTGAGAACCTGCGCGAGCACGGTTTCGGCACGCGCGAGCTTGATGAGCTGCGAATTCTGATTGAGCGGAATGCGAACCGAGCGCGTCTGCTCGGCCAGCGCCTTGAGTACGGCCTGACGAACCCACCACACGGCGTACGATATGAACTTGACGCCCTGGTCGGGATCGAACTTTTTCACGGCCTTGAGAAGTCCCTCGTTGCCGATGGCGACGAGCTCACTGAGGTCGAGCCCGTGCCCCTGATACTTCTTCACGTACGAGATGACGAAACGAAGATTGGCGGTTACGAGGCGCTCCGCGGCGACTTCGTCACCCTTTTGCGCCAGGCGGGCGAGCCTGCGCTCTTCGGCGGGATCTCGTATGAGCGGGAGCTTTTGTATGTCGTGGAGATACTGATCGAAAGCGGTGGAGGGGGAGGAACGGAAGAACCCTTTAGACCTGCTCTCGGTCACATGCTCCATACACGCCCCGTTCTTTGCGGAAGGGTGGACGAGCGGCACGGAGGCGTGGGGGAGGAAATTCGCCTGACGTGCAGCGGCTCGATGGTGCCGAGCCCGAACGTCGGGCAGGATAACTGTGGCTGCCGGTTAGGTCAACAGCCACAAAGTGTGCCGAATCTCACGCAACGAAAATGGCGAGAATCACGCGCGGCGATCGGTTAGAACGATCGCCGGAGTCGTGCACCTCGCGGTTAATTCTGCGGATCGCGCGGCTTCGTGCGCTGCGTTGCGGTCAAAATGCCTATCCCAATGAGCATGATCGCGCCAACGACGATCCACTGCGTCTGCACATGGAGAAGATAGGCGGCGACGGCGACGCCGATGATGAAGATGAAGTAGCCGATCAGAAACGTCGCGAACGATGACATGTCGACCCGATGGTTGGAGAGGCGAAGATGCGAGGCAAAGGCGGTGCCT
>JBBSEY010000059.1:0-15138 GCA_038239265.1 Gemmatimonadales bacterium | reverse complement strand
GGCGAGCGTGAAGATGGCGGCGCACGCCATGATCGGCGCGCGCCTGAGCGCACGCAGCGCGAAGCGCGCATCGCCCGCGACATCCCCGAGCCAGCGCACGACGCGCACATCGCGATGCTCCTCGTGCGTGCGGGTCACGCCGCCGAACGCGAGGAGCGCGCGTCGTTCCGCATCCTCGCGCGTGTGGCCGCGTGCGACGTACTTCGCCGTTGCCTGCTCGAGATGAAAGCGGATCTCCTCGTCGAGCTCCCGCTCCGCCCGCGCCGGATGGGCAAGCGCACGAATGCGCGCGAACAGCCCCTTGAGCCAGTACATCGGCGCTACGTCGTCTCGAGAATCAGCTCGACCGACGCGACATACCGCCGCCAGCTCGCGAGCTCGGCGCCGAGCGCCTTCTTGCCGCCGGCGGTGAGCCGGTAGTACTTCGCGCGGCGGTTGTTCTCGGTGACGAGCCATTCGCTGTCGATCCAGCCGCGCTGCTCGAGCCGTTGCAGCGCCGGATAGAGCGAGCCCTGATTCACCTCGAACGACCCCTTCGAGAGCTGCTCGATGCGCTGGCTGATCCCCCACCCGTGCATCGGCTGCAGGGTGAGCGTCTTGAGCACCAGGAGATCGAGCGTGCCGCGGAGAACGTCGGTGGGTGTGGTCGGCATGGCCTCTTCGTGTCGGAAGTCTACAGGACGATCGCGCTTCTCCTGTCGAAAGTCAATAGGAGTAGCCGTAGCATTACAACTACCCCTTCGCCAGCGACCCCGTGCCGTCGTAACTTCCGGGCTCACGTCTTCGGGATTTGCCAGCCATGTCCTGGCTCCACGCCAGCACCGCCTTCGTTGCCGCCTTCCTCGCCTCGCTCGTCGAGTGCGTCGAGGCGCTCACGATCGTACTCGCCGTTGGCACCACCCGCGGATGGCGCCCCGCCCTCCTCGGCGCCGCCGCCAGCGCGATCTTCCTCATTATCCTCGTCGCGATCTTCGGACCGGCACTCGGCCGCGTCCCGATCACGACACTCCAGCTCATCGTCGGCATTCTGCTCCTCCTCTTCGGCATTCGCTGGCTGCGCAAGGCGATCCTCCGCGCGGCCGGCGTGATCGCGACGCACGACGAAGCGAAGATCTACGAGAAGGAGACCGCGCTCATGCGCTCCGACGCCGCCCCCGCGCGCGATCGCTTCGACACGATCGCCTTTCTCGCGTGCTTCAAGGCGGTGGCGCTCGAGGGGCTCGAGGTCTCGTTCACCGTGATCGCGATCGGTGCAGGCGGATCGCTCCTCGTCGCGAGCCTCGGCGCCGCGCTCGCAGCAGTGCTCGTGATTCTGCTCGGCTTCGCGCTCCATCGTCCGCTGTCGCGCGTGCCGGAGAACACGCTCAAGTTCACGGTCGGCATCATGCTCACCGCCTTCGGGATCTTCTGGATCGGCGAGGGACTCGCTCTTCCCTGGCCGGGCGAGGATCTCGCCTTGCTCGCGATGATCGCGCTGCTCCTGCTCTTCTCGGCGCTCGCGGTCCGCATCGCTCGCGCACGAATGCGCGCGTCGGTGGGCGCATGAGCGCGTTTCGCATCGCGCTCGCCGAGCTGTGGGGGCTGTTCGTGGAGGACGCGACGCTCACGATCGGCACCCTCGCCTGCGTCGCGCTGGCGGCGTTCGTCATCCCGCGCCTCGCGATCGTGCCGCACTGGCGCGCCCCGATCTTCTTCGCCGCTGTCGTAGTGATGTTGCTCGAGAACATCTACCGCGG
The DNA here is from genome assembly GCA_038239265.1 of Gemmatimonadales bacterium. Taxonomy (GTDB): domain Bacteria; phylum Gemmatimonadota; class Gemmatimonadetes; order Gemmatimonadales; family Gemmatimonadaceae; genus FEN-1250. The sequence continues at coordinate 13,402 of JBBSEY010000059.1, read as the reverse complement.
CGCGCGGAAGGTGTAGCTCGCTGGTACTCGCGCATTAAATCCAGCGCCGAACTCGCCTGCAGTACTCCGCATACGCTTCGCCGAACTCGCGCGAGAGATGCGCCTCCTCGAGCTTGATGGCGAGCAGATACGTCATCACGATCGCCTCTGGCAGGAAGAGGAGTGGCCAGAATGCGTTGGTGACGAAGGTGATACCCAGATAGACGAGCGCGAACGACACGTACATCGGATTTCGAGTCAGCATGTACGGATCTTCGGCCGCCAGCGTGCGCGCCGGACGGATCGGGACGATAGGCGTCCGCAGCCGCTTGAACGTCGCGACCGCCCACGTCGCCAACGACACCCCGATGAAGATCTCGACTCCGCCGACCACATCGAGAATCTTCGCCGGACCGACCCCCGACACGAGGTGAATCGGCACGAAGCGCTGGACGATGAAACCGGTCAGGAGCGGCATTAGAAACAGAAGCGGCGGTGGAATTCGTACATTCGGTCCGCGTGAGGCATCCTGCTCCATCATGCCGTCCTCAGGTGCGTGAGAGTCGCTCGCCCACCATTCGATCTGCCGACCCAATACTATAGTAGCGCGCGCATTCACGAGCGCCTTTTCGCCTCTCTCGGCTCGTGCATTTCCACCCCGGCCGTGTCGCAGGCCCTGATGCACGATGCGCAATTTCCGGCTACTTTCCGCCTGGAACCCACCCGCGAGTACGCCGCCGATGCACCTCGTAAATGCCTTCATCATCCTTCTGGTGGTCGCAACTCTCGTTGCGGCCCTCAGCAGGCGCATTCGCATTCCATACACCATTGCCCTCGTCGCCGTTGGTCTCGCCCTCGGCATGATCGGTACGATACCGGTGCCGGCGCTCGACAAGGAGCTGCTCTTCGCAGTCTTCCTCCCCGGCCTGCTGTTCGAGGCCGCGTATCACCTGAAGTCCGACGAGTTCTGGCATAACAAGCTCGCCATCATCGCGCTCGCCGTGCCCGGCGTCGTAGTCGCCATCGCGCTCACCGCCGTTCTGGTGCTGGGGGCTGCATCCGCCGGGTGGCTGCCGTCCGTCGGCTGGCGCTCCGCGCTCCTTTTCGCCTCACTCATCGCCGCCACCGATCCGGTTGCCGTCGTCGCTCTCTTCCGCGAGCTCGGCGTTGCACGTCGTCTGCAGGTGCTCGTCGAAGGCGAAAGCCTGCTCAACGATGGTACCGCCGTCGTCATCTTCACCATCGCCCTCGCCGTCGCCGAGGGAGGCACGGTTGCAACGCCATCCCTGCTGCATCTCATCTGGCAGTTCCTCCTCATGGCCGGCGGCGGCGTGGCGGTGGGCATGATCACCGCGTTCGGTGTCACGTGGTGCATGCGTCGAGTCGATGATCCCGCGACCGAGATCACGCTCACCATGATCGCAGCCTACGGCTCCTTCGCCCTCGCCGAGTCGCTCGGCGTCTCCGGCGTGATTGCTACGGTCTGCGCAGGCATGGTGTGCGGGAGCTACGCAGAACGGATGGCGATGTCGCCGTCCACTCGCGACGCAGTGGTGGGATTCTGGTCGTACGTGTCGTTCATGCTCAACTCGATCGTCTTCCTTCTTCTCGGACTGCAGATCCACCTTCCGGCGCTCGCACACGACTGGCTCCCGATCGTTCTGGCATATCTGGCGGTTACGATCGGACGCGCGATCATGATCTTCGGCGTGAGTGCACTGCTGCGGCCGACGCGCGAGCGCATCTCGGGCGGGTGGCAGGCACTCCTCGTCATTGGCGGACTCCGCGGCGCGTTGTCGATGGTGCTCGCCCTCAGCCTCCCACCGAGTACGCCGGCGCGCGACCAGATCGTCACCATCACCTTCGGCGTCGTCGCTCTCTCGATTCTGCTGCAGGGCAGCGCGACGGCGATCGTCGCGGGGCGCATGGTACGAAAGTCCGGTTCTGACGCCCGGGAGACGCATCCGCAAGTCGTGTGATTTCTGCAGGGGAATAGGAGGCGATGTGGCGGCGGACGCCCCATGCCTGCATGATTGGAGTGCGATGACATCGAAGGCCTCCGCAGTCGCGCGAGGAAAATGCGCCAGCTGACCTCACCTCTGATCCTGCTCGCAGCGCTGGTTCTCGTCTCATGTGCGGCCGCGCAATCGTCCGCGCAACAGCGCGAGCAGGCAGCACTCCCCGTGCGCGACAGCGTCGGCGCGCAGCCGCCGAGTTCCGATTCGATCGCCGGCGCGCCCGTGATCTTCCGCGACGACACCCTCTTTCGTCTCTACGGAACGCTCGGACCGTTCATCGCCTCCAAACGCGCAGGTGCCGTCGTAGAACGGATGGCCGAGCTGTCCAACCGGAGCAACGACGCTCGCGACAGCATCGCGGTCGTCGACGCCGGCGGATTCTCGGAGCTCGTCGCCCGAGGCATCGTGATCATGACGGTCCTCGATGCCGACGTCGCGCCGCTCAACAGCAGCAGGGATGTTGTGTCGCACGCCTACGCGATCCGCCTCGAGCGCGCGATCCGCTCCGCCCGCACGGAGCTCGGCGCACGTGCGCTTCTGATCGCTGCGGGGTACGCCGCAATCGCGACAGTCGTGCTGCTGCTGGCACTCGCGCTCCTCCACTTCGCCTTCCCGCGCATCTATCGCCGGCTCGAGGCGATTCGGCGAACACGCATTCCCGCTCTTCGCATTCAGCAACTCGAGCTGCTTTCCGCAGAGGGAATCTCGCGCGCGCTGCTGTTGCTCGCGCGTGCCGTTCGCGCCGCCGTCACGTTGGTGCTCTTCTACATCTACATCCCGCTCGTCCTCAGCTTCTTCCCGTGGACCGAGCCGCTCTCCCGCCGCATCGTCGGCTACGCGCTCACGCCGCTCGGCGCGGTGTGGAACGGCTTCATCGGCTTCGTGCCAAGCATATTCTACCTGCTCGTGATCGTGCTCGTGACGCGATACGTGCTGAAGCTGATCCATGCCCTCTTTCGCGCGATCGAGGCAGGCGCCGTCAAGTTCGACGGCTTCTACCGCGAGTGGGCCGACCCGACGTACAAGATCGCGCGTGTGCTGGTGCTGGCGTTCGCAGCAGTCGCCTGCTTTCCGTATCTGCCCGGCTCCCACACCGATGCGTTCAAGGGAGTGTCGCTCTTTCTCGGCGTGCTCTTCTCGCTGGGCTCCTCATCGGCGGTGAGCAACATCGTCGCCGGCATCGTGCTCACGTACACGCGGGCATTCGAAGTGGGCGACCGGGTGAAGATCGGCGACGCCGTGGGCGACGTCACCGAGCGTTCGCTGCTCGTCACTCGCGTGCGTACGATCAAGAACGTCGAGGTGACGATCCCGAACGGGGCGGTCCTCGCGGCACAGGTGTTGAACTACACACGGCTGGCCGATGGTCCGGGGCTGGTTCTCAACACCTCCGTGACGATCGGCTACGATGCGCCGTGGCGCACCGTGCACGCGCTGCTGACGAGCGCGGCCGCGCGCACGGAGAATATCGTCGCCGAGCCCGCTCCCTTTGTCCTGCAGACGAGCCTCGATGATTTCTTCGTTTCCTACGAGATCAATGCGGTAACGCGACGTGCAGATCTCATGGCGGCAACCTACTCCGCGCTGCACGCCCAAATTCAGGATGCCTTCAACGAGGCCGGAGTGGAGATCATGTCGCCGCACTACGCATCGCTGCGCGATGGCAACGAGAGCACGATTCCCTCACGGGTGTAAAATTCAGGCTTACGCGAGGTTTGCATCGATACTTCCGGACTGTCCCATTTTCTGAATTCGCCGATCGTGACGGTCGGAGGAACGGCCGTGACGATCACGACGATCGTAGTCGTCGGTGCGATTCTCGTCGCCACCTTTCTCGCTTCGCGACTCGCGCAGCGGGCGATGACGCGCGCGCTCGCGCTCCGCGGCGTAGCCGACGCGGGAACGATCGGCATCTCGACCCGCCTGACACACTATGTAATCGTCCTTCTCGGGCTCGGGGTCGCGCTCCAGACGCTCGGGCTCAACCTGGGCGCGCTGTTCACCGCTGGCGCGTTCTTCGCCGTTGCCCTCGGCTTCGCCATGCAGAACGTGGCGCAGAACTTCGTGGCCGGCATCCTCCTGCTCACCGAGCGGTCCATCAAGCCCGGCGATATTCTCGAGGTGGAGAAGCGGGTCGTGCGCGTCACGCGTATGGGGCTGCGCACCACGGTGGCGCGCTCGCGTGACGAGGAAGACCTGATCATCCCGAACGCTACGCTGGTTCAGAACACGGTCACGAACTTCACCCTTCGCGACCCGATCTTTCGTCTGCATGCAAAGGTCGGCGTGTCGTACGACAGCGATCTCGCACAGGTGCGAAAGGTGCTGCACGACACCGCGGTCTCGCTCTCCGGTCGGCTGGCCGAGCGCGACCCGATGGTTCTGCTCACCGACTTCGGCGATTCGTCCGTCAATTACGAGGTTCTGATCTGGAGCGAGGATCCCTGGCGCGCTCGCATCACGGCCTCGGAGCTCAACGAAGCGATCTGGTGGGCATTCAAGAATGCGGGGATCGTGATTGCCTACCCGCAAATGGATCTCCACGTCATCCGCACACCCGCCCGCAGCGAGAGTTCGGATGAGCGGTGACGCGGATGACGCGGACACCGACTCGATCGAGAAGAAGGTGCGCGGGCTGCTGAGCGCCGACGAGCGCCGCGCCATCTTCGATGAGATCGCGGGTGTGGGGACCGATACGAGCGCGTTGTACTGGATGGTGCTCATCCTCGCCGGCGCGATCGCACTGCTGGGGCTCGCGCTCAACAGTGCCGCGGTCGTCATCGGCGCGATGCTGATCGCGCCGCTGCTCGCTCCCGTGCTCGGACTCGCACTCGGGCTCGCGGTTGGCGACGGTCGGCTCGCGGTTCAGACCACGCTCGCCGTGCTCGCGAGCACCATCGCCGTCGTGGCCATTTCGTCGATCGTCACGGTGCTGCTTCCGTTCCACGAGGTCACGGCCGAGATCCTCGGTCGCACGAAGCCGACGACGTTGGATCTTGCGATCGCGGTCTTCTCGGGGCTCGCCGGCGCGCTCGTGAAGCTTTCGCGCGGCGACCGGCTCGCCGGCGCCGTCCCCGGAGTGGCCGTCTCCGTCGCCCTGGTGCCGCCTCTCGCGGTCACCGGCTTCGGCGTCGGCATCGGGTGGGATTGGCAGGTGATTCGCGGGAGCCTGCTGCTCTACGGTGCAAATCTGGCGGGGATCGTGATGAGCGCCATGATCGTATTCCTCGTGGCGGGAATGCACCGCCCGGAGGTGCTCGACGAGGTGCGACGCTGGTACCGCGAGACGGAGCGAAGCGGACTCGCAGCGCTCGTCGATCGCACCCCGGGCATTCGCTCGATGGGCGTCCTCAAGTCCATCCCGGCCCGACTCGTCCTCGTGCTCGTGTTCGTGGCCCTCGTGGCCATTCCGCTCAGTGCGTCGCTCAGGCAAATCACACGAGAGACGCGCGTGCATCGAGCGGTCGAAGCGGCTTCGAAGCCTTTCGGCGTCGCTGGCCACTCCTTCATCGTCAGTCGAGAGGTGAACCTCGGCACAGATCGCACGCAGGTGATTCTGAACGTCGCGACTACACGGTGGTTCGACGATTCCGCGCGCGGGCGATTCGAGCAGCGCGCCTCGGCATTGGCCGGCGAGCCCGTGGATCTGGTGCTGGAGCAGCTCCCGGCGTCGAGCCAGAGCCTGGGCCATCTATCATCGATGATGGAGTCGCGCGATCCATCGCGGGCGGTGACTGTCGCGCGCCCCGATACGATGCCACCGCCGGCCAGCGCGAGCCTTGCGGCAATGCGAGCGGCGGTCGCGCGTGCGGCGGGCGTCGTCACGCTTCCGGATTCGCTGATCATGCTTGGCTTCGTCGTCAGTGTCAGTAATGATTCCACGGCGCCGGTGGTCCGCCTGCGCTATCTGTCGCGCGATACGCTGACGGCGCAGGCGCGCGAGATCGTTCGACATCAGCTCGCGAACGCCTTGCAGCTGCCGGCGCTGACGCTCGAAACGACGCCGGTCTCCGCGCGCCCGCGCGATCTTGGTGCGCATCGCACTTCGATCGTGGATACGCTGGCATCGCTGCTGCACGCTTTGCCCTCGGCGTGCCTGAGCATCTCTGCGGGAGCTCGGGTGCCCGGTGCGCGGACGGACAGCGTGATCGCGCAGCTCGCTGCCGCCGGTATCGCGGAGAACCGGATTTCGCTGACGCGCATTCCAGGCGCCCGACTCGAGGCGAGCATCATCGAGCACCGGTGACGACTACCATGTCCACCCCGCGCGGCGTAATCGCGCAGATGGCTGCGGTCGTGCGGGGCCGTCAGCGACGGCTCATCATCGACACGGTCGTGCTAGGAGCCGCCGGCGCCGCCGCTGCGTTGTTGTTCACGCAGCTGCTCAAGTGGTCGACTGGCCTGCTGCTTGGCACCCTCGCGGGTTACACACCGCCGGGGCTTCCCAGCGAAGGCGGATCGCCCGTGCAGATCATCGGTCCGCACGGGCTCTGGCTCATTCCGGTCATCGCGGGGCTTGGCGGACTGCTCGTCGGCGCCATCACCGAATGGCTCGCCCCTGAGGCCGAGGGGCATGGTACGGATGCGGTGGTGCGCGCCTACCATCGCACGGAGGGACGACTGCGCGGCCGCGTGGCGCCCGTGAAGCTGATTGCGTCCGCCATCACGATCGGCTCGGGAGGGTCCGCGGGGCGCGAAGGTCCGATCGCGCTCGTGGCTGCGAGCCTTGGCTCGTGGTACGCGACGCTCACGCGGAGAGATGCCCGCGACCGGCGACTGCTGATGCTCGTGGGCGCGGCCGCAGGCCTTTCGGCCGTGTTCCGCTCGCCGATCGGCACCGCGCTCCTCGTGATCGAGGTGCTCTACTCCGACATGGAGTTCGAAGCCGGCGCGCTACTCTACGCGGCGCTCGGCGCCATCGTCGCCTATGCACTGAATGGTCTCGTGGCGGGCTGGTATCCGCTCTTCCGGATTCCGCCGATTCGTCCGCTGCATGGTGCATTCGACACGATGTGGTACGTCGTGCTCGGCTGCGTCGCCGGCGTGGTGGCGACGGCGACGCCGGAGCTGTTCTATCGTACGCGCGATGCGTTTCGTCGGTTGCCCATATCACCGGTCTTCCGGCCGGCGATCGGTGCCTTTCTCACCGGCTTGCTGGCGCTCGCGCTGCCGCAGGTGATCGGCGGCGGCTACGGCTGGGTCCAGATGGCGATCGACGGAAAGCTCGCCATGGGCGTGCTCGCCATGCTCGTGATCGCGAAGCTGTTCGCGATGAGTCTCACGGTCGGCTCGGGCGGATCAGGCGGCGTGTTCGCGCCGACGCTCTACGTCGGAGCGATGCTCGGCGCCTTCGTCGCGTCGGTTGCAGGATTGCCGCCCGCTCCATTCGTGATCGTCGGCATGGCTGCCGTCTTCGCCGGTGCTGCACGCGTTCCGATCGCGACGCTGATGATGGTCATCGAGATGACCGGCGGATACACGCTGCTCGTGCCGGCGGCGCTGGCAGTGATCATCAGCTACTTCGTGCAAGCGCGCCTCTCGCGTGATCTGCACTATTCGAGTCTCTACGAAGCGCAGGTGCTGACGCGTGCGGCGTCGCCGGCGCACCATACGCAGCATTTGATGACTGCACTCACAATGCTGCGCGATCAGGCCCCCGTGGACCTGTCGGACATTGGAGAGCTCAATCTCGTCGCGCTTCTGAGATCCGGTCTCGTGGTCGAGCTGCCGGGAAATCGCCGGATCGTTGCGGGAGCGCTCAAGCAGGACAGCCCGTTCGTGGGAACGACGATAGGCGACAGCGGACGAAAGCTCGATGGGGGCGACACCAACATCGTTGCGCTGGTGCGCGAAGGGAGCATCATCATTCCGGGCGCGGCAACGATTCTCCAGGGGGGCGACCATCTCGTCGTCGTCACGAGCGAAGCCGGAGGGGAGCAGCTTCGTGCCAACATGGAATCGTGGTGAGCGCGCCAGAACGTTGAACGGCCCTGCCTCACGAACTCACGTGCAGCTCCTCAGCTTCGGGACAGTCGCTCGCCCTCTTCGCGAATTCGCAGCCACACGTGCTCGAGATGCCGCTCCTGCGTGAGCACGTTGCCGACGCCAATGCGCATCACGCGCCTCCCGCGCAGCGTGGTATGCGTGAGGTACGCGTCGCCGCCCGCGTTCACCGCCTCCACGATTCGCTCGTTGAGCGCATCGAAGCTCGCCACGTCCACACCGACCGGTTCGTACTTGAAGCACACCACGGCCATCGTCACCGGCGCCGCAACAGTATAGTAGCTCTCTCCCTCCACCCACCCCGCGAACAGCTCCGCGAGGCGGCAATGCTCCCTGATACGCGCCTCCATTCCCTCGCGCCCGAACGCCCGGATCGCCATCCATGCCTTGAGCGCTCGAAATCGCCGGCCGAGCTGGATGCCGTAGTCCATGTAGTCCACAGCGCCCTTCGCATCCGAGTCGCCGCGCAGATATTCCGGCGTGAGCGCGAACACCGAGCGCAGCACCTCGGGTCGACGCGTATACAACGCGCTGAAGTCGAGTGGTACGAACAACCACTTGTGCCCGTTCACCACCATCGAGTCCGCGAGCTCCACTCCCGCCATCACTTCGCGCCGCTCGGCAAGCATCGCGAGCGCACCACCGTACGCCGCATCGACGTGCAGCCACACTTCTCGCGCGCGGCACACCGCCGCGATCTCGGGCACGGGATCGATGCTCGCCGTCGACGTCGTGCCCACGGTCGCGACCACCGCCATTGCACGATAGCCGTGCGCGACGTCCTTCGCGATCGCGCGCTCGAGCTCCCTCACATCCATGCGGAACTCCTCATCGCTCCGCACACGGATGACATTTTCCTCGCCGAGCCCCAACACGATCATCGCTTTCTCGACGCTGCTGTGCGCCTGGTCCGACGTGTAGACCCGGAGGGTCGTCAGATCGGGGCGCCCAGCGAGCCCGCGTGCCCTGATCTCGCTCCCCGCTGCCTCGCGCGCCGCCGCCAGCGCGTGCATCAGCGCCACCGATGCCGTATCGTACACGATCCCCATGAACGCATCCGGCAGCCCGATCATCTCGCGGATCCACGACAGCACGACACCCTCGAGCTCCGTCGCCGCCGGCGACGTGCGCCACGTCATCGCGCTCACGTTGAGCGCGGCCGCGATCATCTCGCCGAGCAGCGCCGGGCCGTTGCTGGTGCTGCCGAAGTATCCGAGAAACGCCGGATGACCCCAGTGCACGATCCCGGGCATGATGAGCGCGTCGAGCTCGCGCATCACCTCGTCCATGGACGCGCCCTTTGCGGGCGCCTCTCTCGCGAAGCTCGCCGCGATCCCGCCCGGCTGCACCGCCGGCACGATCGCGCGCTCCTCGATCGTCTCCTTGTAGCTCGCGATCCAATCCGCCACGCGGTGAAGCTCCGCGCGCAGCTCCCCTTCGCCGAAGTCGCCGAGCGCGTCGATCACGCCTTCACGACATCGCGCGCGGCATGCCTGTTGCCTTTCCCTCGCTCATGAACGAGTCGAATAGTAAAGCGGTGAGCTACATCCTGCCGATCAAGAGCTCCACCCCCGACACGTCCGCGGACTTGCGCACGTACATCGCGTGGATCGCCGCGCGCGCCGAGGTGATCGTGGTCGATGGCTCGAGCGATGCGATCTTTGCGGAGCACGAGCGCGAGTGGGGCTCTCTCGTTCGACACGTCGCGCCCGCGCCCGATCTCATCTCCCCGATGGGGAAGGTCGGCGGCGTGCTCACCGGTCTTCGCCTCGCTTCCCACGAAGCGGTCATCATCGCCGACGACGACGTGCGCTACGACGACACGTCGCTCGCGCAGGTGATCGCCGCGCTCGGGGCGGCCGACGTCGTGCGCCCACAGAATTATTTCGAGCCGCTTCCATGGCACGCCCGCTGGGACTCGGGGCGCATGCTCCTCAATCGCCTCACCGGCGGCGACTGGCCCGGCACCCTCGGCGTTCGCCGCTCGCGGCTGCAAGCGACGAATGGGTATGATGGCTCCGTGATGTTCGAGAATCTCGAGCTCGTGCGCACGGTGCTCGCGTCGGGCGGGAGCGAGCATGTACTGTACGGCGCGTACGTCCTTCGCCGCCCATCTACCACGAAGCACTTCTGGTCGCAGCGCGTGCGTCAGGCGTACGATGAGATCGCGCGCCCCGCGCGTTTTATTTTCCAACTCGCCGTACTCCCCATCGCACTCGCGCTCGCGCTCACCGGACGCTGGCTCGCCATCGCGCTGGGCGTCGCGGCGATCGTGCTCGCCGCCGAGCTTGGACGCAGGCGCTACGGCGCCACGCGCGCGTTCCCGGCGAGCACTCCGCTCTTCGCACCGCTCTGGACTGCGGAACGAGCGCTGTGCAGCTGGCTCGCGCTGGGCGCACGCCTCTTTCTGGGCGGCGTGCCCTATCGCGGGACGATCCTCCATCGCGCGGCTACGCCGATGCGGGTGCTGCGGCAGCGATTTTCGCACGAGGCGCCATCGACTCTTCCGGCGCGAGCAGCTCCACGTCGATCGGCTTGAACGACCCGTTGTTCGAGAGCTCGGCCGAACACGCGGTGACGCCGACGATCATGTCCATCTCGGCGCGCAGCATGATGTAATCGCCGGCGCGCGACCGCGGCGGCAATATCGACAACTCACCGCTCGGCGCGACCTCGACGTTCATGAAGAGGTTGAGCGTGGTGGCGATCGTATCGGGTGCGATGCCGTACGGCTCGAAGGCCATTGCGAGATTCTGGAAGCAGCTCGGATGCGGCTGCGTGTTGCCGTAGATGATGCGAAAGGTGTCGGGGCTGCACGGCATGAGCAGAAAGTCGTGGCGCCCGACCGTGTCTGCCACGATGGTCCACATCGGCCGGCTGCGATTCGAGTACAGCGTGTGGCCCGTGGTGAGATAGATGGTGTTTGCGTAATCGATCGTGCGGCCGGAGGAGAGCCACTCGCGCAGGTCCTCGCGCGCGAAGGACATTAAATCCGACACCTGCTCGCCGCGCGGATCGATGACTCTGAGACATTCGCCGCGCGCGATCGTGAGCGCACCGCCTGTCTGTGGTTCGAGATGCATGTGCGTGACGGCGGTCATCTCCTCTCCGATGACGAGACATTGGTTCGGTGGAACGGACAGCGCCAAAGCTCTTCGACCGCCCGTCCCGAATACTGACGTGCCTCGGAGCGCTCGCCGAAGTCGGCGAGATTCGGATTGATCGAGCCCTGCACGGCCAACTCGCGCGCACGAATCGCCTGCTGGATGCGCTTGAACCGCCCCTCGCCTCGGAGCTGACCGAACTGCGAGTGCGGATTGAAGACGAGTGTCGGCCACCGAAAGCTGCGCGAGATGCGCGAGCTGTGCGCGTGCAGGCCGACGATGAAGTACGCGTGGCCGGCAAAGCTGAATGAGAACATTGGGTCGTCTGAGTCATCGCTCACGGACGGATCCCAATCGGTCTCGGGGTCGTCGCACTCGTGGAGGCGCTGCAGCTGCCCGCCATCGCCCTGGTGCTCGTCAGCGAGCATCACGCGGCATGGTGGGTAGCGGCGTTGTGGGGATCCCTGACCTCGTGCGCGGGAACCGATTCTGGTTGGCGCTGGACGAACCGCGCATTGGTGCTCCAGGCTATCGCCTGGCTGACCCTCGCCGCAGTCTTCGGCTGGCAAGGCGACCCCACCGCAATCAACCCACCCGGCGAGTGATCACACTTTCACACCGCTTATCGACACGCGACGCATCACACCCAGCGTCAACCCGGGGGCCCCATCGCCCTGCGATGGGGCGGGCGCCAGAGGGACGGTGGGCGGATACAATGGGCGCAGCCCATCCGCCCATTTTTTCGCCGGCATCCGGCGAAAAAAAGTCCCGACCAAGCCCGTGGGGTAGGCCGCAGGCCGTAGGGGCGAAGCCCCTGAATAAAAGCCCGTAGGGGCGCAGCCCCTGGGCCGGGCGCCGCCCGGCTGTAGAATGCAGCCATGACTCCCTTCACCGTCACCTATCGCGGCGATCTGCGCTGCGGAGCCATCCACGGTCCGAGCGGCGCGCAACTGGTCACTGATGCGCCCACCGACAACCACGGACGCGGCCAGAGCTTCTCGCCAACCGATCTGATCGCGACCGGACTCGGGACCTGCATGATGACGATCATGGGCATCAACGCCCGCAAGGACGGCACCGTGCTCGAGGGCTCGACCGTCCATGTGGAAAAGCACATGACCACCTCGCCACCACGGCGCATCAACCGCATCGTGGTGCGCTTCGCGATGGCCGCCGGCATTTCCACCGCCCGCCGCGCGTCGCTCGAGCAGGCCGCGCACACCTGCCCGGTGGCGCTCAGCCTGCATCCGGAGATCGTGCAGGACGTGTCGTTCTCGTACCCCGACGTATAGTTGGGAGGCTTTCAGTTGGGGGACTTCGGCCCCCCAACATCGTGCTCTGCACTGCCCTCAGGAGGCGGGGAGAAGCGGGGGCTCGGCCCAGTCGGAGACTCTGGGTGGGCGGACGCGCTCATGTACGGTTTTCCAGGGGGATTGCGGGAGATTGCTCTAGCTGTGGGCACTGGTAAATTTCCACCATGGGACATGCGCTGTCGTTGGTGAAGCCGCCGGTGATCACGGGGATCGGGGTGGGGATCCACCACTCCGACAAGCCTGATGACTATTGCGGTTCGGGGCGCTGGCGGCTGCACCTGTACTCCACGCCCCTGGTGATCGTCGCCGACGGTCGTCAGTACGACATCGTCCCGGGGCACGCGGCGCTGTGGCGGCCCGAGGTCGAGCTTCAAGCGCGTTTCCGCGGTCGCTCGGTGCACATGTGCGCGCACTTCGAGGTCGCATCCAAGGGCGACGAGGTGATCCTGCCCGGCCTGCAGGATCTCGCCGGCAGATTCGCCGCCGTCGATGGCGCGCTGCAGGAGGCCGCGGGCTGGTTCCCGCGTTCACCGCACCGCGCCGAAGCCCGTCTGTGGGATGTGCTGTGGCAGCTGGTCGAGCCCGAGAAGCCGGGCCCGGAGCGCGCCGGGCATCCCGCGCTCGAGCGCGCGCGCGCGCACATCCACGCCCAGCTGAACCGCGAGCTCGGGATCGCCGCCATCGCCGACGCCGCCGGCTGCTCGGCGAACCACCTGCTCAGACTCTTCCGCCGCGAGCAGGGCACCACCATCGTCGCGTTCGTGCGCGAATGCCGCGTGCGCCGCGCCGAATACCTGCTGCGCCATTCCACCATCCCGATCAAGGACATCGCCGCCGAGGTCGGCATCCCCGATCTGCACTTCTTCAACAAGACCATGCGCCGCGAACTCGGCAAATCCCCCCGCGACATCAGGAGCTCTTAGTTGGGGGGCCGTAGCCCCCCAACAAAAAGTCAGCGCAGGCCGAGCTGCCGGACCTTGTAGCG
>JBBSEY010000058.1:0-15152 GCA_038239265.1 Gemmatimonadales bacterium | reverse complement strand
CGGGACGCTGCTCGCGGGGAACAACGCGCGGCTGGTCGAGCTTGCGCACGGCACGGAGTCGTTCGCGTCGGCCATGCAGCAGGTGGCGGCCGGCTCCGAGGAGCAGAGCGCGGGGGCAGAGGAGATCGCGGCCGCCTCGGCGGCGCTCGCGCGCGCGTCGCAGAGCCTCCAGGCGCGCGTGTCCGCTTTTCGCGTGGGCGGGGGCTGACCGTGGCGCGCCCATCTGCGATTCTTCGCTGGCGCGTGCAGGCGGACGAGCACTATCGAGCGATCCGCACGCTCAGAAAGGAGCACGACAAGCAGGAGCGGCGCATCTGGCGCGAGCTGCGCCTCGTCGCGCTCGCCGTGTTCGTGTGCATCGCGATCGCAATCGTCGTGCGCCGGTGGCGCGAGATGCACCACGTGCCCATCGCATATCTCTGGGTCTTCGGCGTGCCGCTGCTGGCGGCCGCGCTTTTTGCGGCGACGCGGCCGATGGCGATGAAGAAGGCCGTGCAGCGGCAGCTCGCGGACGATCCGAGCACACAGCAGGAGCGCGCCTACACGCTCGATGAAGCGGGCTTTCGCATCGAGGGGGTGAGCTTCCACGTCGAGCTGAATTGGGCGCAGCTGATCGTCGTGCGAGAGACGAATGAGTTTCTGCTCTTCTTCACGCGCAAATCAGCGTACTATCTACCCAAGCGCGCGATACAGTGGCCGGAGCGACTCGAGGGAATTCGCGAGCTGCTCGTCGAGTACCTCGGGGATCGCGCGGACGTACGCTAGGGCTTCTGCAGGCGGTTGTACTTCGCCAGGATCGCGCGCAGGCGGTCGTGTGGCAATGCCGTCACGTGCAGGTTGTCCGCACCGTCCATCGTCCGCGCGGCGACGAGCGCGTTGACGATCGCTTCCTCTACGGATTGCACCGTCGCCTCGAAGAGCGGCGAAATCAGGTCGTTCGACAGCATCGAGACGGCGGACACCGAGTCGGGGCGGAAGGTCGCGTTCGCGGTGGAGAAGGCGACGAAGATGTCGCCGGAGCTGTTGGCGCCGATGCCACCGTCGCGTCCGATTCCGAGCGCCGCGCGCTTTGCGATGCGCTTGAGCTGGTGCGGAAGGAGCGGCGCATCCGTGGCGACGACGATGATGATCGAGCCCTGATCTCTCGTGGCTCCGCGTGGATGATCGCAGCGTCCCCAGCGCTCACCGCTCAGGAGTGAGTCACGCGTATCGTAACATGGGAGGAGATCCGGGATCTCCTGCCCGACCGGCGTGCCGGCGATGCGCAGCAGTTTGCGCATACCATAGTTGCACTGGACGAGCACGCCGACCGTGTAGCCGCCGTCCTTCGCCGGGAGCCTGCGCGACGCGGTGCCGGTGCCGCCCTTGAACTCGCCGCAAATCATCCCGGTTCCGCCGCCGACGTTCCCTTCCGGGACGCGTCCGCCGTGCGCGCCATCGAGGGCGGCGAAGACGTTTTCCTTCGTGACGTGAAACCCGGCGACGTCGTTGAGCGAGTTGTCGAGCGTCTCGCCGACGACGGGGAGCTCGTAGTCGTAGGTGCGCCCGTGCGTGATCGACCATTCGAGCGTCGCGTCGCGCACGGTGCCGACGCTGAAGGTGTTGGTGATGAGCACCGGTCCCTCGAGCATCCCGGACTCTTCGATCCACGTGGTGCCGGTCATCTCGCCGTTGCCGTTGAGCGTGAACCATCCGGCGAATACGGTGTCGCCGCGCAGATGTCCGCGCGGCATGATGGCGGTGACGCCGGTGCGCACGGGCCCTTTGCCGACGAGGCGCGTCCCGCTGCCGCTGATGAGCGTGACCTCACCCACCTCGACGCCGACGACGTCGGTGATGGCGTTGTAGGGGCCGGGGGTACCATCGAAGGGGACGCCGAGGTCGCGGGCGCGGGGCTGGGACTGCGAGAGGAGCGATATCGGAGCGACCAGCAGGGCCAGCGTGAAATAGCGGATGCTGCGCAGCATGTGAATTCCCGTGGAAGAAGTCTGCGAAGCTATGGAACATCTCCGACGACGCCAGCTGCCGGCTCCCGCACCGCAGCGTCGAGCGCGGCCAGCAACGCCCGCACGTCGCGCACCGTATGATCGCCCATGTGCCCAATGCGAATCGTGCTCGCCGCGAGCGCACCGTACCCTGCCCCCACGATGAATCCGCGCTCCCGCAGCAGATGCGCGAGTCGCGCCGCATCACCATCGATCGTAAGGCACGAGACGGTGCTGGCGCGCACGCCCGCGCGCGCGAGGATCCCGACTCCCAATTCACGCGCCGCCGCCCTGTCCACCCACTCCTGCACCGCGCCGGCCATCGCCGCGTGCCGCGCGTAGCGTTTCGCCAGCCCCTCGCGCCCGATCGCGGCGAGCTGCGCATCGAGCGCGTAGAGCTGCGGAATCGCCGGTGTTCCGGCGGTTTCACCCTTCCGCCAATACTCATCCATCCGCACCACGTCCAGATACGTCCCGCGATCCGGTAACGCAGCCGCGCGTGTCATGGCGCGCGCGGAGCACGAGATGAACGACACGCCCGGCGGCAGTGCGAGCGCCTTCTGGGATGCCGAGAGCACGATGTCGGCGCCGGCATCGTCCATCCCCACCTCGATGCCACCCACCGACGACACCGCATCGAGGAGCAGCAGCACGTCGTCATGCTCGGCCAACACACGACCGTACGCCACAACGTCCGCGATCACACCGGTGGTCGTCTCCACGTGCACCGCCGTCACCGCGTCGTATGCGCCGTGCTCGAGCGCGTCGCGTAGTGCAACGGCGGTCACCGTCTCCCCCTCGGGCACGACCAGTCGTGTCACATTCCGCCCGCACGACTCCGCAATGCGCGCGAACCGCTCGCCGAAGGCGCCACTCACCAGCGCGAGCACTCGGGCGCGCGACCCGCAGCGCACCGCTGCTTCCATCATCCCCGTCGCCGAACCGCTTGCCAGGTACACGGGTCGCGCAGTCCCAAACACGGGCGGCAGCGCCACGTACACGCGTGCCAGCAGCTCGCGCATTTCCACGCTTCGGTGCGCGATCATCGGTCGCGCCATGGCACGAAGAATCGCCGGGCGCACTGCCGTGGGCCCGGGAACGAAGAAACGCGCGCCTACACGATCGAGCCGCACACGATCTGGTCGCTAGCCACCACACGCACGCCCTCGCGATGCCCGCCTTTCACCAGTGGCTGCACCGCGTCGGTCACGATCGCCGCCGTCGAGTCGAGCACCAGGAGAATGGTCGGGATCCCGAGGTCGATCATCCCGTCGATCGCATACTTCACGACGATCGGGATCCCCTTTCCACGCGCGTACGCGGTCGGCTGCGCGAGCCTGGGCTTGATCAGCTCCGCACCTTTCGCGTACAGCGTCCCTTGGGGGTGCGTGAAAACGTGCTGCGTGTCGACATCCCAGTGGATCACGCCGCGCTTCATCTCAGTTGCTCCGCTCGATCGTCGCATGCCCCAACCACAGATTGCGCCTCGCCAGCTGCGCTGCCGTCGCGCTTGGATTCGGCGTCACCGTGTACGTCCGGTTTGCGCTGTCTCCACTCGCCGTGAGCGTGAGTCCCACCTTCTCCAGCGACTCCGCGAAGGGCAGCTCCTCCGTGCCCCCCACGTAGCGCGCGAACCACGCGTGCATGTCGGCTCCCGCCGCCGCGCGCACCGCACGCTCGACATCGAGCTCGGTGTAGCCGCGACCCTGCAGATAGTAGCTCGCCTTTGGCGCATCCCAGCTTCGCTTCCGCAGCGCGCGCAGCGCATCGTCGAGCGATCGATCGTCGTTCGTGCGACTCCGGATCTCGATGTCCAGCAGGAGCGCGAGCCCCTCGCCCTTCGTGTAGTACGAGATGAAGCTGGACGGCCCGTCCACCGCCATCGGCTGCGCGCCGCCATCGAAGAAAGGCGCGTGCATCGACGACTCGCGCGCCGACATCCACGTGCGCGCGGGACGCGTCAGATCGTACGTGATGTCGTCGCCAAGCGTCGCATAGAGCTGCTCCGGCGTCGTGAGCCCGGCCCGCGCGAGGGAGAGGATCCCGTAGTACTCCGTCCACCCCTCCGCCACCCACAGGCTCGGCTCGTACCGCTCCGATGTATAGTCGAATGGTCCGAGCAGCGCCGGCCGAATGCGCTTCACGTTCCAGACGTGGAAGTATTCGTGGGAGGCGTAGCCGAGGTAGTCGTCCACGGCCGCGCTGTCCACGAGCGCGCGGGGCGTGATGATCTGCGTTGAATACAGATGCTCCATCCCATCGCTTCCCTTGTAACCCGCATTCCCCACGAACGTGTACATCGCGAGCGGAGGCGGCCCCAGCACGCGGTTCTCCTCCCTCACGATCCGTTCGACCCCGTGCACGAAGCGCATCCGAAGCGCGGAGTCGAGCGCGCCGTTGTGATGCAGCATCACGCGATACATCCGGCCGTCCACGTTGAATGAGTCGAGCGAGATCGAGGGCGCGACCTCGGTCGGCGTATCGATGAGCTGATCGTAGTTCGGAAAGTCGAACTCGCGTTGCTCGAAGTTGGCCGCCTCGCCGTTCATCGCCTTCCACCCCGTCGGCGGCACGATCGTGAGATGGACGCGATCCTGCTTGTGTCCCACTACGTACACGAACAGCGATGCGCCATTCCAGTTCGCGTGCGCCGTGTCGAGCACGCTGAACGTGCCGGAGAGCGTGTTGGCGAAGACGCGATACCTGATCAGCGCGCTCCCCTCCCCCCGCGTTCTGAGCCGCCAGAGCGAGCCGTTGATTTCCTCGCTCACGAGCGGCTTCCCTTTCCCGTTGGTTGCGACGAGGTGCTGCAGATTTCGCGCGAAATCCATGCGCGCGTACCGTCCCGGCGACCACACCGGCAACTGCAGGTCGAGCGAATCCGCCTTGATCCCGCCAATCCGCAGCTCGACTTCGAAGTAGTGCGCGGCGGGAATGGGCATCGCGATCCGGTACGCGATCCCGAGCGGAGGCGCCGCTCGCTTGGACTGCGCGCGTGCCGGACCGGCGGCGGCGGCGAGGGCGCAAGCGATCGCGATGCATCGAACGAGACGTGGCGGGACGGGCACGAAGGGCTCCCTATGTGCGGTGGTCGGGGATGCAAAGGTAGCCTCGCGCCTAAGGGAGAGCGCAAAACGGCGCGGACGATGTCATGTCCGCGCCGTTCGATGCTGCAGTCGGGCCCGGCGCCGTAGCGCCGTGCCGCCAGCCGGCTACTGCTTGCCGATCTCGACGCGACGGTTCTGCGCGCGCCCTTCCGCCGTTGAGTTCGGGGCGACCGGGTCCGCTTCACCCTTGCTGTCGACCGCCATCCGCGACGCATCGACGCCGTGCGCAGCCAGATACGTCTGGACGCTCTTCGCCCGCGCCATGCCGAGTCGCATGTTGGACTCTTCGGTGCCCACGCTGTCCGTGTAGCCCGTGATGTTGATGTTCAGCCCGCGAGCCGCCGGGCGGTTGAGCTCATGCGCCAGCGAGTCGAGCGTCGCCTTCGCACGCGGACGGAGCACCGACTTGCCGACGTCGAAGTTCGCGTCGCGCAGCACGAGAATCACGTCGCGCCCCTTGACGGTCTTCGTCACGGTATCGCTGACCGTCGTCTGCGTGTGCGTGTTCACCTGCATGGTGTCGACTCGCGTCTTCACCACCGTATCGACCACGCGCATGGTCACGGTGTCATGCATCATGACGGGCGGAGCCGCCATGACCATCGCCGCGGACTTGTGCGCGCCCGGATAGAACGACACGCCGCTGAACGCGCCCCACGACGGGCGATGCTTGCTGATCTGCGCATTCGCTTCCGTCCGCAACGCGGCCCAGTTGGCGAGCTTCAGCCGGAAGCCGACACCGGTGTGTCCCGTCCAGAACTTGAGATTGTGGGTGCCGGGAACGACGGGCGCCTCGAAGTGGAAGCTCTCGTGGCCGCCGCCGAGCACGACGTACGGGCTGAACCGATTGCCGGGAAGCTGCAACTGCAGCGCGAGCGTCGGGAGCAATTCGTTCGCCTGTCCCTGCGACACGGTGTTGAGTTGCGGAATCCACGCGCCGACGAACTCCGCGTTCAGTGAGACGACGTTCGAGAAGCGGTAGCCGACACCGACCGTTCCTCCACCGCCCCACTCGTGCTTGGCGGCGAGATCATACGTGAGCTTCCGCCCGGTGGGATAGATACCGAATTCCCATTTGCCCGTGGAATCGGTGGAGCCCTGAGCGGCCAGCGGAGCGGACACCAGCGCCAGGATTGCCCCGGCGAACAAGACACTGCGCATACAACCTCGTCGACGATAGGAGCGCACGCACAGGCGTGCGGAGGCGACCGATGGATGCACCCGTCGCCATGGGGTAGACGCGCAGGTTACATGCTACGAAACGAATATCCGAAACGTTTTCGGGGGTCGAATCCGACATTATTTCCGATTCGCTATTAGCTCGCGCTAATGTCCTGCATTTTTTTTACGCTCCCGCCACCGCGCGAGCGCCGACACCGCCGCGACACCGTAGGCCTTGAGCGCCACGATCACGCCGGTTCCCACGACGGCGAACGTCGTGTAAAAACGCCAGATCAGCAGCAACTGCCGATGGTGGTCGCCGAGATTCCCGACGGCCCCTCCAACGAAGCCGAGATCGATCACACCGGCGCCGGACGGTGTCGGCACCAGAATCTGAGCATACAATAGTGCGAACGACCCAAAGGTGAGCGGACCCATCGGTGGCGGAAACGGGAGCGTCAGCGCGAGCACGGGCAGAATCGCGACTCGCGCCGCCAACCCGAGCAGGGTGAGCGGACCGCTCGCCAGCAGCGGCCACGCCGGCATCCGGCGCGCGTACGCCCACGCGCGCCGCGTGTTCCGCCGCACGGTGTGCGACGCCTTCGGCATTGCGCGCCGGAGAAAGATCCATCCCACGATGCCTGCGACGAGCAGCACCACGATCACCGGCCACGTGTGATGCACGGTTTCCGCGAGCATCGGTCTCGCGCTGTGCCACCATCTCGGCGCGTAGATCAGCGCCAGCCACCCGGCCGCCGCCGCCGTCACCGGTGCCGTCACGAGCAGCTCGTACGTCACGGCGACGAACGCAGCCGTGACGGGCACCCCCGCGAACGCCGCCGCCGCGAGCCGGGTGGGTTCCGCGCCGATGCGATTGGGCGTGATCGCCGCGGCGGCATCGGCCACCGTCGTCATCACGAAGGCATCGCGAAATGACACCGGCGTTCGGAGCCCCGCGAGAATCCACTGGAAGCGCAGCGCCCGTGTGACCAGATCGATTACCACGAGCAGCGAGCAGATGAGGTGCGCTTCGAGGATGGACATCCGTTTGAGAATACCCCCGCCGCGCTGGTTGCCGCCAGTGAGCGGCGCCCGATACTTTCAACTTCCGACGGCCACCCCTCGCCGCACCCGCCTCGATCCAGCCGTCTTTCATCCGCGCATAGCCGAAGCCATCGGCGTGTCCTCAGATGGCCTTCGACGAGGCGGCCGTGCCCGCCGACTCGTCTGGAATTGGGTCGTCGCTCTTTTCTGGTCGCTTCGACTTTACAGCAGACGTTGTCTCGTTGCATGGACACGCGCAGTCGAAGGCTTGGCGCCGCGCGCTCCCGAGCCCCCGCCTGGAGCTCGTCGAGTAGCATTTTGCCTCATGCGCTTTGCTTGAAATGACGCTCGCCGGGGCATACTTTCAAACTGTTAATCATCAGGAAAATCATCAGGAGCGCTACTCCGGCGCCCGCCCATTGACATAGCAAGGATTCGGGATGACCCGTGCACTCCGCATGCGCTGGCTGACGCCGGCTCTCGCGCTGCTACTCGCTGCGTCGCTCTCCGCCTGCAGCTCTTTCGCGCCCAACACGATTTTCGGCGCGCACTCCGAGTTTGGCCACTCCGTCGATCTGCTCACGCGCAAGCTGCTGTATCTGGGCATTCTCGTCTTCGTCCTCGTCGAGACGCTCCTGGTCATCATCCTCGTGAAGTTCCGCGACAAGAACGGCAATCGCGAAGCGAAGCAGATTCACGGGAATACGACGCTCGAGATCGGATGGACGCTCGTCCCCGCGGTGATTCTCGCGTTCATCGCCGTGCCGACGGTCAAGACGATCTTCAAGACACAGGCGAAAGCGGTCCCCAACGCCCTGCAGGTCGAGGTGGTCGGTCACCAGTGGTGGTGGGAGTTCCGGTATCCGCAGTACGGCGTCGTCACGGCGAACGAGCTCTATCTGCCCGTCGGACGCACCGCGAACTTCGCGCTCACCACGAAGGACGTGCTCCACTCCTTCTGGATTCCGCAGCTCAACGGGAAGCGCGACCTGATCTCGAATCACACCAATTACATCTGGTTCACTCCCGACTCGGCCTCCGCCTGGAACGGCTTCTGCGCCGAGTTCTGCGGCGCGTCGCATGCGAACATGCGCTTCAGGGTCTTCACCGTGACGCCGGCCGAGTTCGAAGCGTGGGCGGCTCACCAGAAGACCAATGCGGTAGGGAGCGCCCCTCCCCCGGCGGCGGTCGCTATTGCGGACAGTGGGAAGGCCGGCGCTCCGGCGATCACCGCGAAGGCACCGGTCAAGGGAACGACGACGCTGGGCAATGCAGTCGCACCGGCGCCGCCGGTCGTGACGCCCGTCATGAACGTCGCCGATACCACATCGTCGACGTATCCACGCGCGAAGCTTCCCGACTGGGTGATTCCGCACACGCCGACCCCCGAGGCGCTGACGTTCGACGCGAGCGCACGGGGCGACGCGGCGCGCGGCGGCGCGTTGTTCAAGGGCGCGCCGTGCATCGCGTGCCATGCGATTCGAGGAGTGCCGACTGCGCAGGGAATCGTCGGCCCGAATCTGACGCATGTGGGAAGCCGCACGACGATCGCGGGCGGGCTCTATCCCAACGACCCGAAGCATCTCCAGCTGTGGATCAAGAATGCCCCGGCGATGAAGCCGGGCAGCTTGATGCCGCTCTTCGGAAGAGCCGAAAAGGGTGAAACCCCCGGAGTCTATACCGACCAGCAGATCGCGGATCTCGCCGCGTATCTCTCGTCCCTGAAGTAATCGGAGATCGACATGGCCACGACAGTTTCACTGCCAGCAGCGTCCCAGAACATCTCGTCTCACAGATACGAGGCGGGGCTCTGGAGCTGGCTCGCGACGACCGACCATAAGCGAGTAGGTCAGCTCTATCTCTACACGTCGCTCTTCTGGTTCCTCGTGGGAGGACTCGAGGCCGGGCTCATTCGTCTGCAGCTCTACGGCCCCAACGGCCACGTCGTCACCGCTCAGACGTACAACGAGCTGTTCACGATGCACGGCACGACGATGATCTTCCTCGTCATCATGCCGCTGTCGGCCGCCTTTTTCAATTTCCTGATTCCGCTGCAAATTGGCGCGCGCGACGTGGCCTTCCCGCGGCTCAACGCGTTCAGCTACTGGGTTTTCCTGTTCGGCGGACTGTTCATTAACGCGTCGTGGTTCTTCCACGCCGCACCGAATGGTGGATGGTTCGGCTACGCGCCCCTCACCACGCGCCCATACTCGCCCGGCCTCAACATCGACTTCTGGGTGATCGGCCTGCAGATCCTCGGCGTGTCCTCGCTGGCCGCCGGCTTCAACTTCATCACGACGATCATCAACATGCGCGCCCCGGGCATGCACTTCATGCGCATGCCGATCTTCACGTGGATGGCGTTCATCACGCAGTTCCTGATCATCCTCGCGTTCCCGATCATTACGGTCGCCCTCACGTTCCTCATGCTCGACCGCTTCTTCGGCACCAACTTCTACGAGGTCTCGGCCGGCGCCGATCCGCTGCTCTGGCAGCATCTCTTCTGGCTCTTCGGCCATCCGGAGGTCTACATCCTGATCCTGCCGGCCTTCGGACTCGTCTCGGAAGTCCTGCCGGTGTTCTCGCGGAAGCCGCTCTTCGGCTATCCCGTGATGGTGTACTCGGGGATCCTCATAGCCTTCCTGGGCTTCGGCGTGTGGGCGCACCACATGTTCGCCGTCGGCATGGGCCCGATCGCCGATTCGTTCTTCAGCATCACGACGATGCTGATCGCGATCCCGACAGGCGTGAAGATCTTCAACTGGCTCGGTACGATGTGGGGCGGCTCGCTGCGCTTCACGACGGCGATGAAGTTCGCGATCGGCCTCGTCGCGCTCTTCACGATCGGCGGTATCTCCGGAGTGATGCACTCCTCGCCGCCGTCTGATCTGCAGCAGACCGACAGTTACTTCATCGTCGCGCACTTCCACTACGTGCTCTTCGGTGGATCGATGATGGGACTCTTCGCCGGCCTCTACTTCTTCTATCCCAAGATCACGGGCCGCCTGATGAGCGAGAAGGTCGGTAGCTGGCACTTCTGGTTCACCGCGATCGGCATGAATCTGACCTTCTTCCCGATGCACTTTCTCGGGCTCGATGGCATGCCGCGCCGCATCTCGAGCTACGATGCAGGACAGGGGTGGGAGCAGAACAATCATCTCGCGACCTACGGCGCGGTGCTGATCATCATCGGCACGATCTTCTTCGCGTACAACTGGTTCGCGAGTATGAAGAACGGGAAGGTCGCGGGCAACGATCCCTGGGGCGGAGCGACGCTCGAGTGGGGGATCCCGTCTCCGCCGCCCGATTACAACTTCGCGACGATTCCGAACGTCACCTCGCGTTATCCGCTCTGGGACCGCAAGTCGCCTCGGCTCACGACCGACGTGCCGCACGGAAACGTTGCGGATGAGAAGATCGACGTGAAAGTCGGCGGACAGAGTACCGGCTCCATCTCCACGCCCTCGGACACGAACCTCAACGCGTCGAACGCGCATCCGTCGGCAAAGATGCTCGGCATCATGATGCCCACACCGACGGTGCGTCCGCTCGTCGCGGCGCTCTCGCTCGGCGGTGTGTTCATTGGTCTGATCATGCACAAGAATCTTCCGATCATGTTGATCGCCGCCGCTTCGTTCGTGCTCTCGCTGTATAGCTGGCTGCTCACGCCGCTCGAGCCGGAGCACCACTAGCTCCGCACCCACCGCCACCCGCCCGACGCTTTCGGAGATCGCTTTGGCTACCGCCGCTCTCGACGCACACGACACCCATGCCGGCCACCCGCCCACGAGCACCGGCCTCAACAACACGAAGATCGCGATCTGGGCTTTCATCGGCTCGGAATGCTTCTTCTTCGCGTCGCTGATCTCGACGTACCTCATCTATCGCGGCCGATCGCTCGTCGGGCCATTTCCGCATGAGGCATGGACCGATCCGGCAACGGGGCACGTCTACAAGGCGATCCTCAACATTCCGATCACGTCGGTTTCCACCTTCGTGCTCCTCATGTCCTCGCTCGCCATGGTGCTCGCGCACTCCGCCGTCGTGCGCGGCGATCGCCGGTCGTCGAAGATCTGGCTCGCGGCCACGGCGATCCTCGGCGCCACCTTCCTCGGCTTCCAGGCGTACGAGTTCACCTCGTTCGTGCACGAGGGGCTGACGATCCACACGAACCTGTTCGGATCGTCGTTCTTCATTCTCACCGGCTTCCACGGCGCGCACGTGACGGCCGGCGTGATCTGGCTGCTGACGCTCCTGTTCATCGACATGAAGCGGGGGCTCACTCCGGACGAGGCGATCAACGTCGACGTGTGCGCGCTGTACTGGCACTTCGTCGATGTCGTGTGGATCGCGATCTTCACGCTCGTCTATCTCATCAAGTAAACCGGGGACTATCGATGGCTGCCGATCATTCGCACTCGAACGTGTCGCACGATTCGCACGGCGACGCTGCCGCGAACGAGCACACACATCCGGATTGGGGTACGTACAAGTGGGTCGCGCTTATCCTGACTGCGATCACGGGCCTCGAAGTGTGGATCTACTACATTCCGTCGTTTACCTCGACGAAGCTGTTCGTGCCCACGCTCCTCGCGCTCTCGGCGATCAAGTTCGCGATCGTCGTGATGTTCTACATGCATCTGAAGTACGACGCGAAGCTCTTCCGCGCACTCTTCATGGGTCCGCTCATTCTCGCATCGTTCACGATCGTCGGACTGCTCTTCCTCTTCGGCCATCTCAGGATCAGCTTCTGATGGCCGCGTGATGACGCCATCCCCCACTCGCGAGCGACTGCTGTCACTCGACGTATTTCGGGGGATCACCGTCGCAGGGATGCTCCTCGTGAACAATCCGGGGAGCTGGGCTTCGATCTACGAGCCGCTCGAGCACGCCCCGTGGTTCGGCTGGACGCCCACCGATCTCATCTTTCCGTTCTTCCTCTTCATCGTCGGCGTCACCACGCACCTCTCGCGTGAGGCACGGCGCGCGCGCGGCGAGAGCGGCGGCGCGATCATGCGGCAGACGGCACGCCGAGCGTTGACGATCGTCGCGGTCGGGCTGCTGATGACCGGCTTCCCGTATCACCAGTTCTTCATTCATCTTCCCGGCGACGCCGTGTTCGATTCCGCGTCCACGCCGCTCGACATCTCGCACTGGCGCGTGACCGGTGTGCTTCAGCGCATCGGCGTCTGCTATCTCTTCGGCGCGCTGCTCACGATGCGTACGAGCGTGAGGCAACAGCTCTGGATCGTCGCAGCGCTGCTCGTCGGCTATTGGCTCGCGCTCACACTCGTTCCCGTGCCGGGGCACGGGATGGGTGCGCTGGTGCTCGGCGACCCGGCTGCCTCGCTCGCGGCGTGGGTCGATCGCACGATCATCGGGCCCCATCACATGTGGATCGGCGGCGGCGGCAGCTGGGATCCCGAGGGGATACTTTCGACGATTCCGGCCATCGGCACGGTCATGCTGGGCGTGCTCGCCGGCCAGTGGATCGCCGAGCCGCGACCGCTCGCGGAGCGGCTGACGACGATGTTCGCGGTGGGCTCGCTCGCGATGGTCGCTGGGCTCGCGTGGGGGTGGTCATTCCCTTTGGGCAAGAATCTGTGGACGAGCTCCTACGTCCTCTTTACCGCGGGAATGGCGGGAGTCGCGGTCGCGACCTGCGCGTGGCTCGTGGACGTGCGAGGGTGGCGCGCATGGACGAAGCCGTTCATTCCCTTCGGGATGAACCCGATCGTGGCCTTTGTGGCGTCCGGCGTGCTCTCGCGGTTCATTTACACGCTGGTGAAGGTGCCCCGGAGCGGGGCACTAGTGTCGGTGCAGAGCGCTTTCTACGCCTCGGCGCTTGCCCCGCTGTTCTCCGATCCGCGCGACGCGAGTTTGCTGTTTGCGCTGATCTACGTCGCCATTGTCTATGCGGGACTCGCCCTCATGCACCGGCGCGGAATCATCGTCAAGGTCTGAGGGTACTGAGGTAGCCGGCTATCTCCCCCAAATTTGTGACCGAGCCCCTGTGCGGCTCGTAGTGACAGGGTTGACGTGCGCGGCGCGGCGCATGAGCTTCCACTGCCAAGTCATATTAGTTTGTGCTCTCCTAACACCATGCCAGCGTTGCACTTGCCAATCCAGCGGTCCAAATCCACACAGGCTGTCGTGCGCGGCATCATGCTGGCGCTCAGTCTCACTGCTGTGCTCGCTGTTCCGAGCATGGGGGCGGCCGCTCCGCGCGCGGTCGCGGCGCCCTCATCGCGCCAACCCGCCGACGACACCAAGCATCGCCCTCGCCGCCGCGCCCGTCGTGAAACGCGCGCCGTCGCTGCAATTCACTTCGCGACGCCGGCGAGTGAGATCGAGCTCGTGAGCGACCTGCACCAGCTCATGATGAGCCGCGTGCGCAATGGCACATGGGGCGTGGTCGTGCTCTCGCTCACGCGCAACGACACGCTGTACACCGTGAATCCCGACGAGCCGCTCCAGCCTGCGTCGAACATGAAGCTGTTCACGACGGCACTCGCGCTCGATCAATTCGGCCCTCAGCATCAGTTCAGCACCGATGTGCTGCGCGACGGTACGCTCGGAGCCGACGGCACGCTCCGCGGAAATCTGATCCTCCGCGGCGACGGTGACCCCGCGCTCTCGAAGCGCTTCATCACCGGGATTGGCGGCCCGATGGATGCGCTCGCGCAGCTCGTCGCTGGCGCGGGCGTCAAGCGCGTGACGGGCACGCTGATCGCCGACGCGAGCGCGTTCGACACGCAGCGCATCCCCGAAGGGTGGCAGACGCGCTACCTGCAGTCCGGCTACGCCGCGCGCGTCTCGGCGCTCTCGCTCAACGAGAATCTCGTCATCGTGCGCGTGAAGCCCGGCAGCGGCAAGACAGGCGCGACGGTCACGCTCGATCCAGCGACCACGCTCCCCGTCACCTCGACCGTGCGCACCGTGAGCGGCGGCGGAGCACGCATCTCCGCGCACACCACTCCGGCCGGCGTCATCCAGGTATCGGGAACGATCGGCGCGAGAGCCGGCGAGCGCGCGTATCAACTCGTCGTCGAGGATCCGACGGCCTTCTGCGCCGGCGCCTTCCGCCGTGCGCTACAGGCGCGCGGCATCACGGTCGACGGCACGACCTCGTTCGCCGCCACGCCCGCGAGCGCGGTGAAGCTCACCGGGCTCAACTCGCCATCGATCGGTCAGATGCTCGACGTGATGAACGGCGAGAGCATCAACCATTACGCCGAGCTGCTCTTCCGAGACGCGGGGCGCAAGGCGTCGCCCAACGCGGTGGGCTCGGTAGAGAGCGCGAACAAGCTCCTGCAGAGTTTCATGACCACGAAAGTCGGCGCCGCACCAGGCGCGGTATTCGCGGCCGATGGCAGCGGACTCTCCGTGCTCGACAAGATCACGCCGCGCGCGCTCGTGCAGCTGCTCTCGTACGCGAACAACGCGCCGTGGAAGGACGCCTTCCACACGTCGCTCCCGATCGCGGGCGAGTCGGAGCTCCTGCGCCACCGCATGCGCGCGACCCCTGCCCAGGGGAATCTCCACGCCAAGACGGGGACGACGAACAGCGTCATCTCCCTCGGCGGCTACGTCACGGCGAAGAACGGCGAGATGCTCGCCTTCGCATTCATCTACAACGGCGTCGACCGCTGGAATGCGAAGTCCACGATCGACGCGATGGGCGCAACGCTGGCGTCGTTCGCGCGATAGCGCAAAAGCTCGTGGAGCGAGAAAGGCCGGGGGGCCTCGCGCGGTGCGCGAGCGACCCCCGCCGTTGTGCATTGGCGCTACCCCCCCGCCGCGACGGAAAAGCCGGGTTCATAACACCGCGCGTGCCCCGCGCGGTGATGTTATT